>CAYSPJ010000032.1:0-44169 GCA_964432875.1 uncultured Phaeodactylibacter sp. | reverse complement strand
GTGCGTACTTCGCTGAAGGAGACCGTCGGGGCCGGGTCGCAGTTGTCGGTAGCCGTCGGGGCGGCGGGCGCAGGTATAGGCTGATCACATTGTACCATCATGTTAGCCGGCACGCCAGAGAGCATCGGCGCTTGGGTATCCTGTACCGTGATCACCTGCGACTGTGAGCTGCTGTTGCCGCAACGGTCCGTCGCCGTCCAGGTGCGCGTCAGGGTGTAGTTGTCGGAGCAGTTGCCGTCCGTGCGCACCTCGCTGAAGGAGACCGTGGGGGCCGGGTCGCAGTTGTCAGAAGCTGTAGGCTGGGCCGGGGCGGGCACTGCGTTGCACTCTACGGTGGTATTGGCCGGCACGCCAGAGAGCATTGGCGCTTGCGTATCTACCACATTGATGGTCTGTACGCAGGTCGAGGAGTTGCTGCAGGCATCAGTGGCTTTCCAGGTGCGGGTGATGGTATAATTGTCCAGGCAATTACCGGGTGTCACCTGGTCCAGGTAAGTGATGCTGGGATTATCATCGCAATTATCCATAGCCGTGGCCATGCCCGTTACTGAAGGATCAGTAGATTGATCGCACTGCACCGTAATATTAACCGGACAAGAAATAACCGGAGGATTAGTATCCGTGATGGTGAGGCTTTGTGTACAGCTAGCCAGTGCTGTCCCAGCAGCATCTCTGAGGGTGAACGTAATGGTAACAGTACCCGTGCCATTACAACCGGTGAAGAGGTTAGAGCTGTAGTTGGTCGTCACATTCACGTTTTGGCCACAACCGTCAAAAGTTGCCGAATTGAGCCAATTGTTGATTCCAGCCAGATTGTCACATTCAAAATTCCCCGGAGGTGGGCAGGTTATTGAAGGTGAACAGGCAGATTCGCACTCCTTGGTTTTGAAATTGGCATTGCGATTTGAGGTATTCTCAAAATAAAAACCAATGTAGTAGTAGGTAATGGTATTGGCACCAATACCTGGGTCGGGATTAGTAACGGTCAAAAAGCCGTTAGTCGCGGCTTGGTCGCCACAAGTCAGATAGTTGAGGTTAGCCAAGTCGCATTCATTGGGGTCAAAGGTCCAATACAAGCTCCAGTAGTCGGTATTATCAACATCCAATTTGACAGAGTTGATGCCTGCCGGAGTGGCAAACTTAATCCACTGCACGTTGAACCCCGACATATAGCAGGGGTCTGTCGGGATTAAAGCACCAGTGCCATTGGGGATACTAGGGAGCGAACGATTGACGCCTTCTCCATCGGTATCGGCTGATGGGGTGCAAGCCAAAAAAAGCTCCACGCCTCCATTATTGGAACAGAAGATTTTAGCATTGCACGGATCAGGCCCATAGGGTTGGGTTTGTTGTACACCGCATTGTGCAGTAGCGTATAGGTTGACAAAAAGCAATCCTAAAACCAGGATTGTCAACCGATTGAGCTTCCTGTACAGATGCACGGTTTGGTAGTGTTTGTTCATGATGTAATAATCATTTTGGTTAAAAATATTTATCTATCAACAAGAGATATCCGGAAGTAAAATGCATCTGAATCAGAGAAAACGGACACATCTAAATTCCAGCCTCTACTTCAGTCCCGTAGGTTTATGATAAATTGCCTGGGCCAAAAAGCACGTCAATACAAAAGAGGTCAGCACTAAATATCCTACCACATAAACATGCCAATAGACGACGTAACAAAGAGCTTAAACAACTTTCCAGAAGCCGCTCCTGTCTTTGTTGGAAAAAACCAATCTTGGTATGCAGTGATTGTATGGCACTTCTTCTCTGACGAATAGATATCTGATCTTGGGAGCTTTTCCTTTCGTAAAAAAACCTAGAACACTAAGTAAGACCAGTAGTTCCTATTGAAAGACAAGATGTACATAGATAGCAAAGCAAAATCGAGTAGCTTATAAGGGGGGAGGGGGGAAGAAATAGATAGCTAGCTACATATTCAAAATATCGTGGCAAATTTAAGCAATATCATCAACCCATGCAAGTAAAAATCAAAAAAAATGTAATAAGATTGATTTTTTCTCAAGCCAAGCTTGCGCAGGGCAGGATACATACTGCCTGGCTGGGAGCAAACCACTGCGTCATTATGTTATCTATCCTTTTGCTGATAAATCGCCCGAATGGCCCTAAAAGCGCTGTTGCGAATAGACCACTGCCAGTACATCATCGAAGAAATCAGCATAATACACCTGGATACCTTCCCGGATATAATCCGGAAGCTCCTCGAAATCTTTACGGTTATCTTCGGGCAGGATCAAATTTGCAATGCCGACCCGACGAGCAGCAATAGTTTTCTCTTTTACCCCACCGATGGGCAATACTTTCCCCGTCAAGGTGAGCTCACCGGTCATGGCAATGTCATTTCGAACTGGCAGGTTGGTTGCCAGGGAATATAAGGCTAGTGCCATGGTGATGCCGGCAGAAGGGCCATCCTTGGGGGTAGCACCGGCTGGGACGTGCAAATGGATGAGATGGCGATCGAAAAAATCTCGATACGCATCCATTTGCCCAACGCGGGAACGGACGTAGCTGTAGGCAATCTCGCTGGATTCCTTCATCACTTCACCCAATTGCCCAGTATGTTGAAAGCCCACGCTTTTACTGGGGATGGCCGAGGCTTCTACATAAAGGGTAGCCCCTCCCATGGTCGTATAAGCCAAGCCCAAAACTACGCCAGTCATGGGTTTGTTATAGAGCTTTTCTGTATTGAAGATGGGCTTGCCCAGCCACTGCTCCACGCCAGCTTTATTGATCTTCAACTGCACGGTTTCCTGCTCGGCCATTTTCAGGCCTGCCTTGCGGATGATTTTGCGGATTTGCTTCTCCAGGTTGCGCACCCCCGCCTCGCGTGCGTACTGGTCAATGATATACTCGATAGCCTCATCCTCAAAGCTGATTTCATCGGCTTTAAAACCGTGTTCTTTTAACTGCTTAGGGATGAGGTAGCGGCGAGCAATCTGCACTTTTTCCTCCAGGATATAGCCCGGCAGGCGGATGACCTCCATGCGGTCTAGCAGCGGGCTGGGAATCGTATCCAATTGATTGGCCGTCGTGATGAAAAGCACGTTGGAGAGGTCGTAAGAGATATCCAGGAAGTGGTCCAGGAAGGAGTTATTTTGCTCCGGGTCCAGCACTTCGAGCAGAGCCGAAGCGGGGTCTCCCCGGAAGCTGGTGCCGATCTTGTCGATTTCATCCAGCATAATAACCGGGTTGGAAGTACCCAGGCGCTTAAGGGCCTGGATTATTTTACCAGGCATAGCACCGATATAGGTGCGCCGGTGACCCTTGATTTCAGCCTCGTCATGCATACCGCCTACGGAGAAGCGGAAAAACTCCCGCCCCAAAGCATTGGCGACGGATTTGCCCACGGAGGTCTTACCTACCCCCGGCGGGCCAACCAGACAGATGATCGAGCCGCCGATAGCTCCACGCCGGATAATGGTACTCAAAAACTCCAGGATGCGCTCTTTGACCTCTTCTAGCCCATAGTGATCCTGGTCTAGTATCTCCCTAGCCTTGCGGATATCAGAATTGTCTTCAGAAAAAATGCCCCAGGGCAGGTCAGCAATCGCTTCCAGATAGTTCCTCGTCATTGCAAACTCAGGCGATTGCATGCTTAGGGTTTGTAATTTATCCATTTCCTCTTTGACCACTTTCTGCGCCTCTTCCGTCAGCATCTTGCCCGCCAGTTTCTCCTGGATTTTTTCCAGTTCCGACTCCCCCTCCTCTTTCTCCATGCCCAACTCTTTCTTGATGGCCTTAAGCTGTTCGCGCAAAAAAAACTCTTTTTGCTGCTGGCTGACCTTTTCGTCGATCTGCTGGGAGATGCGGTTTTGAATCTTAGCAACCTCTAGCTCTTCTTTAGCCAACTTGAGTAAATGCTTGGCGCGTTCGAGCAGATCAAAGGTTTCCAGCAGCTCCTGCAGCGCGTTGCCATCAACCGAAAGGAGATTGCCGATTAAATCCATGGTCAGCCCTGGCGTATCGTAATTCAGCTGCCCCACGATCAAATTGACCTGCTCCTTAAACAAAGGGTTGAGCCTCAGCAGGTCTTTGACATCAGAGCTGATTGCCATCATATAAGCCTTTAACTCTGGGCTGGGCTTCTCCAGGGAGTCGTAGCGATACTCCACCAGCCAGCGCAAGCCTGGCTTGACTAAGACCGTTTTCCGGCGGTGAAAGCGGGCTACGCCACGCCCAAGCACCTGCACCAGATTGGTGCCGATGTTATGAACCCGCATGACCTGATATACCGTGCCCACTTCATACAAATCAGATTCGGTATAATCTTCCTCGTTCAACTCCCGGGCGTAAACCAGCCCGATATAGCCGTCTTGTTCCTCAACGGCTGTCTTCAGGGCCTCAACTTGTTCTTTTCCGGAGAAAGCGGTCGGCAAGATAACGCCAGGAAAGATAGGCCGCTGCCCCAATGGCAAAATTGACAAAGTCTGGGGTAAGAGATGCTCTGCTGGCTGCAAAGCCCCCTTACTACTAGTTTGCTCCTCTATCTCTTCCATTGTAATCAGGTCATTCTCGTTGAAGGACATCATTGTTTCTTTTGGTTATGGAAGTCCGCGAAAAATCAAAGACGGAACTTGATTTAAAGAGACAACAAGAAAAATGCCGAAACCTACTATCCGGACAAACTGGCACCTGCGCAGCATCCCTTGCCGACAAAATGGCAACAGCTAGACGAGGCTTGCAAAAAGCTATTCCCCAGCCTTGGCCTACGCCCTTTCCTCCCAAACCATTGCGGTATGGATGATGGTCTCTACCGCCTTTTGCATATCCTGCACGGAAACCCATTCTTCCTTAGAGTGGAAGGCGTGCTCGCCCGCAAAAATATTGGGGCAAGGCAGCCCCATGAAAGAGAGGCGCGAGCCGTCGGTGCCACCGCGGATACTCTGTTGTTCGGGCTTCAAGCCAGCACGGCGCATGCCTTCCAGGGCATTTTCCGCCACCTGTGGGTAGCGATCCAACACTACTTTCATATTGCGGTACTGCTCGGTCACTTTGAATTCGGCGCGGGAATTCGGATAATTTTTCAACACCCCTTCCATGATTTGATGCAGCCGGGATTCGTGCTCCTGGAGTTTCTCGTCGGTATAATCGCGGATAATGAATTGTATCTTGGCTTGCTCCACGGCGCCGCTCATCGAAACGGGATGGATGAAACCTTCCTTGCCCTCCGTCGTTTCCGGCGACAGGTGGCCTTTGGGCAAGCCAGCGATGATATCAGCAGCGATTTTCAGGGCGCTTTCCATTTTCCCTTTGGCAAAGCCGGGGTGGATGCTTACCCCAGTGATTTCAATAGCCACGCCATCAGCGGAAAAAGTCTCGTCTTCCAGTGTCCCGCACTTTTCGCCGTCAATAGTATAGGCGAAATCGGCCCCGAGCTTCTTCAAGTCCACATGGTCTACACCCCGGCCGATTTCTTCGTCGGGCGTGAAAAGGATTTTGATGGTGCCGCGTTTCGCGTCCGGATGGGTCATAAAGAAATGGGCCGCATCCATGATTTCCGCCAGGCCTGCCTTGTTGTCCGCTCCTAAGAGCGTGGTGCCGCTGGCGGTGATGATGTCGTTGCCAATCTGCTCCAACAAATCGGGATGGTCTTTGGTGCGCAAAACTACCGGGGCGCCATCTGGCAGATGAATATCTTCACCATTATATTTATGGTGTATAATCGGCTTGACATCCTTGCCGCTACTATCTGGCGAAGTATCCATGTGGGAACAAAAACAGATTACGGGCACATCCTTTTTGTCGGTATTGGCAGGTATGGTGGCATAAACATAGCCGTGCTCATCTAAATGGGCATCAGCAATACCCATTTCCAGCAGTTCTTCCACCAAGATTTTGCCAAGGTTTTTCTGTTTTTCAGTAGAGGGGAAAGAAGTGGATTCGGGGTCCGATTGCGTATCGACAGTTACATACTTGAGGAAACGCTCCAGGACGGTGTGTTTGATGGTTAGCATTGGCATTCTCACTTTGTTTATAATGATAACGCTTTTTACGGGAAAAATCTCGTGCCGGGCCGATATTTTCCTTGCTCAAACTACCAGCAGCCCAATTAATCCGGGAAATCCATCTTTGCCAGCAATTCCTGAAACTTTTGTTCGGCGCGCATTTCATCCCAGAGCGGGTCCATGCGCAGCGAGATCATCCAATTGGCGCGCTGCTGGAAGGAGCGATCCAGCCAATCCAAGGCAGCTTTTTTCCGGTCCAGATTCCAGAGCACTGGCACCATTTCTACTACTGCCGCCTCTAAAACCTCTGTATCCTTTTCCAGGCGGGCGAGCTGGGCTACGGCCGAGGCCTGCTGCCCGGCTTTAGCCTGAGCCATAGCCAGGTGCATGACCGACCAACCCTCTTCGGCAGATAAACGCACCGATTGGGTAAAGTTGTCAACAGCCCGGTTATAATTCCCTTCCACATAATCAATCATACCCAACAGCCAGTAGGTTTCGCTATTATTGGGGTAAAGCTCTTTCATCGCTACCCCTATTGCACGCGCTTTATCGTAGTTGCCAGCCATGCGGTTGATATCCGCCAGGTCGATATTGTATTCCAGGTTGAGGGGGTCAATGGCGACGGCTTTTTCCTGGTGAGCGATAGCCTGTTCGAAATCGCCGGCCACAGCATAGTACCACCCCAGGTCGAGCCAGGCAGCCGCTTCAGAAGGGTTGAGCGCAATGGCTTTTTCAAGGGCTTGCTGCGCTGCGGGCCAATCCCAGTCATGCCACAAGCTGACCGAGCCCAGGATAGAATGAGCGTAAGCCAGGGAGCTGTCGCGTTGGAGGGCTTCCCGGGCGTATTTCCGAGCCAGCGGGAAAGCTTCATTGGAAGGTAGCCCATTGCTCCAACCTAGCCAGAGGTAGGCGTTGCCCAAGCCGGCGTAAGCCATGGCGAAATCAGGGTCTAGCTCCAGCGCACGCTGAAAAAAATCTACCGCTGCTTCGGAACCATCAGAGCGCTGGCTGAGCTTGTGCTTGCCGCGCAGATACCAGTCGTAGGCTTCGCGATTGAGGGTCAGCGGCTGCCGCCCCCCATCCAATAGGATAAGCTTGAGGTTTTCGGCTACGGCCTGGGCGATTTCATCCTGGATGGAGAAGATGTCTTCAATTTGGCGATCGTAGCGCTGCGACCAGATTTGGTAGCCGCTGGCCGCATTCACCAATTGGGCCGTCACCCGCAGCTTGCTGTCAATACGCCGCACACTGCCTTCCAATACCACACCTACACCTAACTGACGCCCGATTTCCGGCATGCTCAACTCACTGCCACGGAAGGAAAAGGAAGAGGTCCGCCCGGCTACTTTGAGGCTTTGCACCTGAGCTAGCGCGTTGAGGATGTCTTCGGCAATCCCGTCGCCGAAATACTGATGCCCGCCTTCCGGGCTCAGATCGCGAAAAGGCAAAACGGCGATAGACTGGGGCTCTGGAGCAGCTTGGCCACCTCCCTCTACCCTATCACGCTCTGGCAGCCACAGATAAATGGCAAGGGCAAACAGGATCAACAGCAATGCAGCTGCTGCAAACCAGCCCCAGGGCTGCCTAGGTTGACGGGGAAGCTTAGCCGGCTTTACTTTGAGCCCATGAACCAAATCTTCTTCCCGCGGCACGACGATCCCCGTATCCGACAGGGCGAATATCTCCATCGGCTCGTTGATGTTTTTAAAGGAAAACTTGCCCAACGAAACTGGGCTGAACTGTGGATGGCTACGCAAATCGTGGATAACGCGCTCGGTAATGAGGATGGAGCCCGGAACGCCCAAAGACTCCACGCGGGAAGCCAGGTTGACCCCATCTCCATAAATGTAATCGCCCTCTGTCACGATATCGCCCACATGGATACCGATGCGCAAGGGTACTGCTGGCTCTTGCAGGAGCAGCAGTTGTATCTCCTTGGCACAAGCAACCGCTTCTACGGCGCTATCAAAGAGGATGAGGCAGCCATCGCCATAGTATTGCAGTATCTTGCCATGGCGCTTGGCGACGTTTTCTTCCAATACCGCCCGAAAGCGTTTGAGCCGCTGCATGCCCTCGGTTTCATTCTGCCGCATCATCGAGGTATATCCGGCTATGTCGGCAAACATGATAGCAGCGAGGCGGCGTACGGGATGCATGGTTGAATAGTTATGGTCGGTTCTTTTTAGGCTGGCCGCAAGGGCATCCTGGCTAATGCAGGCTGCTGCCCGGCACAATCATGGTCAAAATTACAGTAATGACCTGACTTTTTATAGATTAATTTACGATTTCACCCTCAACGGCCAAGTAAAGCCGCCCAAGCTGCTCTAAACCCTGGTTGATTTCACCAAACGACAAAACGGGCAACTGCAGTAGCAATTGCCCGTTTTTTTATCGGCTTGAGCGGCTCGCCGCTCTTAATCCTGGCTCTTGATGAACTTGCGTTCCTTGATACGGGCTTTTTTGCCCACTAAGCCCCGCAGGTAATACAAACGAGCACGGCGGACTTTGCCGCGCTTCATCAACTGGATTTCCACGATATTTGGAGATGCAAACGGGAAAATGCGCTCTACGCCCACCCCATTAGATATCTTCCTGACGGTGAAGGTTTTAGTCGCGCCTTCACCTTTAATCTGGAGTACATCGCCGCGGAAAGACTGGATACGCTCCTTGTCTCCTTCTACGATTTTGTAATTTACCACCACGGTATCGCCCGCGCGGAAAGCCGGAAACTCCCGCTTCGGCATTAGTTGTTCTTGTACGAATTTTATAGCATCCATCGCTTTTCGATTTGAAATTGACAGCGTCTTTTTTTAGCGGGGCAAAGGTACAACTCCTTATTTAAAAAACCTAGCGCAAAATAGATTTAAGCAAAAAAACATCTCTGCATAGCCCACTACCGCACTACCGTCGCTATCCCTTTGATTTCAAACGGCTCTCCCCGAGGCCCATTGAAAGTGACGACCACGGCATAAACCCCATTGGGCACGGGCTGTCCGGTATTGTGCTTGCGGCCATTCCAGCCTTCAAAAGGGTCGCTGGTTTCAAAGATGGCCTCACCCCAGCGATTCCAGATGGTCATGCTGAAATTCGTAGCCCCATCCATGATACCGATCCCCAAGTATTGGTCGTTGATGCCATCATCATTGGGCGTAAAAGCATTGGGCAGGTGATAGCGCACTTCCGGGCGCACATCCACCAATTGAAAAGCCGTGTCGCGGCAGCCACTCGGGTGAGTCACGATTTGCATCACCTGGTACAAGCCGGTATCCCGAAAGGTAAACGAGGGATTGGGCTGGGTAGAACGTTGGCCCCCGCCAAAATCGTAAAGCCAGTTGGCAGCAAACTGCGACTGATCGATAAAATTGACCGTGGGTAGGATATTGCTGGGATCGCTCGGAGTATAGGAGAAGCCGGCGATAGGCGAAGGCAAAATGGTAATCAAGCTATTGAAAGTAGTATCAGTCTGGCACCCCAGCGGCGAGACGACATTGAGGGAAACCGTGTATGTGCCTGGTTTTTCATATACATAAGTGGGGCTGACCTCGGTGCCGATGCCGCCATCGCCAAATTCCCATAGGATGTCGTAGGCCTCACTGATGGGGAAAGAAAGATTATCAAAAAATATCTCCGCTGGCTCACAACCCAGAAAAGAGCTAGGCGCGATAATCAGCAGCTCGGGAATGGGGAAATAAGACAACACCCTCGTCTGGGCATCCTGACAGCCGTTGATGTCCGTTACCGTGAGCGTAACGGGGAAGTCGCCAGGGTCTCGGAAAATGTAAGTGGGGTTTTGCTGTGCCGAAACGCCGCCATCACCAAAACCCCAATCCCAGTTAGTAATCATTCCACTGCCCGAAACTGAAGCGTCGGTAAAAACCGTAGGCCCGGCGGTGCAGGTGTCATAAACAAAGCTAAAATCCGCATCGATCTCCGGAAATATCTGCACCCGGATACGGGCGGTGTCACCGCAAGTGGTGCCGGGGTTGAGGATGAGGGTGCCCAGATAGGTGCCCGTGTCGGGGAAGGTGACCGTAGGCTCCCAGGCACCAAAAGTTTCCACCTGGCCTTTCATATCGAAAGACCACTGATGAAAATCGATGAAGCTGCGCTGGAAGCTCTCATTACCGAAAGTGATGGTGCTTTCCCCGCAGGAAGTGACCAGGAACTCCTGCCCTTCAATCACCTCATCAGCAGCGACTTGTGCAATAACCGTTGGATCACAGCGGGCTACATTAAACTGAAAATCCCGAAACACCTTGCTCAACAAAACCCCATTGCGGTACTCCTCTACACAAACCCCAACGACAAACTGCCCCAAGGCGGTAGGAGTACCCGTAATCAGGCCTGTATTGGGGTCAATTGAAATTACCGGGTTGCCGCCCATCGGTTGGGTGGCGGTATAATCTGGAGCAATAAAGGTCACCGTACCGTAAGGCGGCGGGCAAGAGGGTTCGGGACGGGCGCCGGCACAGGTTTGATACAAACCGGGGGCGAGCAATGAGCCACCTCCTAATAGTGGAGGGCAAAAGCGATAAACCAATTGGTCTCCATCAGGATCGGTAGCGGAATGATCATACTCCAATGGGCTGCCCGCACAGATAACAATAGGGGGGAACTCGTCAAACTCCGGGCTGTTGTTGCACAATTCCTGCGCTGCCCTGGTTATTTCTATGGTATAAGTAGCACCCACATCATCCGGGGCGATGATGTTGCTGATCGTTTCGTTGCGGCAACAGCGCTGATAGGAAATGTGATAACTTGCTGTAGATAGAGGCAGGTTGACCTGGAAACGATAAATCCCTTCTTCTACGCATACGTCAGGCGGGATAAGGCAGGGGTAGTCAGGCGGCGTCACCCGGCTAACACTCTGAATGGGCACATTGATACGGCCAAATGGATTAGCTTGGCTTTCGGCGTTACAAGCAGTGCCTGTACAGTTATAAATCGCGATAAATGCGATGTCATCAAAGTCGGCGCAGCCCGTACAGTTGCAATCCCGATAGACCTTGAGCGTGAAGTCGTAATTGCCATTGCCCAGGCATTTGTAGGTCATCACGCCTCCGATAATATGCTTGCCCTGGGCAGCCCAGGCAGTAAGCAGGAAGATGGCGAGCGCGAATGCCTTATGTCTTTGTAGCTTCATCTTTGACAAGGATTTTGTTTTTCAGTATTATCAAGTTTTCTCTAGCGTACCAAAGTAGCCTGCCCCCGCAGTTCGACCAGGTCGCCCCGTGGGCCGGCATAGCGCACCAGGCAGGCATATACCCCTGTAGGCAAAGGCTGCCCGTGGTTGTTTTTCCTGCCATTCCACCCTTGCAGGGGGTCGTCCGACCGAAAAACTTCTTCACCCCAGCGATTCCAGATACTCATTTCAAAAGACTTGATACCCCGTAGGAAACCTTTGCCTATAAAAACGTCATTAATCGCATCATCGTTGGGGGTGAAGGCATTGGGCAAAAAATAGGTGACTTTAGGAACAACGTCAACATACTGTATCGTGGTATCTCGACAACCACTGGGATGGACAACAATCAGCTGTACCTCGTGCAGGCCGGTATCGCGGAAAGCGTAAACGGGGTTCTGCTCGATGGCGAAGGGCATGCCGCCGATGCTCCAATTCCAGCGGCTGGCACCGGAGGACAAGTCGGTGAATTGCACCTCCGGATTGAAGTTATCCGGCACCGGTGGGCTATAGGCAAAATCAGCCACCGGCGAAGGCTCAATCGCAATGAGATCGTGAAAGAGGGTATCCGTACGGCAGCCGATCGGAGAAATCACCTCGAGGGCTATCGAATAACTGCCTTCCTGTAAGAAAACGTGCTCCGGGCTGATCTCCGCCGAACTGCCGCCGTCTCCAAAGTCCCAAAAGATTTCATAATCCTCATTGATCGGAGTGGATAGATTATTAAAAAAGATAGCGCCCGGGGCACAGCCCACGAAAGAGTTGGGAGATACAATGAGCAGGGCCGGCACCGGGAAATAGGTGATTTCCTGGCGCATAGAGTCCTGGCAACCATTGACATCGGTCACACGCAGGCTAACGGCATTGATACCCGGCGCGGTATAGACGTGGCTGGGGCTTTGGCCGCTAGCCCCCTGCCCGTCGCCAAAAGCCCAGCTCCAGTTGGTTAAAGCAGCACCGGAAGCGCTCAAATCAGTAAACAAAACTGGCCCCGCCCGACAAGTATCATAAGCATAACTGAAATCGGCTTTTATTTCCGGGAAGATGCGCACCAGGATGCGGGCCGTATCCCCGCACTCGGTACCGGGATTGAGGTAAAGCCAGCCCCGGTACTCCCCTGGCCCGGGAAAAGGGACTGTAGCATGCCAAGTATTTATGGTGGTGTCTCTGTCGCCCAATTCGAAAACCCAGAAGAACTGGCTGATACTGGACTGCTGAAAACTTTGGTTCAGGATAGTGATGCGAGTATCCCCGCAGCGGCTGATCAGGAATTCATCATCGGCGGTCATGCCGTCCTCTCTGATATCAGCCACCACTGTGGGGCTGCAGGTAGTGACATTAAACTGAAAGTCTCGCTGCACGATGCTCAATAGCTCGCCGTTGCGGTACTCCTTGACACAAACACCGACCACAAACTGCCCCTGGGTTTGCGGCACTCCGGTGACCAGGCCCGTATTGGGGTTGATGTTGATGCCCGCATTGATACCCAATGGGGATAGCGGGCTGTAGAAAGGCGCTACAAAGGCGATGGGCGAGTAGGGCGGCGGCGCATCGGGATTAGGGGCCAGCCCATTGAAGGCAAAGGGGGCATTGAAGTTCAGCCCGCCGCCCAGGAAGGGGGCACAAAATTCGTAAACGAGCTGGTCCCCATCGGCATCGGTGGCGGCATGGGCAAAGTTCAAAGGCTCGCCGACGCAGATTACTACCGGAGGGAAATCGTCAAAAACCGGGCTGTTGTTGCAGAACAACTGTGCGCGGGGCGTCAATTCTACAAAGTAGGTAGCCCCCGAACCGCCGGGGTCAAGAATATTCGTAATCGTGTTGTTGCGGCAACAACGCTGATAAACGATGAAATAGCTGCGGTCGGAAACCGGCAACTCTATCAGGGGGAAAGTGTAGAGCCCCTGTTCTACACACACCGTGGGCGGGACGCGCAGGCAGGGGTTGCCCGCATCGGGGTTGATGAAAGAAACCGTTGGCGCGCTGAGGCTGATATTCAGGACGGGTACCGGGTTGCCTTCCTCATAGATAGTGACGGTGGCAGCGTAAGGAGCACCCGGCGCTGAATCGAAACGGGCACCTCCACCCTGGCAGTCCCTATATATATACATGGTGAACTGATAGGCGCGGGTATTGCTGGCCGGGTCGCCATTGGCCCAGCCCAGGCATTCGTAGGTTATCTCTCCACCGATGATGTGGGCCGCCCACAAGGGCCGCGCCATAAACAGCACCCCCAAAATCATCAAGTTGTGTAATAAATAGCGTAAGCGCATCGTTTTTAACAGTCTATCAGGCTTAACAGGACAATAGCAAGCCTGGTTTTTAGTTTTTAAATAGCGTTGTTTTCATAATAGGGTCAAGATAAATATAGTTTTCAAAATCCAGGCGATTTGGAATTATATTTTGCAGGTTCGCAATATTAATGACAGAACCAAGCGTTGGGAGGCGCTGTTATCTTAGCCACTATTTTCAAGCAAAGCCCTGATAAGGGGGAAAGCCTGGCATGTTCCCCAAAACCGATTATCGCTGTACAACCGAGTTATTAACGACTCAAAACGTTATGCGTATATGACGAGTTCTACCAATGGAAGGGCTACTATGGTTCAAAACTACGACCTCGATAGCGCCCTATCTACCCTGCGCAAGGGCGGCCTGATCCTTTATCCTACTGATACGGTATGGAGCATCGGCTGCGACGCCTGCAACGAAGAAGCTGTAGCCAGCATCTGCCAGTTCAGGCAAAATGACGATGCCCTGAGCATGGAAGTGCTGGTCAATTCACTGGAGATGCTGCGGCACTACGTCGGCAGGCTGCACCCTCGCATTGAAACCCTGCTGCTTTACCACCTCCGCCCACTGACCATCGTCTATGGCGAGGCGCGCAATCTGTCGGCAAGCATCCCCGCTGAAGATGGCAGCGTTGCCATCCGCCTGGTACAAGACAACTACTGCGCCACGCTCATCAAAGCCTTGGGCCACCCCCTCGTCGCCATACCCGCCGACCTGCGCCAGGGCTATTACCCCATCCACTTCGGGGCCATCAGCTCCGATGTGATTGAAAAAGTGGACTACGTCTCCCGCTATCGCCGCAGCGATAAAATGGCCGCCCAGCCTTCCGTCATGGCGAAATTATCGCCCCGCGATGAACTGGAGTTCCTCCGCGATTGAACCGCAAAGCTGAAAAATGCCCGCCAGGGGAAACTTTTGCCCCCCTGGTGCGGTTGAAAGCGATGTAATGCAAATGAAATCCCCTTCCTAAACCTTTTGCAAAAAAAAATGCTAAAGGCTTTGGCAAGAAAAAAAATCGGCTTACCTTTGCATCCGCAATTAAAAAAAACGGCTCCGTAGCTCAATTGGATAGAGCATCTGACTACGGATCAGAAGGTTTCAAGTTCGAATCTTGACGGAGTCACTAAAAAGTATTGTTACCATGTCTAAAGTTTGTCAACTAACCGGGAAGCGTCCGATGTCCGGCAATTCGGTTTCGCACTCCAACCGTAAAACGCGCCGCCGCTTTCTGCCCAACCTGCAGAAGAAGCGCTTCTATATCCCTGAGAAAGATGAGTGGGTAACGCTCAAAGTTTCGGCCCACGCGATGCGCTGCATTGATAAACTCGGCATTTACGAGTTCCTTCAAGAAGCCAAAAGAAAAGGCTTCGACGCGGGCGTAGAATTGTAAAATTTTTAAACTCCAAGCAAGATGGCTAAGAAGAGCAAAGGAAACCGCATCCAGATTATCCTCGAATGTACTGAGCATAAAAACTCGGGCATGCCGGGCACCTCCCGCTATGTCACGCAAAAGAACCGTAAAAACTCACCGGACAGGCTCGAGCTGAAAAAGTTCAACCCCATCCTGAAGCGCATGACGGTTCACCGGGAAATTAAATAAGCGCCCGCAGGCTTGTATGTTATGGCAATAATGCTTATTTTTGGGGTGTTACTAACTCAATAACATCAAAAGTGAAGTAAAATGGCAAAGAAAGTATCAAAAAACGCCCGGGTCGCCCAACGTTCGGCTAATGCCGGCTCCGGCCGTGACCATGTAAAAGTGGTAAAAAGCATAAAGGATCCTAAGACTGGCAAATACACCTATAAGGAGGTTATTATCCGCAAAGACGAGGTGGAAGCGTTTTTTGCCAGCAAATAAATTGCAGCTTTGGCTTCCCAAGCTGCAAGCTGAATGGAGAGGCTTTCCTTTTGCACAAAAGGGAAGCCTCTTTATTTATTTCCGCAAGTACCCAAGCCTGAAAATCACCAGAAATGAGCTTTTTCAATAAGTTCTTCAACAAAGAAAAAAAACAGGAACTCGACAAAGGCCTGGAAAAAACCAAAGAAAACTTCTTTGGGAAGCTCTCCAAAGCCATCGCTGGCAAATCGACGGTCGATGCTGAAGTGCTGGACGAGCTGGAGGCCATCCTCATCTCTTCTGATGTGGGGCTGGAGACGACCATCAAAATCATCGAGCGTATCGAGGCTCGGGTGGCCCGTGATAAGTACCTGGGCACGGCCGAGCTCAATGAAATACTGCGCGACGAAATCGTACAGCTCCTATCAGAGAATAATACGGTCGATGTTGAAGACTACTCCCTGCCCGCTGGCGTCAAACCTTATGTCATTATGGTGGTTGGCGTCAATGGAGTGGGTAAAACGACCACAATCGGCAAACTAGCCTATCAGTTAAAACAGCAGGGTAAACGCGTGGTAATGGGCGCAGGCGACACCTTCCGCGCCGCCGCCGTCGATCAGCTTAAAATATGGGCCGATCGCGTAGGCTGCGATTTCTATAGCAAAGGCATGAATACCGACCCCGCAGCCGTAGCCTATGAAGCCGTACAGCACGCCATCAACCATCAATGCGATGTAGCGATTATCGATACCGCCGGGCGCCTGCATACCAAGCTCAACCTGATGAAGGAACTGAGCAAAATCAAACGCTCCATCAGTAAGAGCCTGGAGGGTGCCCCCCACGAAGTGCTGTTGGTACTCGATGCGACTACTGGGCAAAACGCCATCGAACAGGCACGCCACTTCACGGAAGCGACCGAAGTATCTGCCCTGGCCCTGACCAAACTCGACGGCACCGCCAAAGGGGGCGTAGCGATTGGCATTTCCGACCAGTTCAAAGTACCCATTAAATATATCGGCGTAGGCGAAGCCATCGACAAGCTTCAGGTCTTCAATAAAAGAGCTTTTGTGGATTCGCTCTTTGAGCAGTAAAGCACCTGCTAAGAACACTCTAAGAGCATGGCTGCACTCCCCTCCCTATAGCGCTTCTGAGTAGCCCCAAAAAAACTGTCGCTCTGAAAAATAAATCAGAGCGACAGCGCCAGCCGGCGATAAAACTTAACAACTAAACTAACACTCCTCGCCGGCCTTAAAGATTGAACACCCAATTGACCATGTTATAGAAGATTAGCCGATTGCTTTTGCTTTTTGTTTGTTTACGAAGCAAAGCTAAGCGCTATTCCTGCCTTTTGAAATGACCTTGGTCACTATCCCCATTGACTTTTGTCAATGTTTCCCAACCGGCTCACTGCGCTGTTTTAGGAAGCAGGTGCTGCAGCTCTTTCTCAATAGCTTCTGGCAGTAAAGGCCCGTAGTAGTCGCGAAAATCTTCGAGGCTGTACCAGGTATTGAAGTCTGAAAGCTGCAGGCTCTTGCCTTCGCCTTGCAGGCGGAAAGTATGTGCTTCGCCTTGCCTGCCGTCTTCAAAATAGAGCGGTTGGGTGGAAAAAGGGTGGAGTTTGTAGGCAAATTTGCCGCCCACCAGGAAAAATTCTTCCCCCTGGTAGTCCATAACCCCATCAAAGATAGCCATGCGCTCGTCAGAGAGCTGGTAAAAATAAGCTTTGGGAGTCTTGCCGGCCAGTAGCGCCTCCACGGTGGCATCCAGTTCGATAGCCGTCAGATAGGGAAAAGTGATGAATTGCCCCATAGATTCGCTGTAGCCATAACCGCCTAGCAGATAAAGCGTACTGCCCTTTTGACAATAAGCCATACCTGTAGCGCCAGCCTGCTCCGCGAGAAAGCCCTCCAGATTGCCCGTAGTATAAGCCGCCGCGCGCTGTCTCTTCATATCGATCAGTAAAATCTCCAGATTGGGGAAATCGTCTTTATACTGTTCCGGCATATCTGCCCGGATGCTGCCGCCAAAGATGAGCAGATAATCCTCATACTGCCCGATGGCATAGCCATACATATCTCGCAACGTGGGGTATAAGTCGAAGGCCCGAGGTGGTGGCGTGCGGATAGTCTGTGAAAATAATGGCGGCATAACCAATAGAATTATAGCGCTGCAAGCAAGGAAGTTTCTCATGGCTTTAGCTTTAAATCAAACAAATGTAGGCGGATAGGGTATCGCCCCCTCTGATGCCTGTCATCCTTTCGAACTGACATTTGTCAAGGTATGACAAAAATCAAAAGGGCGGGATGACAAAAGTCACCTTTGCGCTTGGCAAAAAAGCCCAATTTCGCCATGTTGAATTTATGTCGCCATTGAATTAAGCGTGAGTACATGAGGAAGCAGGTTACGGTTTTGGGGTTTGGCTGTTCGCTTTGCCGCTTGCTAATGGATAACCTATACGCTGCCGCAGCAGAGTTGGGGCTAGAGCTAGAGGTAGAGGAAGTCTCTGATATTCAGGCGATGATCAACCTGGGCATTAATGCGATACCCGCTTTGGTTGTCAATGGGCAGATCGTAGCTAGCGGGCGGGTGCCAGAAGTCGAAGCTATCGCCGCACACCTCCAAATAGCGGGCTCTCCAGAAGAGTAATTAACCTACGCGAGTATTTTTTTTTCCTTGATACGCGCTAAATTGGAGTTTTTGCCTAAATTTCGCCGGGCAAAACAGCGCCTACACTAATTTTATCCATGAAAAAAATCCTCTTCCCTACCGACTTCTCGGAGGCTGCCAATAAAGCTTTCATCTTTGCGCTTCATTTAGCAGACAAAGCGGGGGCAACCATTACCACCCTGCATATCTACCCTAAACCGGAGGTGAAGTCAGGTGCATTGCCGCGCACATTAGACGACTTCTACAACTCTTATGACCTCGAAGAATTTCAGCAATACCGAAAGGCAATCCCGGCTCTGCGCACTATCCAGATAGATAGTGGCTTTGCCCATGTAAAGCTCAACCACGCGCTTAAACCGGGTAAAGTAGTTGATACGATCTTGCAGTCAGCCAAAGAAGAAGAAGCCGATTTGATCGTAATGGGTACTACTGGTGCCAGCGGCCTGAAAAAGCTCTTCCTGGGCAGTGTTGCCGGAGCTATCCTGGAAAGCTCGCCTTGCCCCGTGCTGGCCGTACCGGAAAAAACCACCTTCGATGGCCAGATCGACCAGGTTGCTTTTACCGTTTCCTATCAGGATGAGGAGAAGAAAGCGCTAGCTCAAATCGTTGAAATCCTGGCCCCTTTTCAAGCCAATATCCACTGCATCAACGTGGACCTCGCCCACGCAGACTTCCACACCCATACCATGGACAAGTTTAAGGCCGAGCTGGAGGTCAGTGGTGAAAACATCCATTTTCACGTCATCGAGGGCAACAGTATAGAAGGGGCCATCATGGATTTTCTGAAGGAAAAACAAATCGACATCCTGGCCATGATTGCCCATAAACGCTCGTTCCTGGATGCGTTATTCAACTACAGCCGGGCCAAGATGATGTCCTATCATTCTGACACGCCCATCCTGTCCATCCCGGCTCACACCATATAAATACGCTCTCGCTCCACGCGCTGAGGGAGCGGCCCAAAACAGCCCAGCTTCAACTCTGCCATGCGGCGGGCTGCCTCGGCGCGCCGGCTCAGAGGCAACCCGTCGAGCCAAGCCGTGAGATATCCCGACCAGAAGGCGTCTCCAGCGCCTGTAGTGTCTTTGACCTCTATTTTGCGGGCGGGAAGGAACAGTTGTTCTTCGGCATTAGCCACGAAGCAGCCTTCGGCGCCCAAGGTGATACAAGCCTCCCGTGCTCCCAGTGCTAAAAAATGGGCGGCGGCGGCTTCCGGGTCTTCCAGCTTTGAGTCGTAGAGACGCTCCCAATCTACCTCGCTGGCTTTAACTAAGGGCCCCAAGCGGCAATATTCCCTCACAATCTGCTGGGCCTGTTCTTGATCTTTCCAGATTTTTTGGGCGTAGTTGATATCAATGCTAAGCTGCGCCCCCAGCGCGGCGGCACGCACGGCGGCACGCATGATGTTGCCTTGGGCAGGCGGTAGGCTCAATGCAAAGCAAGTGGTATGGAAAATCGCCGTTTGCGCCAATATTTCATCCGGGAACTGTTCCTCCAGGATAAGGCAGTCTGCCCCGCGATAAGCTTCAAAGTTGGAGACCTGCCGGGAGCGCGTCACCAGGATCAGGGTGGTCGGGCTTTCCTCCCAGCGCATCAGGCGGCAGTCCACCCCCAGATTTTGGACGATATCGAAGAGATAGCGGCCGATGTCATCTTGCCCAAGCGTTGCGGCCAGCAGCGTATGATTGCCCAGGCGGGCCATGTTCATACACAAATTGGCGGGGCTGCCCCCTGGCAGGCGCTTGAAGAGTTGCGCCTCCTCGAGGCTATCGGTAAAATCGGCGGAAATCAAATCCACCAGCAATTCCCCGGTGGAAAGGATGTCATATTGGCGGCGGCGGTCGGGCATAAGGCTTGTTGGTTGAGGATTGACAATCGGGGCGAAAGATAAAGAGAATGTGGTAAATTCAAATAGCTTCCAACCGCTATTGACCAGCGGCTAAACGGTTAACCATAAGATTTCTATAACATCCCTCTTAACTTACTTTAACGCCTGTACAAATAAGAACGCTT
Source organism: uncultured Phaeodactylibacter sp. (assembly GCA_964432875.1). Lineage (GTDB taxonomy): Bacteria > Bacteroidota > Bacteroidia > Chitinophagales > Saprospiraceae > JACJYE01. The sequence goes on along the minus strand of CAYSPJ010000032.1, from coordinate 24,212 downwards.
AATGGGCCAACGTTCAATAGCGAAACATCAAATCCATGAGACCATCTGCAAAAACCTTCCTGGCGATTATCGCCCTCGCACTATTTGCCCTGCCGGGCTTTACCCAAGTGAAAGTGAACCCCAAAGTTGGGGTCAACTTCTCGGCTTTGGACGTAAAGCTACAGGATATCACCGCTGATGCCCGCGTCGGCTGGAATGCCGGCCTGGATTTACGTATGGGCGACGGCATCTTCTACTTCGCCCCCGGCGCGCATTACTACAGCTATACGGCCCGCCTCGTCAAAGAGGTACAAGCGCCCGACGATCTGAAATTGCGAGAAGAAACGACGATCCAAAACCTCAAAGTGCCGATCAACCTCGGCATCCGCATCACAGGCGATAATGGCCTGCTGGGCATCCACCTCCGTGGAGGTGTCGTGCCTTCGATGGTGCTCGGCGTAACGGAAAGGACTGATTTCGCCTTTGACCGCGACCGGCTCAACACCTTTACCTGGGGGGCCAACATGGGCGTAGGCGTTGACCTGCTCTTCCTCACCCTCGATGCTTCCTACGAAATCGGCATGAGCGACTTCTTCAAAAATGCGGAAGGCCGCAACAATATGCTGACCATTAGCGCGGGCATCAAGTTTTAAGGAAATGGAAAGGGGGAGGCCGGAGCAAAAGCTCCGGCCTCCCCCTTTCAAATGCGCCCCTTACTGCTTATCAATTTCAATGACCATCCCCACCGCATTCTTCCCTTCCGTCTCAGCCTGGAAAGACACTGTTTTAGCCGGCTTGAAATTCAGCTTGGTGATGCGGTCACTACCTAACACTTCGCGCAACTTGGCAGCGTAATTGACCGCGCGGCTGGCGTTGAGGCGGTTATTAAACTGTTTGAAATCGAGCGGCTCCTTGCTGAGTACCACCGCAATGAAATCCTTGTTTCCCACCTGATCGGCCACCATGGAATAGTCGCGGGGGAAGAGGCGGGTACCCGTGATGCCACAATAGGGCGAATGCTGCTCGGTATAGGGGAACAGGACGTAGCTGCTGCCGTCAGCTTCTTGTCCGAAGACGTAAATATGGCACTCTATTGAATTGGCGATGAGCACTTTAAACTTATCGCCTTTTTTAATGGGCTTAATGGTCTGAAAAACCATTTCATCCTTTTTTGCCAGGCCGATAATGTTCTGAGTATTAACGTCCAGCAAGCCGAATTCTACCGCCATTTGGCTTTGCTCCTTAGCCGTCGCAGTGGGGTAAACGCCATAAGCCTCCTTGACGAAATAGTCAAAATCGCGGTATTTGACCCAACAGACCCCACGATCGCCCCAATCTTCGCCCCAACTATTCATGATTTGGAAAGCGCCACCCTGCATTTGGTCGTCATAGCCGATGACGCACATGGCGTGGCCGCTGTAGCCGCGCATGCTGTAGTCGCGCTGGTTGGGCTGCCAAAGGCGCTGCCGGGCCATATCTGCCATGAAAGACCCGCCCACCATCATCCCGATGACCACAGGGTAGCCTTGGGCGACATGCTGCTTTACGGCGAGCAGATCTGGCTTGACATCTGAAGCGCTGCGGGTCAGGCGGTCGAAGCCCTGGATCCGGTATTGCTGCCCGGCCTGCCGCTGAGAAGGCGAAGGGGGATTGGCGCAAGTGCGCTCATCGTAGCGGAATTGGCTAAAGGGCAGGTTGCCATACTGTTGCATCGTTTTCATCGCATCCAGCATGTAGGCGCCTTGGCAATCTGATAAAGCGATCTGATTGTAGAGATAAGCCGGGCTGAAGGCCGTGCTATTGGGGTCTTTCCCCGAAGCCTTAGCCTGCAGGATAGTACCAGCGGCATAGGCGCTGGCCCAACCTACACAAGACCCCTGGCTGCCCTGGTGCCGCCGCTGAGGCGTATAGCGCTCCAGGCTGGCCTTCGGCGGCAGAGCTGCCTGCCCTGCCGTGCCATAAGACAAGGGCTCGTAAGCCAGAGCCTGGCTATAAACCTCCTCATCCAGAGTAGCCCCCAAGGAAAACTGGTGGCTGGGCTCGTCCTCATAGCCCTGCCCGCCTCCGCTCAACATATCCTGCCCGCCAAGGAAAAAATACCACACTGCGCCTACCAGCAGGATGGGGATAAGCAGCTTGGGCCGCTTGAACACAAAAAACAAGATCAAAGGCAACCAGCGCATCAAGGAGCTGCCCCCTGAGCCGCCAGTTTGCTTTTGCCCACCGCCGCCGGGCTGCTTGCGGGGTTCGTCTTTTTCCATTCTAATTGCCATAAGCTTTACTATTTTCTGGTTTTTAAAGTACGCTAAGCGTCTTTTGTGACGGGCCCTTAGTGATGAAGTATCGGTTTAGCCAGACAAAAATAGGCTTTCCCCGGCGCCTTTTCCCGCCTGTCATCGGTTTAATTTCTAGACAAACGCCCACTTGTCTCTTCATTCAAAATAAATCCTCGTATTTTGAAACATATTTAATAGACCTCCGTATATCGCCTGTTATTCAAGTTCAAAATGAGCTTTCATGCCCATTGGGCTTGTCACGGTGAAGAGTATCGCAACAAGCGCTTAAGGCACTTAAGCCAAACGCCATCTCCCAAAGCACACTTAAACATTTTGAAAAGCTTTGTCTCCCCCAGTGCTATCTGCTATCTACAACTTTAAGGAACCCTTTTTACACAAACACAAAGCTTATTTATGTACTATTGGGATGTTACACAAACACTAAACACAAGCAAAATCGGGCAAGCCATCCTGGCGCTGGAAACACTGAGCGAGGAAAGCAATGCCTGTATCCTCAAATGTTTCCAGCCTGACGAGCCGACAACGATTCTCGACCTCGTACTAAATACTGGGCTGGACGTGGATTTCCTCGAATGGCAAGTCGAGCGGCTTTGCCATGCCCGGGTGCTGGCCAGGGAAGACAATATCTTCGGCTGCGTCTATTTCCTGGACTTCCAGCAATTGGATCGAATCAGTAAAATCGCCCGTGTTTTAGCTCAAGGTGTCCGTTAAGCTCAGGTATTCAGAGCACCGCAGACACTGATGACCTGCCCCGAGAGGTAGGAGGATAAATCCGAGCCGAGGAAGACGCAGACATCTGCCACTTCCTCGGCTCTACCTAAGCGCTTCATCGGGATATTGCTCAAGTAGCTTTCCTTGACTTTGTCGTCTAGCGAATCGGTCATATCTGTCTCGATAAAACCGGGGGCGATGGCATTGCAGCGGATATTGCGCGAGCCCATCTCTTTCGCGATGGACTTGGTGAAGCCGATAATGCCCGCCTTGGAGGCAGCGTAATTCGCCTGCCCGGCATTGCCCGTGATGCCGACGATGGAACTCATATTGATGATGCTGCCACCGCTGCGCATCATGGGGCGCATCAGGTGTTTGGTCAGGTTGAAGATAGATTTGAGGTTATTGAGCATCACCTCATCCCACTGCTCCTCAGTCATGCGCAGCATCAGGTTGTCGCGGGTGATGCCGGCGTTGTTGACCAGGACATCCACTTTCCCGAATGATGCCAATACCGCTTTGACCAATTCTTCGGCTGCTTGATAAGAGCCGGCGTCGGAATGGAAAGCCTGGGCTTTAACGCCAAGCGCGCCCAGTTCATCAGCCAGGGCGTTGGACTGCTCGGCCGAAGAGCGATAAGTGAATGCCACATCGGCACCCTGTTCAGCAAAGCGCTTTACGATGGCCGCCCCAATGCCGCGGGAACCGCCAGTGACCAAAGCTGTTTTTCCTGCAAGTAATTTCATCTTTAGCTGATTTTTTTGTTTTGACTGGCGAAGGTAAAAAAACAAAGGTTATATTTTGCAAAAATGACAATAAAGGCGTACTTTTAAGGTTGTTTCATCAGGAAGCCCAGTTAGACAAACTAAAAAACACTCCGTTATGAAAAAGAACACCCTGCTTTTCGCACTCCCCTTGCTCGCCTTTATCCTTCCCTCCTGCCTCAAAGACCAAATCGAAGTGCGGCAGGTCTTGTACGACGAAGTAGAATACGCTGCTGTTGCCGAAGTGTTAAACTTGCCCAACCACGCCATCAGCTATGCGGTTCAACTGCCTGCGCACATGGAAAACCTGGGGATGAGGGCACCAGCTATCCAAAATGCTAAGGCTACCTTGGGGCGGGTCTTGTTTTACGATACTAAGCTTTCGCAAAACCAGCGCGTCTCCTGCGCCTCCTGCCACCACCAGGAGCTTGCCTTTTCTGACAACCGGCGCTTCAGCGAAGGTTTCAGTGGGCAATTGACCCCTCGCAACTCCCTGGCGCTGGGCGCGACGGCTAATTTCAAATCTTCATATGAAGGCGGCTCTTCCTTTGGGCAATCCCCCAACCAACAGCAATTTTTCTTCTGGGACGAGCGCGCCCGCACGCTTCAGGAACAAAGCGCGCTAACCCTGCAAGACGATATCGAAATGGGTATGGACCTCAACGAGCTGGCTCAGCGGCTTTCCAAGGAAGATTACTACCGCGTGCTCTTCCGCAAAGCTTACGGTACGGAAGAAGTTCGCGCCACCCTCATTACTGAAGCGCTGCAGGAGTTCATGAATTCCATCGCCTCTACTCAGACGCGCTTTGATGCCGGGATGGCTGCTGCCCATGGCAATGCCTCGCTCGATTTCCCCAATTTCAGCCCAGCGGAAAACCTGGGCAAGAGCCTATTCATCCAACACTGTTCTTCTTGCCACGGCGCCAATATGTCTATCTCACCAGAAAAGGCTGCCAATAATGGCCTGGACTTGGCCTATGCCGACCCTGGCATGAGCGGCATCACCAACAAAGCTTCCGATATCGGCAGGTTTAAAGTGCCCTTTCTGCGCAATATCGCCCTCACTGCCCCTTATATGCACGACGGCCGCTTCGCTACGCTACAAGAAGTGATCGAGCATTACAATTCGGGCTTACAGGCTCACCCCAACCTGGACCACCGCCTTAGAGAGACGCCGGGCGGCGGCCCGCGCCGCCTCAACCTTTCTGCTGAGGATAAAGCAGCCCTGCTGGCTTTCCTCCATACGCTGACGGACGAGGCGCTCATCACCGCCAGCCGATTCTCGGATCCGTTTAAATAGTGCCTGTCTTTATAGTCCGATAGCTGCGTTACGCTCGACCCCAAAATCCTCATTTACGGCCAGTAAACTCCGGTTTTGGGGTCTTCGCAAGCCTTGCTCTCGAACTCTAAAGACCAGACACTAGACTAAATGGACAGACACTATATAGTGTCTGTCTTTATAGTCCGATCGCGGTGTTGCGCTCAAACTCTAAATGGATAGGCCCGAGCTAAGCTTCTCCCGCAGGAAGGTCCCGGTGAAAGAGCCTTCCACCTTGGCCAGCCCTTCCGGTGTGCCCTGGAAAACCAGATTCCCACCGTCCTTCCCTCCCTCCGGGCCAAGATCGATGACCCAATCGGCACATTTGATCACCTCCATATTGTGTTCTACAATCAACACGGTATGGCCGTTTTCTACCAGGGCATTCAAGGCGTCGAGCAGCTTGCGGATATCGTGGAAGTGCAAGCCGGTAGTAGGTTCGTCAAAGATAAAGAGGACGTGTTCGTTGGGGCGCTCAGCTCCCAGGAAAGAAGCCAGCTTAACGCGCTGGGCTTCGCCGCCAGATAGCGTGCTAGAGGCCTGCCCTAAGTGTACATAGCCCAGCCCAACATCCATCAAGGGCTGCATCCTGCTGGTGATGTCTTTTTCATCGGCAAAAAATTGCAGCGACTCTTCTACGCTCATCTCCAATATCTCATGGATGTTCTTCCCTTTGTACATCACCTCCAGAACTTCTTCCTTGAAGCGCTTGCCATGGCACTCTTCGCATTCGAGCCGCACATCGGCCAGGAATTGCATTTCGATGACTTGCTCGCCCTCGCCTTTGCAGGCGTCGCAGCGGCCGCCGTCAACGTTAAAGGAGAAGTGCTTGGGCTTGAAGCCGCGGATGCGGGATAGTGGCTGTTCAGACATCAGCTTGCGGATGCTATCATAGGCCTTGACATAAGTCACGGGGTTGGAGCGGGAGGATTTGCCGATGGGGTTTTGGTTGACCATCTCCACTTGCGAAATCAAAGCAATGCTACCTTCCAGCCCTTTAAATAAACCTGGGGCTTGTGTATAGCTCTCGCCCAGATGTTTTTTGAGCGCCGGATAGAGTATCTGCTTGACCAGGGTAGTTTTTCCGGAGCCGGAAACCCCCGTCACTACCGTCATAGCGTGGAGGGGGATGCTGGCATCAATATCTTTCAGGTTGTTTTCCCGAGCACCTTTGATGTGGATGAAGTTGGCTGATTTGCGGCGGTTTTGGGGTAGGGGTATTGTCATGCGCCCGCTCATATATTGGGCGGTGAGGCTATCGGCGGCTTCATCCTGGATCGTTTCGTAAGGGCCAGCAAAGACGACTTCACCTCCGTGAATGCCGGCAGCCGGGCCGATATCGACCAGATAGTCAGCGTTTTTGATGATGTCCTCCTCGTGTTCAACCACGATGACGGTGTTGCCCAAGTTGCGCAGAGACTTGAGCACCTGTACCAAGCGGCCGGTATCGCGTGGATGCAGCCCGATGCTGGGCTCGTCCAGGATATACATAGAGCTGGTGAGGTTACTGCCCAGCGTGCGGGTGAGGTTGATGCGCTGAGTTTCTCCGCCGCTGAGGCTAGCCGACAAGCGGTTGAGGGTGAGGTAATCCAGCCCGAGCTGGCACATAAATTCCAGTCGGGTAGATATCTCCAGGAGCAGCCGCCGGGCAACTTTGACATCGAAATCGCTGAGCTCCAATCCTTGGAAAAACCGGAGCAGTTCATCGATAGGCATTTCCACCAGCTCGGTAATGTTCTTGCCCGCTATTTTAACATAGGTCGCTTCCAGGCGTAGCCGGCCGCCTTCACAGGTGGGGCAGGTGGTGCGGCCCCGGTAGCGCGCCAGCATCACGCGGTTTTGGATTTTATAGGTTTTCTCTTCCAGTTCTGCAAAGAAAGCATTGATTCCCCAGAAATGCTGGTTGCCTTTCCAAAGCAGGCGCTGCTGTTCGCGGCTCAAATCCTGGAAGGGCCGATGCACCGGAAAGTCGAACAAGTGAGCGGTTTCCAGCAGGCGGTCCAGCCACAGCCCAAATTTTTCGCCTTTCCAGCAGGCGATAGCCCCTTCATAAACCGACTTGCTTTTGTCGGGCACGATCTTATCCTCGTCAATACCCATCACTTTACTGAAACCTTCACAGGTGGGGCAGGCACCCAGGGAATTGTTAAAGTTGAACAATTGGGGCGAAGGCTCGGGGAAAGACAAGCCATCCAGTTCAAAACGGTTGTTGAATTCATGTGCTGCTTTGCCTACGATTTCTACCATGCACTCCCCTTCTGCTTCGTAAAAAGCAGTCTGGACCGAATCGGCGATGCGCTTGAGGTTTTCCTCATCATCGTGCTTGACGATAAAACGGTCGATCAGGATATGCAGCCCTTCCTCCCGGATATCGCCGAGCTTCCGGCTCAGGAAAGGGGCTTGTTGTTCGAGTACCTCTTCAATTTGCTGTAGTTGGCCGCCCGACTGAATTCTGGTATAGCCCTTTTGTAAAAGCAATTCCAACTCGGCCTTCACCAACCGGTCGTGGTATTTATAGGGCAGGGGAATAAACAACTGTACCTTATCGCCCGGTTCGAAGCTTTGGATATAATCCACTACATTCGTCACCTCATGTTTTTTCACTAACTGCCCGGAGACCGGCGAATAAGTCTTGCCGATACGCGCAAAGAGGATGCGCAGGTAGTCATAGACTTCCGTCAGGGTACCGACGGTAGAGCGGGCATTGCTCGTGCTCACTTTTTGTTCGATAGCAATGGCCGGGCAGATGCCCTTGATATAATCCACATCTGGCTTTTTCATGCGCATGAGAAATTGCCGGGCATAAGAAGAAAGGCTTTCTACATAACGCCTTTGCCCTTCAGCAAAGAGCGTATCCATCGTAAGCGAGGATTTGCCCGAGCCGGATACGCCAGTCACGACCACCAATTTATTCTTGGGGATGTTCAGGCTAATGTCTTTGAGGTTGTTGGAGCGGGCACCCTTAATAAAAATGTGGTTCCTCAGCCCTTCCTGGCTTGGCTTATCGAGTATGGCAGCGTCTTTCTTTGGCATGTGTGGAATCTGGTCTAGGATTAAAACATTAATGGAACAAATTCTGCCAGCCAGGGTTTTGCGGCAAGCTTGCATTGAGGGCGGAAAAGCAAAAAAAACTCATAAGCTTGTTGCGAAAGGGCGGTGTTGCAGCGAAAAGCCGTGGCGATGGAAATTTGCACCTCTGCCGCAATCGCAGCAAGCCCAACAAAAAAGGCCGAAGCAGCGAGTGACGCTGCATCGGCCTGAGTCAATGGGCATAGGTGCTTTTCGCCCTCCCAATGGAAGGCACTATAACTACAGCTATTTTTACTGAAGGACGACTTCCTTCTCTTCAACCATTTTACGGATGTTGATCAAGGCATAGCGCATCCTGCCCAGGGCAGTATTGATGCTCACCCGAGTCAATTTGGCAATTTCTTTGAAGCTCATGTCAGCATAGTGGCGCAGGATGACCACCTCGCGCTGCTCCGGCGGCAGCATATCTACCAGTGCACGCACCTTATCGTGCGTCTGGCTGCGGATGATGTGCTGTTCGGCATTATCATCCGAAGATTGCAGGATGTCAAAAATGTCGAAGGTTTCCGTTGGAGAGACTTTCGGCCGACGCTTGGTGCGGCGAAAGTAGTCCACACACATATTGTAAGAAATGCGTAAAGCCCACTGCAAGAACTTGCCTTCGTGGTTATACTTACCCTTACGGAGCGTGTCGATGATTTTGATGAATACTTCCTGGAAGATATCTTCAGCCAGGCTCTGATCTTTAACAAAGAGATAGATGGAGGTGTAAATCTTTTGCTGATGGCGGTTCAGCAGCTCCTCGAAGGAGCGTTCATCACCTTCCAAATAAAGCGCAATAAGCTGTTGGTCGTTAAGCAGTGTAACTTGCATTACTAAATAATTTTAGCGTTATGGGATCTAAATAAAAAGCAAATTATTTAGTGTAAAAGTTACTAGCTATAGGCCAATGCTTTGGTGATGAAATGCAGATGGAAGTTCTTGTTTCTTTACAGGGGCAAATATAAAGGCATTTAACCGAAACTGCCAAGTTATATCGCAACTTTTTTTGAATGTTAACAAAATTTTAAGCCAGATAAACAGCTAAAAAGTCGGATAAACTAGTAAAATAAAACACAAGAAGCAAATAAAATCCACAAAAACGGACAATACATCTAAATAACCAATGAAACACAATATGATATACCGAAAAAATAAATTGCCGGGTTTTGCGTATTTTGGATGGTCAAAGCTGAAGTGTTATAAAAAATAACGAATCAAGGGGATTTGCTAAAGAAAACCGATACAAAAATCAGCCCGCTCAGGCCGGAAAAGTTATGAAGGTTGATGAAAGGAAGCGTATCTGGCCGCCAGTCCTAAAGAACTACAATTGTAGGCCCCTACCCTACCCGCCTCCGGGCAAAATCCTTGGCGAAGTACGTAATGATTACGTCCGCGCCAGCGCGACAGATGCTCAGCAGGGTTTCAGGCATAGCTTTTTCGTAGTCGAGCCAGCCGTTGCGGCAGGCGGCCAGCAGCATGGCGCACTCGCCGCTGACGTGGTAGGCGGCGATGGGCAGCTCGAACTGCTGCTTCATGGCGCTGATGATGTCGAGGTAGTGCAGGGCGGGCTTGACCATTAGGAAATCGGCCCCTTCCAGCGTATCGAGCTCGCCTTCGATGAGGGCCTCGCGGCGGTTGGCGGGGTTCATCTGGTAGGTCTTCTTGTCCTTGGGTATGTCTTCCTCGCCGCCGCGGGGGGCGCTGTCGAGCGCGTCGCGGAAGGGGCCGTAGAAAGCACTGGCATATTTAGCGGTGTAGGACATGATGCCCGTATTGGCAAAGCCGTTCTCGTCGAGCACCACGCGCAGCGCCTCTACCCTACCGTCCATCATATCGGAAGGCCCCAAGATGTCGAAGCCCGCTTCAGCTTGGGACAAGCCCATTTTCTGGAGGATGTGCAGGGTTTCGTCGTTGACGATCTCACCGTCATAGACCAGGCCGTCATGCCCGTCGGAGCTATAGGGGTCCATGGCTACATCGCTGATGAGGCAGGCTTCCGGGAAACGGGCCTTGATGGCGCGGGCAGCGGCGAGATAGAAATTGTCGTCGCTGTAGCTATGGGTCGCCCGCTTGTCTTTGTGCTCGTCGGCGATTTTGGGGAAGAGGATAAAACTGGACAGCCCCAGCAGCAGGCATTGCTCTACTTCGCGCAGGGCCTCATCAACCGACAAGCGGAAAGTGCCGGGCAGGGAGGGCACTTCCTCCCGCACTTGATGGCCATCGACTAAAAACAGTGGCTGCACGAGCTGCTCAACCGATAAACGGGTTTCCTGCGCCAAGCCTCGGATGGCGGCGTTGCGGCGATTGCGCCTAGGCCTTCTTAGCATGTTTGGATTGTTTTTTTGGATTCTGCGGCACCGGGTCGTGGCCATGCGGCCCCCAGGGATGACACTTAAAGATACGCTTCAAACCCAACCATACGCCTTTCAGCACCCCCCATTCCTCGATAGCGCCGACCATATAGTGCGAACAGGTGGGCGTAAAACGACAGGTAGGCCCCAGCATAGGGGAGATTGCCAGTTGGTAAAACCGGATGGGCAGGATGAATATCGATTTGAGCAAACGGTTCATTGCTTAGATTTCCTAACGAGAACGACCAGCCCGCCCCAAGGGTTGAGCGGCAGCAAAATAAAAAAACCCCACTAAACCAGTAGGAAATAGGCGGAGATTTGCTTCTTTTGAGCCAGCAATCGAAAATTGAAATGGGAATTGATGCGATTATCACTTTAGCCGTCATACTTATTGCATTGGCCTTATTCGCCACAGAAGTTTTTTCCGTTGATCTGGTGGCGATGCTAATCATGGCGACCTTGGTCCTCACCGGCGTCATCACCCCTCAGCAGGGGGTTGACGGTTTCAGCAATAACGCCACCATCACCGTGGCCTTCATGTTTGTGCTCAGTGCTGCGCTGCTCAAGACGGGAGCGCTGCAAGCCCTGGCACACCGCCTCTCACAGGTATTCAAGCGGAATTACAAATTAGGCCTGCTGATGATGATGCTGCTTATCGCCTTTATCTCGGCGCTGATCAACAACACTCCGGTGGTGGCGGTCTTCATCCCCGTCGTCATTCAAATTTCTTATGCTTCCGGCCAGTCGCCGGCAAAAATGCTGATCCCGCTCTCCTATGCTTCCATCATGGGGGGCATGTGTACCCTCATCGGCACATCGACCAACATCCTCGTCAGCGGCATTGCGGAAAAAGAAGGGCTGCCAGGATTCTCTATGTTTTTGCTCACCCCCATCGGCTTGCTATTATTATTGGCGGGCATGGTGTATATGTTCTTTATCGGCATCCGCCTTTTGCCCCAGCAGGATTATGCCAAAGACATGGAGCAAGAATTTGCCCTACGCGACTATATCACGGAGATAGAACTACTGGAAGGCACGAAACTGAATGGGGTAAGGATTATGGATTCTTCGCTGGTCAAGGAGCTGGAAATGGATATTATCGAACTGGTGCGCGGGGATACCCGCTTCACCATGCCGCCTGGCGATTTTGTGCTGCAGGCTGGCGACATGCTCAAGATACGCTGCGATGTGCAAAAGGTAAAAGCCCTCAAAGAGCGCATCAAGGTGGTAGAAGACGCCACGCTGAGCGTGGGCGGCAATTCGCTGGCGGAGAAGCAAACGGCCCTGGTAGAGCTGGTTGTCACCGCTGGTTCGCCTTTCACCGACAAAACCCTACGCAGCCTCGATTTCAGGCGGAAATACCGGGGCATCCCGCTGGCCATCCGCCACCGCGACGAAGTGCTGCACGAAGGCCTTTACGAGGTGCCGCTGCGGGCAGGGGATATTATCCTGGCCGAAATCAAAGCGCATTACATCAAGGAGCTTAAACGGGTGGAATCGGGTGCCGATGCTCCTTTTGTGCTTCTTTCACAAGAGGCCCTCACCGACTTCAACCGGCCTCAGTTCCGCCTGGTCATCGGAGTGATCATCACCATGGTTGCATTGGCTACGATGGGCATACTGCCCATCATGGTGGGTGCGATCTGTGGCGTGCTGGTACTGGTATTGCTGCGCTGCCTGGATATGAAGGAGGCATACCAGGCCATCAATTGGAAAATCATTTTCCTGCTGGCCGGCGCTTTGAGCTTGGGGGAAGCGATGAAAAACTCAGGCCTGGACCGCATGATCGCCGATGGGTTGATTACCCAGCTGGGGCCCTGGGGGCCCATCGCCATCATCTCTGGCCTGTATTTAGCAACTTCCCTGCTGACGGAGATTATGTCGAACAACGCTACTGCTGCTTTGCTGGCCCCCATTGCTATCTCCACGGCAGCGCAATTGGAGCTAAGCCCGATGCCTTTCCTGGTCGCCATTGCCCTGGCTGCCTCTTGCTCGTTTATGACGCCCATCGGCTACCAGACTAATGCCATGGTCTATAGCGCGGGCAATTACCGCTTTGCTGACTTTTTTAAAGTCGGCATGGGCCTCAACTTATTGTTTTGGCTATTATCTACTTTTTTGATACCATATATATACGGGTTTTAGCGCGCAGATATACAGGTGCCATGCCCCTTTGCCGTCACTCCTCTTGCCGTTGCTTAAATGGCCCCGGATAAGCTTCCCCTTGGCTATCTAATAAAGCTTCGATCTCACGGTAAAAGCTTTCCAGATAGCCGATGCATTCCTGGCGCGCCTCGAAGCTCAGCAGTTTGGCGCTGCGGACCATCTGCAGGATGGTAGGTTTCTTCTCCACGAACAAGGATAACGTTTTGGCAAAATCTGGCCAACTGTGCTCCCGGCCGAGAAATGCCCGCTGCTTGGTGCTGACCAGGCCATAATCGGCATTGGGGGTAGCGTAGGAGGGGCTGACAAATCCAGCGAAATCGAAATCGTAGGGGATCGGGATGTGCTGGCCACCTTCGGCAGGCTTCAGGAGTTTGATATTCCTGACCATAGCGATGCTCCAGTCGGTATTGCCCAGCATATATTGAAAGACGCACATGATATTTTCCAAGGCGGCATCTAATTCTTCATCAGGCACGCCATAACAATCTTTGCACTCTTCGCCGCCCAGGCGCATCGCTAGTTCATCCATATCTTCAAGGATGATGCCATAGCGGCGTATCTTACGCACCTTTTTTTCGGTATCGAGGTAATCGATACGAGCCAGTTGGGCGCGGAAACTATAGTCGTTCAGTTCATTGTAAATTTGATAGGCCAGGTATTCCTTCAAGATATTGTCCTGGCTTTCCTGTTGGTCGCTCAGGCAGTGGGTCACCAGTTTGAGTTTTCGGAATGCTGGATTTAGGCCCTGTTCTTGCAGGAGGCTGCGGGAGAAATCCAGCCTCAGGGGCGGGAAGTCGCACTTGCGGCGGCGGAATTTGCCGCGAGAAGAGACCTCTATTTCCATCGAAAATTTTTGCTTTCCCGCATCGGAAAAAGCAAGCATTGCCGGAATGGGCTCCTCGCCTTTACGCTCGCTGATGAGGGTTTCCAGGTCCGTAGCGATCGTTAGCCGAATGGGCTTCCCCTGCACGGAAAGCTTGTCGAAGATGCTCATTTGTTGAGCGGTAGCCAAAGGAGCGCTGATGCCCCCAAGCAATAGGGTTGAAATCAAGGCGCAAGACCGCCAGATGGAGCCAAAAAGTTTTCTCACATTCATTTTGTCTGGGTTTTTTACAAGGCCCTAAGATAAGCAAAACAGCGCACAATTTGGAAGCAAGCGTAAAAAATGTAATTTCCAGGCCCTGACAAGCTAGAACCGGAAAGGATTATGGGGCAAAATTCAGATTTGCAACCAAAACAATTGCCGCCTTGTTCATCTTTTTGTAATATCGCCCTCTGTTTACGACTTTTAACCAAGAATAAGAGCTCTAAATCAAATTGCCCATGCCTATTCGTGCCTTGACGGCCATACTGGCAATCATTCTAGCGCTACTGTCCGGTTGTATCGCACAGCCGGCGCCCGAAGCGCGGGTAGCGGAAAAATCAAGCCCGCATGCTAAGAACATCATCTTGCTCATCGGCGACGGCATGGGGTTGGCCCATATCTCGGCTGGCTTATATGCTAACAACAACCGCTTGGCGCTAGAGCACTTCCCCGTGGTAGGCCTGCACAAGCCTGCATCTTATGACAACCTGGTTACGGACTCTGCCGCTGGCGCTACGGCTTTTGCCTGTGGCGTAAAAACCTATAATGGTGCCATTGGGCTGACGGCAGACAGCCTGAGTTGCTATACCATCCTGGAGGAAGCGCGCGACCGCGGCTATGCCACCGGCCTGGTCGCCACTTCCACCATCGTGCATGCCACGCCGGCTTCTTTTGCCGCCCATCAGCCCCTACGCGGCATGTACGAACATATCGCCGAAGACTTGGCTGATTCAGAGGTTGATATCTTGATCGGCGGCGGCAAGCGCTACTTTGACCGCCGGGATTTAGATAGCCGCAACCTTTATGCTGAACTCCAGAAAAAAGGTTATCTTGTGAGCGACTACTTGCGGGAGGAGCTTACCAGCGTCTCGATCAACGGCAAGCGCAAGTTTGCTTATTTCACTGCCGACAAGCACCCCCTCACCGCAGATGCCGGGCGTGACTACCTGCCCTTCTCAGTGCAGTTTTCCTGCTCTTTCCTGGCTCGGCGCAGCTCACAAGGTTTTTTCCTCATGGTAGAGGCTTCGCAGATTGACTGGGGTGGCCATTCCAAAGATGGCGGCATGGTCATCAGTGAAATGCTGGATTTTGATCGGGCTATCGGCATTGCCCTGGAATTTGCCCGCAAAGACGGACAGACCTTGGTCATCGTCACCGCCGACCACGAAGCGGGAGGCATGGCGCTCAACCCCGGCTCAAAAATGAATAAGATCAAAACGGTCTTCACGACCAACGGCCATACCGCTACGTTGGTGCCGGTCTTTGCTTATGGCCCTTCCGCCGAATTGTTCAACGGCATCTATGAAAACACTGCAATCTACCATAAAATGAGGCAAGCCCTCGGCTTTAGATCAGAGACCGCCGGCTCTGACAGGTGAACTTTTAAGCTTACCGAGTGTTCGTTTTTCATTGGAAGTTAGGTGCCTCCCCAGGCTTTCTTGCCAGCTTCACGCCCTAGCTCAAATCGTTAGACCAAAAAAACACACATCATGACGACAGCAGAAACTGCACACAACCTCCGCCTCATCAAAGAAAGCGCCAGAGACTTTGCCGAGCAGCATATACGCCCTTATGTAATGGAATGGGACGAAGAGCAGCACTTCCCCATCGAGCTCTTCCACCAGATGGGCCACTATGGCTTCCTTGGCGTCTTGGTGCCGGAGAAATACCACGGGGCCGGGCTGGGTTATCAGGAGTACATCACCGTCGTCGAAGAGATCGCCAAGGTTTGTGGCTCTATCGGGCTTTCGGTAGCAGCACACAATTCGCTATGCACCAATCACATCCTGATGTTTGGCAACGAGGAGCAAAAGGCACACTACTTGCCCAAGCTAGCTACTGGCGAATGGATAGGCGCTTGGGGGCTGACGGAGCCCAATACCGGCAGCGATGCCGCCCGCATGAAAACGGTAGCGGAAAAAGATGGGGATTATTACGTCATCAATGGTGCGAAGAACTTCATTACCCACGGCAAATCGGGCCAAGTAACCGTTGTGGTAGTGCGTACTGGCGAATTGCTCGACAGCCGCGGCATGTCGGCCTTCATTATCGAAAAGGGCACGCCAGGGTTCTCCGCAGGCAAAAAAGAAAATAAGCTGGGCATGCGTGCTTCAGAAACGACGGAGCTCATCTTCAGCGATTGCCGGATACACCAGAGCCAGATGCTGGGCCGCGAAGGCGAGGGCTTCATCCAATCGATGAAAATCCTGGATGGCGGCCGTATCTCCATCGCTGCCCTGTCATTGGGCATTGCCAAAGGCGCCTACGAAGCCTCGGTGCGCTATGCCCAGGAGCGCCAGCAATTCGGCAAAGCTATCGCTTCCTTCCAGGCCATCGGCTTTAAGCTGGCCGACATGGCCACCCGGATCCAAGCCGCCGAGCTGCTTACCCGTCAGGCCGGGGAAATGAAAAACAAGGGCGAACAGACCACTAAGATTTCGGCGATGGCTAAGTACTACGCCTCCGAAGCTGCCGTCGCAGTGGCCAACGAAGCGGTGCAAATCTTCGGCGGCTATGGCTATACCAAGGATTTCCCGGTGGAAAAATACTACCGCGACGCTAAACTCTGCACGATTGGTGAAGGGACTTCGGAAATCCAAAAACTGGTCATCTCCAGGGAGATCCTGAAAGAAAGCTAAAATCCAAATAAGCGCTAGAACTGCGGGGGTACAATATCCTTGAAGTGCCCATTCATCTGCGCGCGCGCGCGCAGGTTTTCCATTTCGCGGACGATGGGCAGCAGCCGCTCCAGATGAGAGAGCATGGCTTCCTGCCGTTTCCGGCCGTCGGTGATGCGCAGGAAAGCATACTCCTGTTCCAGCGAAAAGCCCACGTGATGGGCTAAGCTATAGGTATCTACATCAGCAGGTGTGCGCTCAACGGATTTTTCGATTTTCATCAGGGCGAAGAGCTCTTCCAATAAGTCCAGGATTTTCCCGTTATCTACGATATCGGCTTCGGTGTCAAACTCCAATGGTTCTGTTTCGGCAGCGCTATAGAGCTTGCCAGGCGCTCGGCGGAAGAATTCTTTAATGTGAAACAGCCCCAGCCCCCGGGTCTTGATATCCATTTCGCCATCGGCATGGCGCTTTTCTATGCTGAGCAATTCTATTTCCGTCCCCACCTCCATTACTTTGCCATCGATGTAGGCAGGGATGCCGAAGGTAGTACCCTGCTCTTCGCACTCCTGGATGAGCTGTCGGTAGCGGGGCTCAAAGATATGCAGGTTTAGATGCTCGCCAGGGAAAACAACCAGTTGGAGCGGGAAAATCGGCAGCAGTTTAGTCATCGTAGCAGTAGTTTTTTTTTAAGGCAAAATAATCGCCCGTTCTCTTGAAAGGGACTCTAAAATAGCTTAACTTGTACCCAATTTCCTAACACCACTAAGGCAAAGGGAGTTTTCAATTTCCCAAAATCAACTTTTAAAACCATGACCCGTAACAAATCCATCTTCCTCCTTGCTCTCCCCTTCTTTTTCATAGCCAGCACCCTCCTCCTTTCGTCCTGCAAGCAGGAGCGCAGAGCGCAAAAGATGCCGGAAAGCGTCAGTGATTACGTCTATGGCTACACCTCTGGCACGGTTTCCAAATCTGCGCCAATCCGGGTGCGCTTTGCTAGCATTGTTGCCGATGAAGCCGAGATAGGGCAAGCCGCCAAAGGCAACATCATCTCCTTCACGCCCGCCATCAAAGGCAGCGCCAAATGGGAAGATGCCCAAACCCTGCGCTTCGAACCGGCCGAACCCTTACAGTCAGGTAAAACATACATCGCCAAAGTCAGCCTCAAGAGCGTCTTTCCCGATGTGCCCAGCGAGGCAGAAAGCTTCGAATTCGATTTCTACATCCGTGAACAGTACTTTGAAATAGCCATTGACGGGCTGGAAGCGCCCGATTTCAGCGATTTGAGCAAGCAGGAAGTCAAAGGCAGCTTGTTCACCGCCGATATTGCAGCGGAAGAAAGCGTGATGCCACTGCTGAGCGCCCGGCAAAATGGCCGGCAGCTCAATATCCGTTGGGACCACTCCGTAGATGGCATCGAGCACTACTTCACAGTGGAAGGGGTCGCCCGGGGCGAAAAGGCATCCAAAGTAACCCTAAAGTGGGACGGCTCATCCCTCGGCATCAATCTCAAGGGCAGCGAAGAAGTCGAAATACCGGCCCTTGGCGATTTTAAAGTGACGGGTGCGCGGGTGGTGCAGGGGCAGGAGCAATACATCCTGCTCAACTTCTCGGACCCCTTGCTGGAGTCCCAGGACCTCAACGGGCTGGTGAGCCTGGATGGCTATGGCAACAGCTTCCGCTTCCTCATCGATGGCAATAAGCTGCGGCTCTACCCGACCCAACGCATCGCTGGAGACTACCGCGTGAAAGTCAGCCCAGGTTTGCGCAATTTTAATAACAAGCGCATGGCCGCCGCCAGTGTCTGGGACATCAGTATCAACAGCGCTATGCCGGAGGTGCGGCTCGTAGGCCGTGGCGTCATCATCCCTGATTCGGAAGGCCTTATTTTCCCCTTCGAAGCCGTCAGCTTAAACGCCGTAGAGGTAGAGGTCTTTAAAATATATCACAACAACATCCTGCAGTTTTTGCAAACCAATGACCTCGATGGCGGCTACTACGACCTCCAGCAGGTGGGGCGCATCATCATGCAGAAAAAAGTGCCTCTGGCCAGCCTAAATCCCAATGCTAATACTTCCCAATGGACGCGCTATGCTCTGGACCTCAGCAAGCTGATTGCCAAAGATGACCAGGCAATCTACCAAATCCGCATCGGATACCGGCCAGAATACACAACTTACTTCTGTGCTGGAAGCGATAGCGGACAAGCCGAAAACGGATCGCTCCAACGCACCGACCATGCAGAAGATTCAGACGAGGTGGAAAGTATCATGGACAGTTGGTATGGCATCAATGGCTACTACCCGGGTTATTCCTGGGCAGATCGGGACAACCCCTGTAGCCCGGCTTATTACAATTCCGACCGCTTCGTCAAGCGGAATGTCATCGCCTCCAACCTTGGCTTGATCGCTAAAGGCGGGGCAGATAATAACTTCTTTATCTCGGTGGCCGACCTGCGCACCACTCGTTCGATCAGCGGGGCCAAGCTGGAGTTTTTTGATTACCAGCAGCAGTTGCTGGGTACTATTACTACCGATGACAAGGGGAGCGCCGAGGTGAAACTGCCGCGCAAGCCTTACGTCGTCATCGCCCGCCAGGGCAGCCAACGCGGCTACCTGCGCCTGGACGACGGCACCTCCCTGTCGATGAGCCGCTTCGACGTCGCGGGCGTAGCTCCACAGAAAGGGCTCAAGGGCTTTCTCTATGGCGACCGCGGGGTATGGCGGCCCGGCGATTCCGTTTACCTCAATTTTGTCCTGGAAGATTTGCAAGGCAAACTCCCCCCTAATTATCCCATCGCTTTTGAATTGCGAGACCCCCGGGGGCAGTTGCAGGAAAAGCGATCTATCTCTACAAACGTCAATTTTGTCTATGCAGCCCACTTTGCCACTAGCCCGGATGCGCCCACCGGCTCATGGATGGCCACGGTAAAAGCGGGTGGCGCCACCTTTGAAAAGGCCTTGCTCATCGAGACCGTTAAGCCCAATCGCATTAAAATCACGCTCGACTTTGGAAAAACCGCCTTAAGTGCCGCCGATGAGCCGATACGCGCCAGCTTGCAAGCCGACTGGCTGCATGGAGCACCCGCTCGCGGGCTAAGGGCGGTAGTGGAAGCCCAACTGCGTTCCGTCAAGACAGAGTTCAAGGGCTACGGAAATTTTGCCTTTGATGATCCGGCGCGCAGCTTCTCCTCCGAACCCGCTGCCGCTTTTGATGGTATGCTCAACGACGAAGGCCGTGCTGCCATTTCCTTCCGCTTGTCCAACAGCCAACTCATGCCCGGCCGGCTATCCGCTGCATTCAAGACCACGGTCTTTGAAAAAAGCGGCGATTTTAGCACCGACAGCTACTCCATCCCTTACGACCCCTACGAAGTTTATGCGGGTATCCAAATACCACAAAACAAATATGGGGAGCCGCGCTTCAATCTGAACGAGAGGGGCAACATCAACTTCGTCGCACTCAGCAAAACCGGCCAGCCTCTATCCAACCGCAAGCTCAGCGTAGGTATCTACCGCGTCGAGTGGCGCTGGTGGTGGGACAATGGCTACGACTACGTCTCCCGCTACAATACCAGCAGCCACTACGATGCCATCGAGCGCAAAGAAATATCGACCAATGGCAAAGGCGAAGCAGCCTGGGCTTTTACCGCCGAAGAGTGGGGGCGCTACCTGGTGCGCGTGTGCGATACTGAAAGCGGGCACTGCTCTGGCAGCTACTTCTACGCTGGCTACCCCTGGTATGGAGATGATAGCGATGCGCATAAGCAAGCCGCCGCCATGCTCTCGCTCAGCACGGACAAGCCGAAATACCAGGTAGGCGAGACGGTGAAGCTTACCCTGCCTACCGGAGAAGTAGGGCGGGCATTGGTCACACTTGAAAACGGCGCCAGAGTAGTAGAGTCTTTCTGGGTCGAGGCCAAGGCGGGAGAAAACGTCTTCAGCTTCAAAGCCAGTGCTGAAATGGCCCCCAATGTCTATGCCCACGTAGCCCTGATACAGCCTCATGCCCAGGCCATGAACGACCTGCCTATCCGCATGTATGGCGTCATCCCGGTGAATGTGGAGAACCCCGCCTCCCGTCTGTCCCCCAAACTAAAGGTAGCTAATGAACTCAAGCCCGAGCAAACCTTTGCGGTAGAAGTTTCTGAAACCAACGGCAAACCCATGGCTTATACCTTGGCTGTTGTGGACGAGGGCTTACTGGGGCTCACCCGCTTCAAGACCCCCAACCCCTGGGATGCCTTCTTTGCCCGCGAAGCTTTGGGCGTACGCACCTGGGATGTTTATGACCATGTACTAGGCGCTTATGGCGCTGAGCTGGAGCGCCTGCTAAGTATTGGCGGTGACGGCGAGATCAACCGCGGCGCTCAGGATGACCGCGCCAACCGCTTCAAGCCCGTCGTCATGCATCTCGGCCCCTTTGAACTAAAAAAAGGCAAAACGGCCAAGCACGAGCTGAAGATGCCCAACTACGTCGGTGCGGTGCGCGTCATGGTCGTCGCCTCTTCGCCTGGCGCTTATGGCAGCGCGGAAAAAAGCGTGCCGGTACGCCAGCCGCTGATGCTATTGGCCACCCTGCCCCGAGTGCTCAGCCCCGGCGAGCGCCTGAAAGTGCCGGTTAATGTCTTTGCCATGGATAAAAAAGTGCGCAGCGCCAACATCAGCATCCAGGAAAAGAGCGGCTTGGTCAAAATCATCGGGCCCAACTCACAAACCCTGCAATTTTCTGGCCCAGGCGACCAACTGGCTTTCTTTGAAGTAGAGGTCAGCCAAGCAGTAGGCGTAGCCCGTTTTACCATCAGCGGCAGCGGCAATGGCGAAAGCGCCAAACAGGAGATCGAACTGCAGGTACGCAACCCCAACCCATACGTCACCGATGTGGACAGTAAGGCCCTGGATGCCGGGCAATCCCATACCTTTAGCTTCAAGCCGCCAGGCATGGTGGGTACAAATGAAGCTATACTCGAGGTATCCAGCATCCCGCCCATCAACCTGGGGCAGCGCTTGCAGTACCTGTTGGGCTACCCGTATGGCTGCTTGGAGCAAACCCTTTCCGGCGGCTTCCCGCAATTATACGTCCGCCAATTGATGGAACTGGATGAGAAACAGAAAAAACAGGTGCCGAAAAATATCCAGGCCACCATCGAGCGCCTGAAGCAATTCCAGACCAGCCAGGGTGGCTTCGCCTCCTGGCCTGGCAATAGTGAACCTAGCCATTGGTCCACCAACTACGCCGGCCACTTCATGTTGGAAGCTCAGGCCCTCGGCTATACCGTACCACCTTCTTTGTTGGAAAAATGGGCCGAATTTCAAAAGAAAACAGCACGGATGTGGGATGGGAAACAAGCTAGCATGGGCTTCTATTCCCAGAGCAGCCACGAGCTGATGCAGGCTTACCGCCTCTACACCCTGGCGTTGGCCAAGCAACCCGACCTGGCGGCGATGAACCGCTTGCGGGAATACGACGGCTTGTCTGTCCAGGCAAAATGGCGGCTGGCAGCTGCCTATGCCCTGGCGGGTAAATCTGAAGTAGCCAAGCAAATCACCAACAAGCTCACTACCCAGGTCGCTTCCTATCGAGAAACTGGGCATACCTTTGGCTCGGAGTTGCGCGACCGGGCAATGATACTCGAGACCTTGGTGCTGCTCAACCAAAGAGAAGCATCCGCCGAACTGCTGCGCTACATCTCCGACGAGCTGAGCAGCCAGGGTTGGTACAGCACCCAGGAGATTTCCTACAGCCTCCTGGCCATCGGCAAATACGTGGGCGGGGCAGAAGCAAGCCACAAGCCGGCCTTTACTTACCAGCTTGCTGATGGCAAAGCAATCAATGCCGGCTCCAACAGCCCGGTGATGCAGATCAATATCCCGCTCAACGGCAAAGGACAGCAGCAAGTGATGGTAAAAAACACGAGTAAGAGCCCGCTGTTCACCCGGGTTATCCGCCGCGGGCAGCCTCTGGCTGGAGAAGAAACCGCCAGCGCCCAAAACCTGAAGATCGAGGTGCTTTATAAAACCCTGGAAGGGGCTGCGGTCAACCCTGCTGCCTTGATACAAGGCACCAACTTTGTGGCTGAAGTGCGCGTGACCCATACTGGCCAGCGTCCTTTCCCCTATCAGGAATTGGCCCTGGCTCAAATCTTCCCTTCCGGCTGGGAAATCATCAATACTAGAATGGACGAACTAGAATCGAACCAGGCTGGCAACCAGCCGAAATATCTGGATATACGCGATGACCGCGCCAATACTTTCTTTGACCTGCCCGAACGCAAAACGCAGGTTTACCGCATCCAGTTGAACGCCGCTTATCAGGGGCGCTTCTACCTGCCCGCTGTATCTTGCGAAGCGATGTATGATCATTCTATCTACGCCCGCGTGCCTGGCACCTGGGTAGAGGTGGTAACGCCTGGTGAATCCTAAAGCAAGGGAAGCGGGGGGCTTGGGATTGTGCGAAGATAATCTGCCCGCAGCGGCATCCCGCTAAAGACTCGACGAGTCTTTAGCGGGATGCCGCTGGGTCCTGCCTGCGCGGCGCGCGACGGCCAGCCGGTTTTTGCGCTCATCACTGAAGCTGAGCTGGCAGATTGCCCTGGTTTCTTGGTAGAACCCCAGAACGAGCCCTGACGGTGAGCTGCAAAACAGATGAACTCGTATATTCCTGCCAAAAAATGATTCACCAGCCCGCCTCCTTCAATATCGCCACTGCCTGCTGGTTGTAATGGCCGAGCAGGTTTAAAGAGAGCGGGTCTTCCTGGATGCCGCCGACTTCTTCGACGACGAACTGAGACATCAGGCCCATGACGTTGACCGGGTTTTCGTGGGCGGCCGGGGGGTAGACTTCCTGGATGATGCTAGAAGCCAAGTATTCGATAAACCGCGCGGCCTTGCGGGCATCGCCGTTTTTGGGCACTACCGCACAACTGGCGTTAATGTGGTTGAAGCCCTGGTTAAATGGCAAGATGTGCCGGATATTTTCGCCCAGTTTTAGTTCTTCATGGGTATTGGGGTAGCGCAGGTAGCCCAGGTCGCCAGCATTGGCGATGGCGAGGCTACCCTGTCCGGCACCGAGGGCTTTGAGCTGGTCTAGCCCATTCCCTTGGGCTGGACGGGCGAAGTTGAGGGCCACGCCCTGGGCCCACTCCCGGGCAGCATCCTCGCCATTTTTAGCGACGAAAGAAGCTACCAGCGATTGGAGGTGGGGATCGTCAGCAGCGGGGGCCAGCACTTGCCCTTTCCACTTGGGGTCGGCCAAGTCAAAAAAAGACTCTAACCCTTGCGGGTTTACCCGCCCCTCCACATAAGCGATGATGGGGTATTGGATGGTCAGCCCGGTCCAATAAGCATAGTCATCACGCATTTTATCCTTGACATATTTCTCCAGGCCAGGCAGGTGGCAAATTTGTAGCAGGCCCTCTTCCTTGGCGCGGATAGCCATCGCTACTTCGGGTAATACCACGACATCAGCGGTTGGCTGGCTGCCCTGCCGCAACTGGCGCAACAGCACTTCGGGCTCGGCGTGTACCAGTTCAACCCTGATGCCGTTGA
The DNA here is from genome assembly GCA_964432875.1 of uncultured Phaeodactylibacter sp. Classification (GTDB taxonomy): domain Bacteria; phylum Bacteroidota; class Bacteroidia; order Chitinophagales; family Saprospiraceae; genus JACJYE01. The sequence goes on along the minus strand of CAYSPJ010000032.1, from coordinate 305 downwards.
GGCGCTGGAAGCGCTGATAGATAGAGTCATCTATCGGCAAGTGGCGATAAGTATATAAGGTGAGCATATCTTCCGTTTGTTCCGGAACGCCAGCTTGCTTGCCGCCACCTTCGGCATTGCGGCAGGCTTGGCTCAATAGCAGGCTGAGCAAAGGGAGAAGCAAGTATATCTTTACATTTGGCATGGCTGCAATATGTTTAGTGTGGCGCAAATTTACGCAAAAAAAGACATGCTCGGTTTTTCGTCGGCATGTCTGTTCAAGCACATGGAAAAGAAAAATATTTTCCTTACTTTTGTGCTAAATA
>CAYSPJ010000031.1:34568-44590 GCA_964432875.1 uncultured Phaeodactylibacter sp. | reverse complement strand
TACTGCCTACTGCCTACTGCCTACTGCCTACTGCCTACTGCCTACTGCCTACTGCACTAGATATCCCCCACCTGACCCTCCAATCGCTGTACGATCATCGACATGATCCGGCGGCTGGCCTCGGCCTCAAAGCGGAGATAGTCGCCATATTCCTCCACCGTAAACTGACCAATAACCAGGCCTAGCATCAGGCTACGCAGGTGGTGGTCTTTGCTGAGGCTATTCCCGATTTGCTCGAGCTGAGCTGCTCGAGGCATTGCTTGAAAGCGGGCTTTACGCTTTTCCATGAAATGCCGGAAGACGGTTATCAGCAAGCCGTTTTGCATTTTCAATATAGGCCGCAACACCTCATTCTGAAAACGCTCTGCTGGTGTAGCTGCCGTTTGCTCTACTGTCACTTCTGGGCGTATGCCCCTGCGATTATCCTCCATGTCAGGGAATTGTTTTTGTCTCAGCTTTGTTTTAACGCTTTGAAGAGCGGCAATTTCTATTTCAATCCAGTGCATAAAAAATATCCCCCCCTAATTGTTGCAAAAAAACACTTAAAAGCCATATCTTTGCACTCGCTTAAAAAGGCGTGGTAGCTCAGCCGGTTAGAGCGCAGGATTCATAATCCTGAGGTCGGGAGTTCAAGTCTCCCCCACGCTACTGCCTCGTGGGCTTCAAAACTTCCGTTTTGAAGCCCATTTTTTTTTGCCCTTCCTAAGGGATTGAGCATCTACCTTCAGGGCGGGGGCGCTGGCAAGCATACAAGCGAACGCCCCCTCGCCGACCGTAAGCCGACGCGGGGGCGTTCGCTTGTAACCAAGCTCAATGCTTATCCATTCATCGAAGTCAGGAACTCCTCATTGCTGGAAGTGCTCACCATGTGCTTGCGCAGGAATTCGAATGCCTCCTCCGGCTTCATATCCGCCAGGTGGTTGCGCAGGATGAACATGCGCTGCAGGGTATCCTTATCCATAAGCAAGTCGTCGCGGCGAGTGCTAGACTTGGTAAGGTCGATGGCTGGGAACATGCGCTTGTTCGACAGGTTGCGATCGAGTTGCAATTCCATGTTGCCGGTGCCTTTGAATTCTTCAAAAATCACCCCGTCCATCTTGGAGCCAGTATCAATGAGGGCAGTAGCCAGGATGGTCAGGGAGCCGCCATCTTCGATATTACGGGCAGCGCCAAAGAACTTCTTGGGCTTGTGCAGGGCATTGGCTTCGACACCGCCCGAGAGCACTTTGCCGCTAGCCGGGGCCACGGTGTTATAGGCACGCGCCAGGCGGGTGATGGAGTCAAGCAAAATAACCACATCATGGCCGCATTCCACCAGCCGCTTAGCTTTCTCCAGCACGATGGCCGCCACTCGAACGTGGTTGTCGGCAGGCTCGTCAAAAGTAGAAGCTACCACTTCCGCATTGACGCTGCGCTTGAAGTCGGTGACTTCTTCCGGGCGTTCATCCACCAGCAACACGATGATGTAGCACTCGGGGTGGTTTTTCGCAATGGCATTGGCCAAGTCTTTGAGCAGGAAGGTTTTACCGGTTTTAGGCTGAGCGACGATCAAGCCACGCTGCCCCTTGCCAATTGGAGTAAACAGATCAATCATGCGGTTGCCCAGATCGCGCCCGGTAGGAGAGGACGTCAGCCTCAATTTCTCCTGGGGGAATAAGGGCGTGAGGTAGTCAAAAGGCACGCGGTCTCTAATATCTTGCGGGTTTAAACCATTGATTTTAGAAACGCGCAAGAGGGCGAAATACTTTTCTCCTTCTTTCGGCGGGCGGATAGCCCCACGCACCGTATCACCGGTGCGCAGTCCGAATAATTTGATCTGCGAGGGCGATACGTAGATATCATCGGGAGAAGTGAGATAATTGTAATCAGAAGAGCGCAAAAAGCCATAGCCATCGGGCATCATTTCGAGAATGCCTTCGCCCTCAATGATGCCATCGAGTTCGACGTCGAATTTTTCATCGCTTTCCTCAACTGGCGGAGGGGCGGGGGCCTTCTCACGATGTTCTTTCGAGGGGGTGCTATCTCTTTCCCGGTCTATCTCGCGCTCGCGTTCCTTCTCTTTGTCTATCTCGCGTTCCCTTTCCTTAAAAGGCTCGCGCTCCCTTTCCCTATAAGCCTCGCGCTCTCTACCTCCTCTCTGCGGCTCGCGCTCTCTATCCCGGTCTCTGTCTCGGTTCTGGGGCTCTCTTTCCCGGCTTCTACCCTGCCCTTGATCCTGCTCCCGGTTTTGAGGTACTTCCCGGACGGGGCGATCTTCTTCGGGCAGACTAGGCTTTTTAGTGAAAAGTTCTTTTTTAGATGGCCCATCATCAGCCACTTTAACAATGCGGCGGCGCACTCTGCGGCGGCGGTTTTGCCCGTCCTCTCCTAGCTCATCGTCCTCATCGTTATCATCCTCGTCTCTGAAGCGGTCGTCGTCATCTTCATCATCTTCATCATCTTCATAGTTATCCGCATCCTTATCGGCAGGGCTTTGCTGCCCCCCTCTTGGCTTGTTGACATTTCGGGGCTGGTTAGCCTGTTCTTCATCCGCACTTGGGCGGTTGGCTTTTTTGGGGGCTTGAGCAGCCTGATGATCGAGGATTTTATAAATCAACTCCTGTTTATTCAGGCGCTTGTAGGCAGTAAGCCCGATTTGCTCAGCCAGCTCTCTTAGCTCAGGCACGAGCATGTAGTTTAATTGTGATATATCCAGCATGATATTAGTTACTGAAAATTAGAGTAGTATTGTGTTAGAATTTTTTTAACATCAGAGGTTGTTGCAGAAACAAAGACAATTGTGGGAATTATTGCTTAACGCCAAACAAAACTCTTGCGAACCCGATAAACTTCCTAATCCAAATGGGAAATAACAGGATAGAGAGTACAACATGCACTATGGCGGCGGCCAAGGGCGTATGGTGTGCCGATACGCTTTTGCTGCTACAAAATTACACTTAATTTTGAATTCTAGTACTATCTTTGCAAAAAAAGTAACCAAAAGTTTTCGCTAAAGTTCAATCCCCACTCAAACTATTTCAAACCATACTGCATTATGCTTGAACTCAACTACATCAGAGCCCAAAAAAGCCAGGTGCTCAAAGGGCTGAAAGTCAAAAATTTCTCAGATGAAGATTTGAAGATCATCGATGATATCCTAAGGCTGGACGATACCCGCAAGGAAGTACAAACCGAGCTGGATAAGCTACTGGCTCAACGCAACCAGCTCTCCAAGTCTATTGGCATACTCATGAAGGAAGGCAAAGCCGCCGAAGGCGAGGCCAAGCGCGCGGAAGTAGCGGCGCTTAAAGAACAGTCTAGCGCCCTGGAGGAACAACTACAGCAATCCAAGGCCCAATTGGAAAACTTGCTGCTGCAAGTGCCCAACATCCCGCATGAATCTGTACCCCCGGGGAGCTCTCCGGAAGACAACGAGGTATACCAAGCCTGGGATAAGCCACTGCCCGAACTGGGCGAGAGCGCGCTGCCACATTGGGAACTGGCAACTAAATATAAGGTGTTCGACCTGGAGTTGGGCGTCAAGCTTACCGGCTCAGGCTTCCCCGTATACTGGGGTAAAGGCGCTAAACTGGAACGGGCACTGATCTCCTTCTTCCTGGATGAGGCGACCAAGGCCGGCTACCTGGAAGTCATCCCACCGCTAATGGTTAATGAAGAAACCGCCCGTGCCACCGGCCAATTGCCCGACAAGGAAGGGCAGATGTACTATGCAGAACGGGACAACCTCTATTTAATCCCCACGGCTGAAGTGCCAGTCACCAATATTTACCGGGATACCATCCTCGATGAGCGCGACTTCCCGGTTAAAATGACCGCCTATACCCCTTGTTTCCGCCGGGAGGCCGGCTCTTATGGCGCCCATGTGCGGGGGCTCAACCGGGTACACCAATTTGACAAAGTAGAAATCGTAGTGCTCCAACACCCCGACAAGTCTTACGAAACCCTTCAGGAGATGCTTGCCCACGTCTCTGGGCTGCTCGACCAGCTAGAGCTCCCCTACCGTATCCTGCGTCTTTGTGGCGGCGACATGAGCTTCACCTCGGCATTGACTTTTGATTTCGAGGTCTTCTCCGCTGCCCAAAAGCGCTGGCTGGAAGTCAGCTCGGTTTCTAATTTTGAAACTTTCCAAAGCAACCGGATGAAGCTGCGCTTTCGCGATGGCAAAACTACCCGCCTTGCACACACCCTCAACGGTAGCGCCCTGGCGCTGGCCAGGATTATGGCTGCCCTGCTGGAAAACAACCAAACGCCCGAGGGGATTGTTATTCCCAAGGTGCTTCGCCATTATACTGGCTTTGATTTATTGAATTAACTTTTTCGCATTATGGAGTCTTACTATGGATATATGGTGGTGGCTGGTATACTTTCAGTAGTAGGCATGCTGATCAGCCAGCAGTTGAAGTCCAAGTTTGGCAAATATAGCCGTATCCCCATCCGCTCAGGGCTGACCGGGCGGCAGATAGCTGAAGAGATGCTCCGCCACTTTGGTATCCATGATGTCAAAATCGTCATGGGCCAGGGTATGCTGACCGACCACTACAACCCTCTGACCAAGACGGTGAGCTTGAGCCAGGATGTTTACAATGGCTATAGCATAGCCTCGGCAGCAGTGGCAGCACATGAATGTGGCCACGCTGTGCAGCATGCCCAAGCTTACAATATGTTGCAATTGCGCTCGGCCCTGGTGCCCGTAGTCAACATCTCAGCCATGGCTCAGCAATGGTTGCTGATCATTGCTTTCATGACCTTGTCTAGCATGCCGCAGATCATGTTGATCACCATCATCGCTTTCGCGGTCACTACGCTATTTGCCTTTGTCACGCTGCCGGTAGAATTCGATGCCAGCCGCCGCGCACTGGCTTGGCTAGACCAGGCTAATGTAGCCAAGGGTGCCGAATACGCTGGTGCTAAAGATGCCTTGTGGTGGGCGGCGATGACCTACGTCTCCGCCGCCTTGTCTTCCCTGGTCATGTTGTTATACCTGATATTAAGGTATTCCAGCTCAAATAGGAATTAGTTTTTGGGGCCTTGAAAATGTTTTTTCCTATTTTTGCACATCCGGGGCTAAGCTATTTATCTTTACCCCTGCCTCTGCCCGGGCGCTTCGCGTAAATGCCAGGGGAGTAGAAACAGACATAAACCTTTTTTGACTTATGCAAGACGAAGTAAATCTATACGTAGAAGAAGCTCAGGAAGCAATGGAAAATGCCATTGACCATTTACAAAAAGAATTGAGCAAAATACGCGCCGGGAAAGCCTCGCCGGCTATGCTCTCTGGCCTGCTGGTGGCTTACTACGGCTCGCCCACCCCCCTCAATCAGGTGGCCAATGTGAGCACCTCTGACTCGCGCACCATCGTGATCCAGCCTTGGGAAAAAACCTCGCTGGGGCCTATCGAAAAAGCGATCTTCGAAGCCAACCTGGGCGTGACGCCCCAGAACGATGGCGAAGTAGTACGCCTCAACATCCCCCCCCTAACCGAGGAACGCCGCCGGGAACTCGTCAAAAAATCTAAATCGCTTGGCGAAGACGCGAAGGTGAGCATCCGCAATGCCCGCCGCGATGCCATGGAGCATATCAAAAAGGAGGTTAAGGATGGATTTCCCGAGGACGCCGGCAAGCGCCTGGAAGACGAGGTGCAAAACCTGACCAATAAATATGGGGAAAAAGTGGATAAGCTCATCGAAAGCAAGGAAAAAGACATTATGACGATTTAATCCTCCGGCATTTACCGCTGGCGAGGGAAGGAAGAAGATATTTTCGAATTATCTTGTGCCAGGCATTGCCTAGTTCATAAAATCGCCTTACCTTTGCCGGACTTTTGAAAAAACGAACCTGAATTCTCAGCATTTTATAAAGCGCACAGATAATGAAACGCACATATCAACCTTCCAAGAGGAAAAGAGCCAACAAGCATGGCTTCCGTTCACGCATGAGCACCAAGAATGGCCGCAGGGTATTAGCCCGTCGCCGTGCCAAGGGCCGTCATAAGCTTACGGTATCTGACGAGAAAGGCCTGAAGTAATCCACTTCAAGCCTTTCAACCTAACCCTAACCTCCGGTTATGGTATATCATCCCCTCTCAAAGCCCGGTAGCGCTTTCTGGCCTCTACGGCTAAAGTGCTACCGGAGTAATCTATGAACAAGGTTTCATAGAAGCCTGATGCTTTTTCGCGCTCATTGAGCTGTTGCTCATACAATTGGCCCAATTCGAAGAGCGCATTATCAGCGCGGATTTCTTCCCCATACTTTTCCACAATCACCATCAGCTTTTCGGTAGCCTGATCGTATTCTCTTTTTTTCTTATGGATTTGAGCCTCCAGATAGAGCAGATCATCTTGTAGAGAATGGCTGGCAAAGCCCGCTCTCAAGGAATCCAGCTTTTGGAATGCTTCGCCAAAACGGTTCTGGAAGACCAGCAGTTCGGCATCGGCATATAATTTAAGGGCTACATCGGAAGTATCGAGCCCCAAATTATCCATGATAAAGACCGATAAATCGAGGGCATCATTGGCGATAAAGCGAGAAGTAGCGGCTTTCAGGATGTCAAACTGGGCCTGGGCCCACTGGAAATCCCCGGCATAATAAGATAGTTTAGCATTGCGGTAGCGCGCCTCCTGACCGAGAGGCTCTTCTTTGAAAGCCTTATCTACCTGTGAGTACAAAAGGGTAGCTTCCCATACCTCACCCTGCATCAAGTAATAATCGGCCAGGTTGATTTTGCCAACAGCTTGAAGAGTAGGGACAATGAGTGGGAACTCGATCATTTCGGCCAGGACCTGGATCGCACGGTCAAGGTCGTTGAGGTAAAGCGCATGCAATTCAGCTTCCTCTAAGATGATGCTGGCCGTAAGCTTAGACCGCCCAAATTCGTTCAGGAAGGATGCGTATTCTGCCTTAAGCTGCAGGAGCTGCTCTTGGGTATAGCTATACCCCTCTACCAGCATCTTGCGTTTGCAACCCAGCACCTCGCGTTTGGCATCGAGGTAATAAGCGGAATTAGGCCCTTTTTCCTGGATGATGTATTCATAAGCGGCAATGGCGGCTTCATAGGCCTGGTCATTGGCCGCTATTTCTCCGAGCCGATAGACGCGGCCGCCATTTTCGCGCAAGCGGCGGTCGAGTGCCCGCTCCTGCCGCAAAGCGCTCTGATAATCCTTTTGCTGGATGAAAGCCCAGCTTAGCAACTCTGGGTAAACCACATTATTGGGCTGTGCCTGGATGCGGCTGTAGAGCTGTGCCTGCAGTTCCCGATAATCATCGGCAAAAAGGAATCTTTGAAAGATGGACTTGATGTTGTTGGCCCGCTCTGGGTCAGCATCAATGCTATTGAGGTAGTTTTCTACCATTCGGGGAGTATCTCCTTGGCTGCGGTACAACTCGCCCAGATTATAGGCAAAGACCTGCCCATCTTTCAGCAGTTCCGCCCCTTTTTCATAGGTTTTGATCGCCAGCTCATACTTGGGCATAGCCATGAAGGTATTGGCGAGGCGAGTGATGACAAACTGGTCCTTAGCCAGTATTTCGATCGCTTTCTGATATTGTTGCTCCGCTTCCACATCCATAAACTGGCGTTCATAGAGTTTGCCATAGGTGACATAAAGCTGAGAATTGTCTGGGGTACGCTTTAGTTGCTTCTTGATCACTTTTTCACATTCACCATACTGCTCCAGGGCTAGCAAGGCTTCGACATAACGGTCGAAGTAATAGTCATTGTAATTACTCTGTTCAAACAGCTTTTCATAAAGGATGGCAGCTTTTTCATATTCTCCATCGCGAAAGTATTGCTGAGCGAGGCGGGCATCCTGAGCGAGGCCAAGGACAGAAATGAATAGGCCCACTACTAAAATAAGGCTTCTGAGCATCATTTTTTTATCATTTTATCGGAGCGGCTATATTGTATTCACCGTATAAAACGCCGTATCTTTTCAAAAGTTGCTCTTTACAGAAGCGGCCGATAACCTGTCTAGGCTATCGGCCGCTTTTGTAAAAGAGCTCAGTTTATCTTATTCGAGCCTGAATTTGACCGGCAAGTTGAACTGTACCCGCACGGGGCGCCCGCGCTGCATACCTGGTACCCACTTGATTTTCTGATCGTTCATCAAGTTGACCACCCGCAGGGCCTCTTGCCCACACTGGGCACCAATATCGCGGACGATAGCGGCATCTTTGATTTCGCCGTTTTTCTCCACTACAAATTGGATGACGACCGTGCCCTCGACACCATTTTCCCTTGCGATTGCCGGATATTTGATGTTCTTGTAAATGAACTCGAGCATCTTTTTATCCGCGCACTGCTTGCGCTCCTCTTTAGAAGGGAGGTCTTCGCAGCCCGGGAAGCGAGGCATATCTTCAACAACTTTGAAAATCTCCTCTACCTCCTGCTTTGGCGGCGGCGGCGGCGGCGGCGGCGGCGGCGGCGGCGCAGCTTTCACCGGGGGCGCTTCAACCGTAGTAGTTTGATCGACCGTTTGGTCAACGAATTCTACGACGTCTTCTTCGAGTAATTCCTCATCCGGCACCTCTTCGATGGTTGGCGGCGGCGGCGGCGGCGGAGGAGGAGGTGGTTCAGCAGTACGAGGTGGTTCGATTTCGATTTCTTCATCGAACTTCAAGGCATCATCCGGGATGAAGACCTTATCCTCGTATTGCGTCCAGCTAAAGGCCAACACGGTCAAACCGAGTGCCAATACCAGGCCGAGGTTGAAAAATGTACCGCTGAACTTGAACACATCGGCCCAAGGGTACTTAGTTCTCGCCTCTAAAGGCGACTTGCTTGCGGAGCTCATAGTATGAGCTGATGCGCTAGCCGAACGCTTGGTGTAGATAGACTTCATCACGATGATGAGGGTAAGGACTACCGCCATTATCGCTACCAAGAATCCCGCCAATGTTCCGCCGGTTACTGACAAATCCATACTGACAAGGTTTTTATTTTATCAAATAATACACTAACAAACTTGCAATTGCTCCGATAATATTTGCAACAATATCCCGGAACTCGAACAATCTGCCTGGGAAAAAAGCAAATTGAATGATTTCCAACGCAATTCCGAAAAACACACTGCCGCCGATGGCGACGGCAGCCGGGCCGGGCCGCAGGCAGCCGTTGCGCTGAAGCCCCCACATGATTAGGCTGGCAAGGACAAAATAAGCGGCGGCATGGGCCAGCTTATCTGGTTCAAGCCAAGTGACAAGCTTGGGGGCTGTCACGGCTTTGAAAGTCGAAAGCGTGAAAATCGCCGCCGCCCACATCAGGGCGGGGATAAAAAACGTTAAATTGACTCGTTTGCTAGGATAGATGCGACTCAGGTTGGGTTTGGTGTGTAGGATAGAAAAAAAATAAAAATTTATTGCACTAGTTCTTGATAAGCTTTAGCATCCATCAAACTATCTAACTCCTCGGAGTCAGCTAATTTGACCTTGATGATCCAGCCATCCCCATAAGGGTCTTCATTCACCCGGGTGGGTTCGTCTCCTTCAGATTCATCGAGCAAGGGGTTGAATTCCAATATCTTGCCAGAAACAGGCATGTACAAGTCGGAAGTAGTCTTTACCGCTTCTACGGTGCCAAAAACCTCACCCTGCTCCAAGGTTTCCCCTACGGTCTCTACTTCGATATAGACCAATTCGCCCAGTTCGCTCTGTGCAAAATCAGTGATGCCGATGTAGGCAGTATCACCACCTTCTACACGAATCCACTCGTGTTCTTCAGTGTATTTTAGATTATCCGGAAAATGCATGTGTTAATACAATTTTGATAGTCTGCAATTAATAGCTGCCCAAAAGTAATTCATTTTTAAAGACTCCACTCTTTTTGGCGAAAAAAATTTACTGCCAAGGCTATCTAGTGTTGACGGCACTAAATAACCGATTATTTTAAACAGGAGCAGTATCTTGATAATCAAGACAGCATCACTACTGCCTTCCCGCTCTCGCTGCACTCGTCCGTGACGCCCTCCGAGCGACTGCCAACTGCCAACTGCCTACTGCCAACTGCCAACTGCCTACTGCCTACTGCC
>CAYSPJ010000031.1:0-34468 GCA_964432875.1 uncultured Phaeodactylibacter sp. | reverse complement strand
TAGGCATCGCTGAGCGTGGAACCCACCAAGTGGGTAGCATGGGCCGAAGCATTGCCCCCTTCATGGTCGGCATGGATGACCATGTAAAGGCGCATCAAGTTCTTGAAGTCGTCGCGCCCGCTACCCAACATGTGGGCAAAGTTGGCCGCCCAGTCCTGGCTGATATCCGGGGCGATATGGTTGCCATTGAAGTAGGTGCGCCGATAGATGTATGCTGCCACCCGCGGCAAACGGGCAATCAGGTTCATAGTATCCTCGTAGGTAGGGTCCCAATAATCTGATTTATTCAAGCCTTCATCATAGCGCCGGGCAAAGCAGCTATCCGTTTGCATGGCATTGATCGCAACGGAAAACTGCGTCATCGGATGGGTCGTAATCGGCAGGCTGTCGAGTACCGTGAAGACGTGCTCCGGCACGTTGCTGCGCCTGATCCACTGGTGGGTGAGCCACGCTTCTTCTTCTTCCGTAGGCACTTCGCCTACCAACATGAGCCAGAATAAGCCCTCGGGCCGCGGCTCTTTCCCGTCAGGGCCCTTCGGCAGTATCTCCCGCAATTCCGGGATGGAATAGCCCCGGAAACGGATCCCCTTCACGGGATCCAGCTCGGAGGTTTCCCATACCATAGACTTTATGCTGCGCGCCCCGCCATAGATTTGCTCTAGTTTGACTTCATCAACTTTGAGGTCTCCGTGCTCTTTTAAAATGGCCTTGATTTCATTTCTCAGGGCGCTGGCTTTCTCGTGAAATTTTTGCTTTAAGGGATCCATTAATTTTACTCTCGTTATGACGTTATAAGGATGTATTTTTTCATCTTTTCAACAAGCCCCACTAAGGGAATGTTTAGTCCAAGTCCCAGATGGCATACTGGATTTCTTCTTTGGATGCGCCTTCCATTTTCAGGCGCTCCTTCAAAGCGGCTTCTCGCTTGCGGCGCTCGATGAGCTGTTGGTTGAAGATGCTGATCTGCTGTCCGTTCAGCAGCCGTTTGGTCGAAGCCTGCGTAAGTTCCCGGATGGAGTTTTTCTTTTGCAAAAAGAGCGGGCGGTCCGATTCGCGCAGGCTCTCGATTTCTTCCAGGTTGCTGAAATGGCGCTCCTGTATCTTCAGCATCTCGGCGGCTTGCTCGCTGTCGAGTTGGTAGAGGTTGACGGTTTCGCTCAGTGCTTGCTGCACGGCAGGCCCCTGGCTTTGAGCACATAAGCCGCCTAGCAAGGCGAAAGCGGCAAGGATCAAGATCGATTTCTTCATATTTTTTTGGATTTCTGTTTTAAGCATGTCCTTATTTGTTGCAAAACTAAGTTTTTAGCAGTGGAAATTATAATTTTCCCGCGCTTTATGCTGTCGCCAGATTGCTATTTTAGTGTTTGGCATAAGTCAGCCGACTTGGCAAAGTTGTCATTTTAGCTTATTTTTAGGCCGGTTTTCACGAAATACAATATTCGAACGAAAAAAATCACCGCGCCGATGTTGCTCATCCAGGATATCCTCGTCAGCGACGAGCTGCTCGACGAGCAGTTTATCTGCAACCTTAAGGCCTGCAAAGGGGCTTGCTGCTGGGAAGGCGATTTTGGCGCGCCGCTCGAAATCGCTGAGTTGGAAGTGCTCCAGCGCATCTATCCACAGGTGGCACCCTTCTTGTCTGAACAGGGACGGCAGGCCATTGAGGAAGAGGGGGTCTTTACCTATTACCCCGATAATGACAGCTTCGGCACGCCCCTGGTCGACAACGGCCCTTGCGCTTATATGATCTACGATGAGCTGGGCATCGCTAAGTGCGGCATCGAACAGGCCTTTCAAGCCGGCGCTACTGACTTCAAAAAGCCCATCTCCTGCCACCTCTACCCCATCCGGGTGACTGGTGATCGCGATAAAGGGTTCGAGGGGCTCAACTACGACCGCTGGGACATCTGCAGCGCCGCCTGTGAACTAGGCAAACAACACCAGGTGCCCGTCTATCAATTCCTCAAAGATGCTATCGTGCGCAAATATGGCGAGGATTTTTACGCCGAACTCGATGCTGCAGCCCAATATCGGCAGCAAATCGCAAAAAATGACGCCTCAAATACACAAGAAAATCGCTAAGGCCTTGACCGCTAATTATTTTATTTATATCTTTGCCTCGCTTTTATGTTGTAAGGCTATTTCAGCCCCTCTTAAGAGCTTTTTATCTTCGGAAAGCAACTATCAAATCTTACTAGGCCAGTGCTTAGGCGCACTTAATAGAGCCTGTCCATTTTGCTGAGTACCTCCGCTTTAGAGTTCTGTAGCAACAAGGCTTGCGAAGGCCAAAAAATCACTCTACAAAGCATGGGATAAGAACCCCAAGCTTAAGTCGAGGATTTTGGGTCGAGTGAAACGTAGCTATCGGGCTGTAAAGACAGACACTAAAGAGGGCTATTAGCATTAAGACTCTTAAAGCGGCAACCTCTCCATTGTGGGTGCTGCCAGCGCTCCTTCACTGTATCTCCTCCACACCATCATGTTTGGCTTTAAAAGCCCAACGATTCAGGCTTATCCACCTAAAATGCACCTGAGATAACTATTTGCCCCTTTGGCAAATATATAAGAATCACGTTTACCCCCCTTTTTGAAGTTGGTTTTATGCAGCTCCGGTTGGGAAAACGGAGCTGCTTTTTTTTTGCCTGCCTGTCTCATCAAGCATTGTTTATGCAAAAAAGATAGAGGATTGAAGCAGACCTGTTTTATTTCATTGATTTACATCATTTTATACACTTGCCATCTTCCCGCTTCAACCTGTACAATCGGGACATCATTCTGCTTCATTTGAGGCCGCCTCAGAACCGGCTGCCAGCTACCCTACTTTCTCCCGCACTATCTCCAGCACTTCCTGCTCCAGCTCATCCGCCCTGGTAGCGATGCCCTCGGCTTTGGCCAGTACTTCCTCTGCGAAAGCCCGGCCTTTCAGGCTGGCGGCATTGATGCGCACGTTGAGATAGCCCGCCTGCACCGCAGCACGGGCGCAGAGCGCACCCACCCCGGCATCGCTGGCGGAATTGGGGTTACCCTCGGCTGCCATGGCTTTGATGACTTCAAAAGACTCTAAAGCCAATTCCATGGTGCGCAGCGGTATCTCAGTGGCGTACTGTGTAGCCTGCTCGATGGCTTCCTGCCGGGCTTTTTTCTCCCCTTCGCTGCCTTTGGGCAGGCGCATGGCGGAGATGATGCGGTTGAACGCGCGCGTATCTTCGTCTACCAGCCGCAGCAGGGCATCTTTGGCTTGTTGCCCTTTTTCTGCCCAGGCGGAGAACTCCTCCCAGCGATGGTCCCATACGCGACGGTGAGCGGAAAGGTTGGCGACCATCGTGCCCAAGGCCGCGCCCAACGCGCCTACATAAGCCGCCACTGAGCCCCCGCCGGGGGCCACGCTTTCAGAGGCGGCCTCGTTGGCAAAACGAGCCAGGTCCATACTAATCAGCGGGTCGGGCTGGCTTTCCCGCAAGCGGTATTCGATGATTTTCTTCGTGGGCTCGAAGGGTGCCAGCTCGTCTAGCCCCAGAGACTTGACGGCGATTTTGATGATCTCGGCTTCCGAAACACCCACCGAGCGCTGCTGCTGCTGCAGGAAATACTTGCCCGCATCAAGCAACACCTTTAAGGGGGTGAGGCCCACCAGCTCCGAGCCCGTTACCCGCATCCCACGCTCGTTGGCGCTTTTGCGGCAGGCCTCAAAGGCGATATGAAGCGGGGTCTGTTCGATATCGGTCAAATTCATCGAAATCTGTGCGATGCCATACTCTTCGATATACCAACCGATGGCTTTGACGGCCTTGCAGGCCCCTGGTTCGCGTACCGGCTCGCCCTGCTCGTCATGCACAATAGGGCCGTTGATGGGGTCGCCATCCCGTTTGACCCGGCCTTTTTCACGCACGTCAAAGGCTACGGAATTGGCACGGCGCACCGAGCTGGTGTTGAGGTTGACGTTGTAAGCGATAAGGAAATTGCGCGCCCCCACCGCTGTGGCACCGGCTCGGGCGTTAAACTGGGCGGGGCCGTAATCTGGTTTCCATTCTGGCCTGGCTAGTTTTTCCGGGAGGGCTTCGTACTCACCTGCCCGCACGGTAGCCAGGTTTTGCCATTCCGGTTTGCTCGCAGCTTGCTCGTAGAGGTATATCGGGATGCCTAGCTCTCGGCCAGCTCTCTCCGCTAGCTTGTGCGCCCACTTCGCGGCCTCCTCCATAGATATATTGGCGATGGGGATGAGCGGGCATACGTCAGTAGCCCCCATGCGCGGATGTTCGCCCTGGTGCTTGCTCATGTCGATCAGCTCACTGGCTTTCTTCATCGCCAGAAAGGCGGCTTCCACTACAGGCCCCGGCTCGCCGACAAAAGTGACGACCGTGCGGTTGGTGGCTTTGCCAGGGTCTACATCGAGCAATTGTACACCCGCTACGCTTTCAATCGCAGTGGTGATTTGTTTGATGATAGCCATGTCACGCCCTTCGCTGAAGTTGGGCACGCATTCAATGAGTTGTAATCCGTTCATTGGTCTTATTTGCTTTTGTCCACAAATGAAGGGATTTTTTGTGGCTTTTCCTAATCTCGATAGGCTCGCTGCCGCAAGTCAGGTATCTCAAAGCTCAAGCAATTTGCGCTTCCCACCAAGCAGGCCCAGGGAAAGAGGCGAGGCTTCTGCCCTCCACTTTGGGCAGTGTCGACAGCGCCGAAGGGGAAAAGTGGCCATTTCGGCACGAAGGATAAAACTTGAACAGGCGCTTAATCCCGCAGCGCTTTCCAGAGTATCTCCACCGGGTGCAGCGCCCGGCGCCCCGTACCGTCAGCGATCTGATGGCGGCAGCTCGTGCCCGGTGCCGAGATGACCGCATCCGGGGGAGCTTGGCGAAGTGCCGGGAAGAGCACCAGCTCACCCACCTGCATACTCACGGCATAGTGCTCTTTTTCGTAGCCGAATGAACCAGCCATACCACAGCAGCCCGAGGGGATAGCCTGCACCTGATAGTTTTGAGGCAAGCCCAGTACGAAAGCGGAGCAGTCTATGCTGGCTAGCGCTTTCTGGTGGCAATGCCCGTGCAGCAGGATCTGCTGGTGCTCATTAGTGAACTGCCCGGAGTGGATACGGCCGGCTTCAGCTTCGCGGGCCAAAAACTCTTCGATAAGCAAAGCATTCCTCCCCAATTGACGGGCTGGCTCGCGCAGCTCCGGGCTCACCAGGCGAGGATACTCATCGCGGAAGCCCAGGATAGCCGAAGGCTCGATGCCCAGCAGGGGGCTTTCAGCGGTGACGATATCCTTGAAGCACTCTACATTGAGCTGCGCTTTTTGCTGTGCCTGGCGCAACAAGCCCTTGGAGAGGTAAGCCCGCCCGCTCTCCTCATGCTCGGCCATTCGCACCACGTAACCCAAGCGGCTGAGCAACTCGATGGCTTTGATACCGATGGATGTGTCGTTGTAGTTCGTGAACTCATCACAGAATAGCCAGATCGAGCCCTGGGGCTGGGCGGGGCGCAGCCGCGCCGCATGGCGGGTAAACCAGGCGCGGAGGGTATGCTGGTGCAAGAGCGGTAGCGAGCGCTCGGGCGCAATGCCCAGCAAGCGCTTGGCCAGGCCGCTCAGCAAGGGATTGGCAAAAAAGAAATTGCTGAGGCGCGGCATCAAGGCGGCCAGGCGGTTCAACTGGCTGATGTTGCCAATCAGCTTGGCGCGCAAAGGGATGCCATTGGCTTGATAATAATGGTGTAGGAACTCCGCCTTCATACTGGCCATATCCACATTGGACGGGCATTCTGAAGCGCAGCCCTTGCAGGAGAGGCATAGGCTCATCACTTCGTACAGCTCTTCATGGTCGAAGCGGTTGGCCTTTTCGCTATGAGTCAGGAATTCGCGCAGCGCGTTGGCGCGGGCTCGGGTGGTATCTTTTTCGTTGCGGGTAGCCATGTAAGAGGGGCACATCGTACCGCCGCTCACATGGGCCAGCTTGCGGCAGTCGCCAGAACCGCTGCACTTTTCGGCCGCGCGCAGGATGCCGCCCTGGGCCGTGAAATCGAAAACGGTATCTACTGGCGCCGGGGGCTGGTCGAGCGGGTAGCGCAGGCTGGTATCCATGGGCGGGGCATCCACGATTTTGCCGGGGTTAAATAATCCGGCGGGATCCCACTGCTGCTTGACTTGACGGAAGAGCTGATAGTTGCGCTCGCCCACCATCATGGGGAGGAACTCCCCCCTCACCCGGCCGTCGCCGTGCTCTCCGCTGAGGGCACCCTGGTATTTTTTCACCAGCCGGGCCGAAGCTTCGGCGATGGCTCGCATCTCGCGCACCCCTTCTGTCGTCTTCAGATTGATGGATGGGCGCAAGTGTAACTCGCCGGCTCCGGCATGGGCGTAATAGACGGCCTGCTGACCAAAACTCGCCATTAACGCTTGGAACTCGCCGATGTAGGCGGGCAAATCGGGCAGAGCCACGGCAGTATCTTCTACAAACTCGATGGGCTTTTTATCGCCTTTGACGTTGGACAGCACGCCGAAGCCCGCTGCCCGTAAGGCAAAGACTCGGGCCGTATCAGGTGCATAGACGATGGGGAAAGCATAGCCATATCCAGCCGCTTGCATCTCGGCAATCATCACCTCGGCTCGAGTGCGGGCCTCCTCTTGGCTAGCGCCCCGGAATTCAATGATGAGGATGGCCGCTGGATCGCCTTGCAGGAAGAAGCGGTTGCGCTCCTGCTGCCGGTTTTCTTTGGTGCAGTCCATGATAAACTTGTCCATCAGCTCACAGGCGTAAGGCTGATAGCGCATGGCGACCAAGGTAGCCTCCAGTGATTCCTGCAAAGATGAAAAGTGGGCACAGACCAGCGCTTCTGCGGGGGGCGGTAAGGGGTTGACGTGCATCTTGGCTTCGGTGATGAAAGCAAGGGTACCTTCTGAGCCGGCCAGCATATTGCAGAAGTTGAAGTCGGGCCCATCCGCTTGAAAAACATTGGAAGCCAACAGGAAATCTAAAGCGTAGCCCGTATTGCGCCGGGGTATTTCCGGCTTGGGGAAATGCTCCCGGATGGCTTGCTGTTGTTCTGGCTCAGACAGGGCGGTGTAAACCTGTTGGTAGAGGCGGCCTTCCAGGCTATCCTCGGCCCTTTTGCGATGGAAACCTTCTGGAGAGATCGGCCCGAAAGACGCCCTCGAGCCATCGCTAAGGATGGCTTTGACCTCCATTAGGTGGTCGCGAGTCGTGCCGTATTTGATGGAGGTGGTACCGCAAGAGTTGTTGCCGATCATCCCCCCGAGCATGGCGCGGTTGGCGGTGGAGGTATTGGGGCCAAAAAACAGGCCGTAGGGTTTAAGATGGGCATTGAGCTCGTCGCGCACTACGCCGGGTTGGAGGCGCACCCAACCTTCTTCAGCATTGACTTCGAGGATGCGGTTGAGGTATTTGGATACATCCACTACAATACCAGCACCTACGCACTGACCGGCCAGGGAGGTGCCCGCTGCCCGGGGAAGGAGAGAGGTGCCATGCTCCCGGGCAAATGCCAGCAGCCTGACGACATCTGCTTCATCGCGGGGATAGGCTACCGCCAGCGGCATTTCCCGATAGATGGAGCCGTCGGTGGCATAGAGGCGGCGCATCAACGCTCCATAGTGGAGTTCACCGCTAAGGCTGGACTGCAGGCGCTGGAGCGCAGCGAGGCTGATAGCAACTTCTCCCGCTGCCGGGCCGGCCGGTTTTCTTCTGCTTTTCATAAAGCAAAGATAGTTTTTTGTGCCTGAAACCTGCTGCCTTCCTTCACCAGGTTGCCGCCCGGCACCCCCTCTTTTGCTACTTCTTCCGGTTTTCCAGGATGCGGATGTAATTCGCCCGCTCAAAAGCGCTGGGGTCGGCGATGTTTTGCTGGCTCATCACGCCTTTAAATTGGCTGACGGATTTAAAATCCAGCATATCCATCCATTCCTCCAGCCCTCGGGTCATTTCTGCCAGGTGGCCGATGCCGTGTTTGTAAAGCGAGGAAGCCGTCATGGCCACATCGGCACCAGCCAGCAGGTATTTGATTACTTCCTCCGCGCCTTGCACGCCGGTAGTAGCGGCTAGTGAAGCATTGATTTTCCCATGCAAGACAGAAATCCATAACAACGGGAGGCGGATTTCATTGGGGCTGCTGTATTCCAGGTTGGAAAGCACCTTCAGCTCACGGATATCGAAGTCGGGCTGATAAAAGCGATTGAACAGCACCAGCCCATCAGCACCAGCATCAGCAAGGCGCCGAGCCATATTGCCCATAGCCGAGAAATAGGGGTTGAGCTTGATGGCCACTGGTATAGAGACATTGGCCTTGATGCGGTCTACGATGTCCAGGTAGCGCTCTTCCACATCGATGCTGTTCACTTCCAGCTCGGCGGGGATGTAAAAGACGTTGATTTCGATACCATCGGCACCGGCCTCTTCCATCTCGCGGGAGTATTCGATCCAGCCTTCATCCGTGATGCCGTTGAGGCTGGCGATGATGGGGATATCCACCCGCTCTTTGGCCTGGCGGATGATTTCCAGGTAGCGGCTCGTGCCCACATGGTAATCGTCCAAGCCGGGGAAGTAATCCAGCGCTTCGGCAAAGGTGTTGCTCGTGGCTTCCAGCACCGATTCATAAGCCGCTATCTCGCGCCTGATTTGTTCTTCAAACAGGGAGAACAGCACTACGGCACCGGCACCAGCATCTTCCATCTGCACGATATTGTCCACCTGCTCGGAAAGCGGGCAGGCCGAAACGACGATGGGCGAGCGCAGCTTCAGCCCCATGTAAGTGGTCTTCAGATCTTTCATCTTAATTTAGTTATGTCCGATGGGCAGTGCCCGTTATGTCCGATGGGCTATACCCATTCATGGTCTGATATCGCCCTTTCAGGGCTAAGCCTCTATGCAACTTAACGCCCTCCCTTTACATCACGGGCTGAAAATCCTGCGGTTGCCAGCTCGCCATATCCTCATAGGATTCCCAACGGAGGTTGACGATTTCCTGAGCCAATTTGAGGAGCCGTTCGGCATCTTCGGGATTCGTTTGTGCCAGCACGCGGTAGCGGAGTTCGTTGTAAGCGTAATCCTTGAGCTTAATCGTCGGGCGGGGCGAATCCAAAATGAATGGATTTTTGCCCGCTTTGCGCAAAGCTGGGTTATAGCGTATCAGCGGCCAGTAGCCAGAGGCAGCGGCCAGCTTCTGCTGGTCCAAGCCCTTTTCCATGTTGATGCCGTGGGCGATACAATGGCTGTAGGCCAGGATGAGGGATGGGCCGGGGTAGGCTTCTGCCTCGCGCAAGGCCAGCAGCGTTTGCTGGGGGTTGGCCCCCATGGCGATTTGCGCCACATAGACGTTGCCATAGGAGATAGCCTGCATGGCCAAATCTTTTTTACCTACCCGCTTGCCGGCGGCAGCAAATTTGGCAGTAGCTGCAGTCGGTGTAGCCTTTGACATCTGCCCGCCAGTATTAGAATATACTTCCGTATCCAGCACCAGTACGTTTACATTTTTGCCGCTGGCCAGGGCGTGATCCAGCCCGCCGGAGCCGATGTCGTAAGCCCAGCCATCTCCGCCGACCAGCCATACGCTGCGGCGTACCAGCGCATCGGCTACGGAGAGCAAGTTGCGGGCTTCGGGCTTATCTATTTGCAGTAGTTTCACCTTGAGCAGGCCGACGCGCTCGCGTTGGCGGAAGATTTCCGATTCCAATTGCTGTGGCGCGCGGAGGATGTCATCCACCAGGCCGTTACCCAATTCAGGCCGCAGTACTTCCAACAAGCCGCGGGCGATCTCGGTGTGCTTATCTACAGAAATCCTCATGCCCAGGCCAAACTCAGCATTATCTTCAAACAGGGAGTTGGACCAGGCAGGCCCTTGGCCCTGCGCATTGGTCGTCCAGGGAGTCGTAGGCAGGTTGCCGCCATAGATGGAGGAGCAGCCCGTGGCGTTGGCAACGATGAGGCGGTCGCCGAAAAGCTGCGACAGCAAGCGCACGTAAGGCGTTTCGCCACAGCCAGCACAAGCGCCAGAAAACTCAAAGAGCGGTTCCAGGAACTGCGCCCCGCGCACCAGCGAAAAGTCGATCTGGGCGCGGTCGTTAAACGGCAGCTTCTCGAAGAAGCCGATATTTTGTTGCTCGCGCTCGAGTATGGGCGCTTTTTCACCCATGTTGATGGCCTTCTTGCCGGGCTCAGTCAAACTGACCGCCGGGCAGGCCTCCACGCAGAGGTTACAGCCAGTGCAATCTTCGACATAGACCTGCAGGGTATAGCGCGTTTCGGGGAAACCCTTAGCATTGATGGGTGCCGAATGGAATTCAGCTGGCGCCCCTTCCAGCCGATCTTCATGGTAAAACTTGGCGCGGATGACGCTATGCGGGCAAACAAAGCTGCAATTGCCGCACTGGATGCAGAGGTCTGGCTCCCAGATGGGCACCTCGTCGGCGATATTGCGCTTTTCCCACTTGGTCGTGCCCGTGGGATAAGTGCCGTCTTCTGGTATCATGCTCACTGGCAGATCGTCCCCTTTACCCATCATCATCATAGCCGTCACTTCTTGTACGAAGCGGGGGGCTTCTTTAGCCACCACCAGCGGCATCTCCTTGCGGCTGCTTACCTGGCTAGGTATATCCACCTGATACAGGTTCTCCAGCGTGGCATCTACGGCGCGGAAATTCTGTTGGATGACGGACTTGCCTTTTTTGAAATAGGTCTTTTCAATGGCCTTCTTAATCTGGCTGATGGCTTCATCCTTAGGCAACACCCCTGATAGGGCAAAGAAACAGGCCTGCATGATGGTGTTGATGCGGCTGCCCATGCCGTTATCGCGGGCCACTTTTGAAGCATCGATTACATAAAACTGGATGTTTTTGTCCAGAAGGTCTTGCTGTACTTGCCTCGGCAGCTCGGCCCAGACCTCTTCCGGGCCGAAGGGGCTGTTGAGCAGGAAGATTGCGCCTGGTTTGGCATAAGCCAGGATTTCTTCTTTTTCGATGAAGTTGAATTTGTGGCAAGCGATGAAGCCGGCTTTCTTGATCAGGTAGGGGGCCAGGATGGGCTTTTTGCCAAAGCGCAGGTGAGAAACCGTCTTGGCACCCGACTTTTTGGAATCATAAACAAAATAGCCCTGCGCAAACAATTCCGTATTCTCCCCGATAATCTTGATACTGTTTTTATTGGCACCGACTGTACCGTCGGCCCCCAGCCCGAAGAACAAGGCTTCGGTCATGGTCTCATCTTTCAGTTCGAAAGCAGGATCGTAATCAATATTGGTGTAAGTGAGGTCATCGATGATGCCAACGGTAAAGTGGTTTTTGGACGGCTCTTTTTCAAGCTCTTCAAAAACCCCCTTCACCATGGCGGGTGTAAATTCTTTAGAAGACAGTCCATAGCGCCCGCCGGTTATTTTTGGCATGGCGGCTATTTTACCCTCGTTGAAGGCCTCCATAAGCGTAGCGGAGACGTCCTGGTACATCGGTTCGCCCACTGCGCCCGGCTCTTTGCTGCGGTCTAGCACGGCGATTTTTTTCACCGTAGCAGGAAGTACGTGCAGCAGGTGTTCCATCGAGAAGGGGCGATAGAGGCGCACTTGTATGACACCGACCTTTTCACCCTGCTCAGCCAGATATTTCGTCGTTTCGATGGCGGTTTGTGCGCCAGAGCCCATCAGGATAATAATGCGCTCGGCATCAGGCGCGCCATGGTATTCAAACAGCTTGTAGCTGCGCCCAGTCAAAGCGGCAAAGCGCTCCATGGCTTCCTGCACGATACCCGGCAGCTTGGCATAGTAAAGGTTTACGGTCTCGCGGCCCTGGAAGTAGATATCGGGGTTTTGGGCAGTACCCCGCATCACTGGCCGGTCGGGGTTCAAGCCCCGGCGGCGGTGGTCAAAGACCAGCTCGTCCTCTATCATGGTGCGGATCTGCTGGTCGGAAAGCAGCTCGATTTTGCTCACTTCATGCGAGGTGCGGAAGCCATCGAAGAAGTGCAGGAAAGGGAGGCGGGATTTCAGCGTAGCGGCCTGGCAAATCAAGGCCATGTCGTGGGCTTCCTGCACGGAAGCCGACGATAACAAGGCAAAACCAGTGGTGCGGGCAGCCATCACATCGGAGTGGTCGCCGAAGATGGAGAGCCCTTGAGCCGCCAATGAACGAGCCGCCACGTGGAAGACAGCGGACGTGAGCTCGCCGGCGATTTTGTACATATTCGGCAGCATGAGCATCAAGCCCTGGGATGCCGTGAAGGTAGTGGTCAGCGCACCCGTTTGCAAAGCGCCATGTACGGTGCCTGCGGCGCCGCCTTCGCTCTGCATTTCGATTACTTCCGGCACATTCCCCCAAATATTGGAGATGCCTTTGACCGACCATTCGTCGGCCAGCTCTGCCATGGTGGAAGAGGGGGTGATGGGGTAAATCGCGCATACTTCATTGACGCGGTAGGCGACGTAAGCCGTGGCTTCATTGCCATCTATCGTTACAACTTTATGTTTTTGGCCTGGCATTTTTTAGCAGTTTAAAGTTCGACTCGGTTCTGAAAAAAGCGCCGACACCCCTTGGGGCGGCGACATGCAGCAATACGTGTTGACTATTTCGGTTCAGGTATCATTTCGATGGCATGGCAGGGGCATTGCTCGAAGCAGACCGCACAACCCGTACAAAGAGTGTAGTTGAAGCGGTAGCGATTGCCGGGCCCGAGCTTGATGACCGCATCTTCGGGGCAGGCGCCGTAGCAGCCGTCGCACTCGAAGCAGTTGCCGCAAGAGAGGCAGCGCTGGGCTTCATAGCGGGCTTCCTTTTCCGTCAACCCGGCCACCACTTCGTCAAAGCCTTGGATGCGGGCCTCGCTCTCCAGCTCAGGCTGTTCGCGCTGTGGCGCAAAGGTCTTGTACCACATATGCAGGCGCTCGAAGCCGACAACGGGGTTTTTAGGCGGCTTGTGGTAAGCCTGGCCGCGCAGATAGCCATTGATAAAGCGGGCAGCTTTCTTGCCGTGGCCTACGGCGATAGTGACGGTGCGCTCGCTGGGCACCATATCGCCCCCGGCGAAGATGCCCGGATGGCCGGTCATCATATCGAGCCCGACCTGCACGGTGCCGTCCCAGTCAAATTCTATGCCCGGCACGTTGCGCAGGAAGCCCGTATCCGTATCCTGCCCCAAAGCGAGGATGAGGGCATCGGCTTCCAGGGTTTCATATTCGCCCGTACCTACGGGCCGGCCGTTTTCGACGCGCATGATCTCGACCTTGAAGGACTGCTGGTCTATTTCTTTAATGGTGCGCAGCCAATTGATTTTTACGCCTTCCGACATCGCCTCGTCTGCCTCGAAATCGTGGGCCGGCATGTGCTCGCGGTCCCGGCGGTAAATGATGAGCGGCTCATAGCCCAGGCGCTTAGCAGTACGAGCGGCATCCATGGCGGTATTGCCGCCACCATAGATGGCTACGCGCCGGCCCAGTTGGGGGGCCTGGCCGGTTTCTACATCCTTCAGGAAAGTGAGGGCGTCGAGGATTTGGCCCGCATCGCGGGAGGGTATCTCGATTTTTTTGGAGAGGTGAGCGCCCACGGCGATGAAGACGGCGTCGAAGCCGCCGGCATTTTTCTCTGCCAGCACGTCTTCCACCTTGTGGTTGAGGGTGATTTTAACCCCGACTTCTTCTACCCGCTTAGCTTCCGCATCCAGCACATTGCGCGGCAAGCGGTAGGCAGGGATGCCGAAGTGCATCATGCCGCCCAGTACCGGCCCCGCTTCGCGGATTTCCACCTCGTGGCCCAAGCGGCGCAGGTGGTAGGCAGCCGATAGGCCGCTGGGCCCTCCGCCGATAACGAGCACGCGCTTGCCCCCAGGCGGGAGCTCAAAACGCGGCTTCCAGCCTTCCTCCAGGGCCTTATCTCCCAGAAAGCGCTCCACGGCGTGGATGCTGACCGACTCGTCGATGTGCGCCCGATTGCAGCTATCTTCGCAGGGGTGGTAACACACCCGCCCGTGGATGGCCGGCATCGGGTTGTCTTCAATGAGTTGCTGCCAGGCTTCCTCGTGCCGGCCTTCCATAGCCAGCGACAGCCAGGCCTGGATGTTTTCGCCCGCCGGGCAGGCATTATTGCAGGGAGGCAGAAAATCCTGATAGATAGGCCGCTGTTCCCGCAATGGGCCAGTACCTTTTTCGTGGCGGAGCAGGTCGGGAGCGGAGGTCAGGTCGGTTTTTTTCTGATACATGATAGATGGTTGTTGGCTAATGCGTCAAATTTTTCTATGCGCATGACATATTGGGTGCAAGTTATCTCGCTAACCGCTTAGGCACTAATGAGATTAATCATGGTAGGGGGGTGAAAAATGTCACCTTTCCTGGCGAAGATTATTCGTATTATGCAGTCTAATTGTGATATTTTCCAAATAAAACCTGTTTTCAGATGCAAACAGAGGCTTCAAACCAAAGAGTATATCCCGACTTGCTCAATTGCTTGTGGGCGTATCACAACCAGAGCGGGTATATCCGGGATGAGGATGTGGATGAATGTTCTGCCCGCCTGGGTATCTCCAAAGTAGAGCTGGAGGGCGTCATCTCCTTCTACCACTTCTTCCACCGCAAGCCGGCCGGCCGCTATACGATTTACCTCAACAATAGTATCGTCTCTGAATTCAGCGGCTTCCAGCGCATCAAAGAGGCCTTGGAACGGGAAACTGGCGCTACTTTCGGCACCGTGGACCCCAGCGGGACCTTTGGCCTGTACGAAACGGCCTGTATCGGCCTGAGCGATCGTGAGCCCGCCGCCCTCATCAATTTCTACCCCTTTACCAACCTTAACACCTTAAAAATCAGAAGCATCATCGCGCGCCTCAAGCAAGGCGAGCGGGTGGAAGATATCTGCGACACCATTAAAGAAAATATCTGTTATACTCCTGTGCCAGAGCGGGCCTTTTACTTCCGCGACTACATCCCGGGCAGTTGCGTCAGCAAGCTCAATGGCCACAGCCCGGATGAGGTCATTGGCCTGATCAATCACTCCAAGCTCAGCGGGCGGGGCGGGGCTTTCTTCCCTACTGGCCTGAAATGGGGCTTGTGCCGCCAGCAAAAAGCCGAGCCAAAATACGTGGTGTGCAACGCCGACGAGGGCGAACCTGGCACTTTCAAAGATCGCGCGCTGATGAACACTATGCCCGGCCTGGTACTGGAAGGCATGATCGTAGCGGGCTACGCCATCGGTGCCAGCGAAGGCATCCTCTACCTGCGGGCTGAATATCTGTGGCTGAAGGAAAAACTGGAAAAGACCATCGCCCACTTCTACCGCATGGGCTTACTGGGTAAAAACGCCGCAGGCTTAAAAGGCTTCAACTTTGACCTCCGCCTCCAGATTGGCGCGGGCGCTTACGTGGTGGGTGAAGAAACGGCCATGCTCAACTCCATGGAGGGCAAACGCGGCGAGGCCCGCGTCAAGCAATACTTCCCCGTCGAGCGAGGCTACCTCAGTAAACCAACCATCGTCAACAACGTCGAAACCCTTTGCGCTGCGGCCCGCATCATGGAGCTAGGCCCCGACCACTTCCTCCAGCTCGGCCTGGAAGAATCGCCCGGCGTCAAGCTCATCAGTGTTTCTGGTGACTGCCACAAACCTGGGATTTACGAGATCGAATGGGGGATGCCCGTAGCTCAACTCCTGGAGATGTGCCAAGCCGATGACCCCTACTTCATCCAGGTCTCCGGCCCTTCTGGCGAATGTATTTCCGCCAATGACCAACACCGCATCTTGTCTAAAGAGGATGTGCGCTGTGGCGGGGCTTTTATGGTTTTCAGCAAGCACCGCGACATTTTGCAGATCCTTATCAATTTCGCCGACTTCTTCAAGGAGGAATCCTGCGGGGTATGTACGCCCTGTCGGGCGGGCAACTTCATCATCCGGCGCAAGCTGGAAAAAATCCGCCTGGGCCTGGGCAATGCCCAAGACTACCAGGATATGCGCCAGTGGGGTAAAATCATGGAGATGGCAAGCCGTTGCGGCCTGGGCAAGATGGCGACCAATAGCCTGACCAAAGCCCTGGACGCTTTCCCGGAATACTTCGAGCAAAAGATCGCCGCCGAAAGCGGCCCGCGCTACAAAGAGTTTGATTTGGAACACGCAGTTGCGGATTATGAAAAGTTCAAAAGCTAACTGAAGATATCATGGCAAATCTGGTTAAGATAAAAATTGATGGCAAGGAGATCCAAGCCGAAGAAGGCAAAAACCTCGTCAAGGTTGCCGAAGAAAACGGTATTTTCATCCCTTCGCTGTGCTATTATGAACACATTGACCCGCCTCTGGGCACCTGCCGGGTATGTACCTGCACGGTCAATGGAAAGCCGGTGCCCGCCTGTATGCAACAAGCCAAACAGGGGATGGAGGTGCAAGTCAGCACCCCGGAATTGGAAGACGCGCGCAAAGCCATCGTCGAGATGATGTTTGCGGAAGGCAACCACTTTTGCCCGGCATGTGAAAAGAGCGGCAACTGCGACATGCAGCACATGGGCTATGAGATGGGTATCTCCGTATCCCGGTTCCCCCACTTGTTTAAAAACCGCCAGGTGGACTTCAGCCCGCGGCGCATGGTCATTGAGCACAACCGCTGCGTCAAGTGCCGCCGCTGCATCGAAGAAGTACTTACGGACGACGGCAAGCAGGTCTTCTCCTTCCACAACCGGGGCAACGAAACCGTAGTGGCCATTGACCTCGAGCAGGAGGCACGCCTGAGCGAAGAGCAAGCCCTGGAAGCCATGAAGCTCTGCCCCACCGGCGCCATCCTGGTGCGGGGTTCCGGCCCGCTTAAGCCTTTCGGCGACCGCCGCTTCGACCTGCGCTCGGCCAAGCCCAACGGCAAAAAAGCCGCTCCTGCGCCCCAGCCAGCCAAGCCGGCCAAGAAGGGCAAGCTCCAAAAGAAAATCATCGCCACTACTTCCCTCGCTGGCTGCTTTGGCTGCCACATGTCGATGCTGGATATCGACCTGGGCCTGCTCGACCTGGTCGAGCTGGTCGAGTTCAATAAATCGCCCATCAACGACATCAAGGAATTCACTAAGCAGTGCGACATCGGCCTGATCGAGGGCGGCTGCTGCAACAGCGAGAATATCGAGGTCTTGCGGGAGTTCCGTAAAAAGTGCGACATCCTGGTCTCCGTTGGGGAGTGCGCCATCTGGGGCGGCTTGCCGGCCATGCGCAACATGATCCCCCTGGAGGAATGCCTGGAAGAAGCTTACCTCAACTCCATGACTACCGAGCCGGGCGAGTACCTCATCCCTTACCACGAGGATTTGCCCAAGATATTGGACAAGATCTACCCCATCAACGAAATCGTAGAGATCGATTATTACATCCCGGGCTGCCCCCCCAATGCCGACCACATCTGGAAAGCCGTCAAGAGCTTGTTGTGGGGCGAGGAGTACTCCATTTTATATTCCGAATTCAAATACGACTAACGCTATGACACGCAAAATCACGATAGAACCCGTAACCCGGGTGGAAGGCCACGGCAAAGTGACGATCCACCTAGACGAGGCGGGGCACGTGCAAGACACCTTCTTTCACATCGTCGAGTTCCGCGGCTTCGAGCGCTTCGTGCAGGGCCGGCCATACTGGGAAGCCCCCATGTTGGTGCAGCGCCTGTGCGGCATCTGCCCGGTGAGCCACCACCTGGCTGCCGCCAAGGCCATCGACCAAATCGTGGGCGTGGACCCCGAGGACTTATCGCCCACGGCCACCAAGCTGCGGCGCCTGCTCCACTATGGCCAGGTGCTGCAATCGCACGCCCTGCACTTCTTCTACCTGGCCGCCCCCGACCTGCTATTTGGCATGGATGCCCCGGTAGAAAAGCGCAATGTGGTGGGCGTAGCGATGGAGCATAAAGAACTAGCCCGCAAAGGCATCCTGATGCGCAAGTTTGGCCAGGAGATCATCAAGGCCATCGCCGGCAAGAAAATCCACGGCATCGCTGCCGTGCCGGGCGGCGTACACAAGACTTTTGACCCCGCCGAGCGGGCTTATTTCCTGGAGGAAAACGATACCCCCTCGGTCGATACCATCATCGCCTGGTCGCGCGAAGTAGTCGATTTCATCAAGGCTTATCACGACAAACACTTCCAATGGCTGGATACTTTCGCCCGCTACCCCTCTGGCCACCTCGGGCTGGTAGGGCCTCTGGGCGAACTGGAGCTTTACCATGGCCGTCTGCGGGCTATTGATAGCTTAGGCAACAAGACGCTCAGCGACGTGCCCAACAACGCCTATATCAAATATTTCGCCGAAGGAGTGGCCAAGTGGTCGTTCATGAAATTCCCCTATCTCAAACACCTGGGCCGTAAAGAGGGCTGGAACCGCGTAGGGCCCCTGGCCCGCCTCAATGTCTGCGATAGCGTGCCTTCGCCCTTTGCCCACCAGGAGTGGCTGGCATTCCGGGCTTACACCAACAACAAGCCCAATAATGCCACTATGCACTCTCACTGGGCCCGCCTCATCGAGTTGCTGCACTGCGCCGAGATGATTAAGGAATTGCTGGAGGATGACGCCATCCTCGGCAACGACCTGCTGCGGGAAGGCCTGCGCCGCCCCGAAGGCGTCGGCATTATCGAAGCTCCGCGCGGCACCCTCATCCACCACTACCAGGTGGACGAGCGGGGCATGATCACCAAGTGCAACCTCATCGTCTCCACCACCCACAACAACGAACCGATGAACCAGGCGGTGAAGTGGGTAGCCCAAAATGTGCTCGACGGCAAGCCCGAAATCACCGAAGCCATGCTCAACGAGGTGGAGGTAGTCATCCGTGCCTATGACCCTTGCCTAAGCTGCGCGACCCACGCCATGGGCAAAATGCCGCTGCACGTCTCCGTATTTGACCACAACGACAACCTACTGGATGAACGCTATCGTGATTGACCCGCTGAAGACAGCCCGGCTCAGCCAGGGCTTTGCTACCACCGGCACCCTCCTCCTCGGCATCGGCAATAACAGCCGCCGCGATGACGGCCTGGGCTGGGCTTTCCTGGAAGCGGTGGAAAACATCCCCGGCTTCCAGGGCCAAGCCGAATACCGCTACCAGCTTCAGGTAGAGGATGCCGCTCTGATTGCCGAGTACCAAACCGTGGTATTTATCGATGCCTACCAGGGCGAGCTGCCCGGAGGCTTCCAATGGCTGCCCTGCGCGCCTGCCCCAGCTTTTGAATTCACTACCCACGCCCTGCCGCCTTCGGCTATCTTGTTCCTTTGCGGAGAGCTATATGGTAAGTTGCCCGAGGCTTATGTCCTTGCGATTGAAGGTGCCGAATGGGCCTTGCAAGAGGGGCTGAGCACCCGTGCTGAAGATCATTTACGGGCAGCTTTGTCTTGCTTCGAAGGACTCCTTAAAGGGGGAAATCGCCAAAATCCGGCGGAGCAAGTAAGCCCTACCTAAACCAAGATATCTAAACATCTATATTTTTAGATTTTTTTGGCGGAAAGTTTTTATCTTTCGCCAAAATAAAACACAGGCCTGCGGCTTTTGACATCAGCGCCGCCGGTTTTTTAAAAACAATCAACCAAAACCTAATAGCTATGGCTACAACCAAGGATGTTGTAATTTTGAGCGGCGTGCGCACCGCGATTGGCACTTTTGGCGGCAGTTTGCAGTCCGTGCCCCCCACGAAATTGGCCACCCTCTGCGCCAGCGAGGCGATCAAGCGAGCTGGCATCAAGCCGGAAGAGGTCGAGCATTCCTTTTTCGGCAACGTTATCCATACCGAGCCGCGGGATATGTACACGGCCCGGGTTGCGGCAGTGGAGGCGGGAATACCGCCAGAGGCTCCAGCACTTACCCTCAACCGCCTTTGCGGCAGCGGCATGGAGGCCATTATATCGGCAGCGCGGGTCATCCAGTTGGGCGATGCGAAGATCGCCCTGGCTGGTGGGGCGGAGAGCATGAGCCGGGGCTTGTATTCCCTGGCTAACCTGCGAACGGGCCAGCGCCTGGGCGACGCCACAGCGATCGACATGGTGGTTGGCGCATTGAACGATCCCTTTGGCCACGGCCACATGGGCGAAACTGCTGAAAACGTGGCAGCGAAATGGGGAGTAGGCCGCGAGACGCAGGATGAATTCGCCCTCGAAAGCCAACGCCGCGCTGCTCGCGCTATCAGTGAAGGCCGCTTCAAGAGCCAAATATTGCCGGTAGAAATCCAGGATCGCAAAAAAACCATCATCTTCGACACCGACGAGCACCCGCGCCCCGATACTACCTTGGAAGGGTTGGCAAAGTTGCGCCCCGCTTTCCGCAAGGAAGGGGTGGTGACAGCCGGCAACGCCTCCGGCATCAACGATGGCGCAGCAGCGGTCATCGTCATGGATGCCGACGAAGCCAAAGCCCGTGGGTTGAAGCCCATGGCCCGCATCGTAGCCTACGCCCATGCTGGGGTAGAACCCTCTGAGATGGGCATCGGCCCGGTACCCGCCGTTAAGAAAGTCTTGGCCAAAGCTTCCCTGAGTGTGGCCGACATGGACCTGATCGAGTCCAACGAAGCTTTTGCCGCCCAGGCCTGCGCCGTAGCCCGCGAATTAAATTTCCCGGCCGACAAGACCAATCCCAATGGAGGCGCTATTGCCATGGGGCACCCCATCGGCGCTACTGGTGCCATCCTGGTGGTCAAGGCTATGTACGAGCTGGAACGCATCGGCGGCCGCTACGCGCTGATCACCATGTGCATTGGCGGTGGGCAGGGTATCGCGATGATTATTGAGCGGGGGTAGGCCCTGCTCAATAATCGCCCGCATCTAGCGTGGCAGCGTGCGGGGTATGTATTTAGCGCCTTCGCTATGCTTTGCCGAAATCCGCTTGCTATGCAGCTTGGCGTCAGTGTCTCGCAACGGCGCGACGAACGCAAAGTTTCCCCTCCGTGGGCAGGGGGCTGCCGAGCGTCGCGCGCAACGTACAACAATCAAGCACTTTCGTGCCTGATTGTTGCGGCTCCAAAGCCAGCTTGCGTTGAGCCTAGGCCCGTCGGAGACTCGGATAGGGTCTCCCACGGATACGTTGCGCTCGGCGCACTCTACGCGTGCCCCCTGTATCCCTGTCTTGCGCCGTTAAGCTATGCTGTTCGAATGCCGTCAAGTTGTGCTTCATCCCCCGGGGCATTCCTTACCCCTTGCTATTGCCGCGGCTGAAACTCGGTCCTGCGGTTTTGCTGGCGCCCTTCGGGGGTGTCGTTGGAAGCGATGGGGCGGTTGGGGCCGAAGCCTTGGAAGCGCAGCCGCCCAGGGGCGATGCCTTGGCCCAGCAGATAATCGTAAACGGCTTTGGCGCGCGCTTCTGACAGAATGAGGTTGTCTTCCTCCTTGCCCACATTATCGGTATGCCCGTTGATCTGGATTTTCAGGGCGGGGTTTTCCTCCAGCAGGGCCTTCAGGCGGCGCAGCTCGCCCAGCGATTCCGGGCGCAGCGCGGCAGAGCCAGTCTCGAAGAATACATTTTTCAGGATGATTGGCTTTTCGGCGGTTGGCGTAGCCGCCGCTGGCAACGGGATGGGCACTAGCCTGACGTCTAGCACGAAGGGCTCGTCCTGGCTGGCTGCCTGGGACAGAGCGAAATTTTCGGAATGGAAGAAGTATCCCTCCTTAGAGATATTGAGCGCGTAGTCCTCCCCCAG
The DNA here is from genome assembly GCA_964432875.1 of uncultured Phaeodactylibacter sp. Classification (GTDB taxonomy): domain Bacteria; phylum Bacteroidota; class Bacteroidia; order Chitinophagales; family Saprospiraceae; genus JACJYE01. The sequence continues at coordinate 12,857 of CAYSPJ010000031.1, read as the reverse complement.
CGGCAATACCGCCAGGAAACTACCCTCGGCATCCGTTTTGGCACGCAGGTGCCTGGCCTGGCTGCGCAGGCGAATAAAGTCAGCCTCGGCCAATAAGGGGCGGAGCGTCTCTGCATCCCGTACTCTGGCTTTCACGTAAGTGCAAGGCAGCGGGCGAGCGGCAGGCGGGAGTTGGAAGGCAAACAAATCCGCATTGCCAATTTCCTGATTGCGGGCGGTGGGGCCGAAGCGGTCGGTATCAAAATAGGCCGTGCGCCCATCCAGGCTCACGGCCATCGCTCCTTCATTATTGGGCGTATTAATGGGATAGCCGAGGTTTTGTGGCTCGCCCCAGCTGCCGTCCGCTTCCCGGCGCGAGAGGAAGAGGTCGTATTGGCCCATGCCGGGATGGCCCTTTGACATGAAGTAAAGCGTCTGCCCATCCGGATGGATAAAAGGTGCCTGTTCATTGAGCGGGGTATTGATTTTCGCCCCCAAGTTTTCGGGCTGGCTCCAAGTACCGCTACCCGTCATGCGGCTCATCCAGATATCCGATTGGCCTTGGCCTCCGGAGCGGTTGCTGGCAAAGTAGAGCTCGCTGCCGTCGGCAGAAAGCGAGGGTTGTGATTCCCAGGCGTCGGTGTTGACCGGAGCGGGGAGGCGCTCGGGCTTGGACCAGCGGCCCCGCTCCAGGCGAGAGTAGTAGAGGTCGAAATTGTTATTGCGGGCGTTGCTGGCAAAGACCATGGCTTTGCCGTTGGCAGAAATGCTGGGGCTGCTTTCGTTGTAGGGCGTGTTTAGCTCGTCCAGCGGCTGCCCGGGCTGCCAGGCCCCTTCCTGGAAATAGCTGATGTAGATGTCTTCATCATTAGGCTGTACCCGGGTGGTATAAACCAGCGCCTGCCCGTCGGCGCTAATGGAAGGCAGGTACTCTGGCCGGGCGGTATTGATATTAGGCCCGAGGCTCTGAGGCTCAAAAGGCACGGGGTTTTCGACAGCTTCGGCGGCAAAAGCGGCGTTGGCCTGCAAGCGGGCCGCCTCGCCCTGGCGGTTGCCCCGGGCCTTGCCAGAGGAAAGGTAGCGCCCTACGTTGGCGGCCGCTTCCCGGTATTTGCCTTGCTCAAACTCGGCCTGAGCCAGGAAATAGTACGCCAGGGGTGCATAATCCGGCGCCAAGGCGATGGCCTGCTTGAATGCGGCCTCAGCCTGTTCGTATTGCTTCAGCTGTAGCAGCAAATCGGCATACATCAGCCGGGCGTCGAGAAAATCAGGGGCCTTTTGCAAGGTTTTCTCCAAGGCGCTGCGGGCTTCTTCCAGGCGTACGGCATTGAGGTGCCCCTTCGCCTCTTCGTATAGTTTGAGCGTTTTCTTGTCCAGGTCATCTTCGCGGAGGAAGCCCTGGGCCGGGGCGAGGATGCCGGCCAATAAAAATGTCGTTATCAGTAGTATGCTGCGGTAGCCCATCTCATGCGGTTTGTAAAGCGAACGCCTGAGGTAGGGATAATGTTATCCACATTCAGCCAAGCCGACGAAATTGCAGGGTAGCTTGCCCGCGATTGTAATTGCCAAGGCTGCTCCAACCGCGCACTAGGCCGCTTCCTGCAGCAGCTCAGCTGCCCGTTTAGAGCCGCGGCTGGCCGCTTCCTGCAAATCCTGTTTGAAGCCAGTTTTGCCAGCTTTCATCAGGGCCAGGCCGCGGTAGAGGAGCAGCTCGGCCTCGGGGATTTCCACGGCGCTGATTTTGATCTTCAGGGCTTCGTCCAGGGCTTTGATGGCCTCGGCGTATTTGCCGGTCTCCAGCAAGGCACGCCCGTAGTTGAAGAAAGCTTTTTTACGCCACTTGAAGTTGGGGTCTTCTGGGGCAAAAGAGCGGATGGTCACGAACTTCAGTTCGAAAGCAGCTTTTTCATAATCTTTCATCCGCAGGTGGCATTCCCCCTTGATGCGGCGTGCCTGCCAGTAAACAGGCTGCACTGGCATAGAATTCTTGATGGCCAGCTCCAGGTCGGCGATGGCCTGGGCGAGGTCTTCCATATCCATTTGCACCAAAGCGCGCCCCAACAGCGGCTGGGCTTCGCTGGGGTTGATGCCGATGCTCTTGGAGTAATCATAGAGGGCGTCTTTATAGTTGCGCAACTGGTAGTTGACGAAGCCGCGGCGCTCATAGGCCTTGGCATGGCGCTCAAACTTGTCGATGGCGCGGCTAAGGGCTTTTTTAGCATCTTCCTCCCGCCCGGATTCTTTGACGAGCTCGCGCCCCGTCAAGAAAGCCTGGATGGCGGCTTTGTCGCTATCCGGCTCCAGGTGGTAGTGCTTGAGGATCTGCCCGTCTTTGATCTTCCAGGCATTCATATCGCCAGCGATGGCATATTGTACGACGTATTCCAGGATGTTGATGGTGTTTTTCCACTCCTTTTCCGTGGCTTCGGCAACGATGAGGCGAGGGATCTCCAACGTACGGGCTTCGGCATTGAAGATTTCTTCCGCCTTGATGAGCAGGATGTTGCGGTAGTAGTTTTCTGAACGGTGGTTAAAGAGCTCGACTACCTGTTCGAAACTACGCTCGGTGCCGAACTCGAGCTGGCCGGAAAAGATGATCTTGAAAGTCATGGCGCTGCCTTTTTTAATTGTATGTGGTCACTAAATTTGGATTGTCAATAAGTTTGTCTCCTGGAGTTTTGGGTAAAGCAGCCGGGAGCCTCCCTGCTGGCATTCAACATAGCGCCCCATCGCCGTTATGGGCTGAAGCGCTGCGGCAATACCCTGCCAAGCAAGCTATTGAGGATCGCCCGATGCCCCTGATGAGCAAAAGCAGGCTGCTTCAACAGCAACTTGAAAAAGCAGGGCTTAATCACCTTGCACGAGCTGTAATAAAAGGTAGGCCAATCCAATTTATCTGCTGCCCCCAAGGGCAGATGGAGTTGGATCAACCGGTGATTTTCTCTCCAATGCGCCTAAAAACGCCTGGCATGAACTTAGTTGGGTTGGAAAACTGCTTTAGCTTTACCGTCTAACCTTCAAAGGTAGGTCATTTTCCGGGAAAAAGAAAAAATCCGGAGGGAAATATTCACGATCTCTGATTTTTTTTTCCACAAAGCCCTGGGGTTGCTGTTGATATAATGTTGAATACCTGTTCAGGGGGAGCAAAAGGCTGTGGAAAACCCTGTGGAAACCATAGCAAATCCCGCAAGCGGATTGTTATGCAGAATGCCGCTGCTAGCGCTCAGGCATAGCGGATACAGACGTTTTTAGGTTCGGTGAAGAAGCGGAGGGCCTCCAGCCCTCCTTCCCGGCCCAAGCCAGAGCTTTTTGCGCCCCCGAAAGGCGTGCGCAAATCGCGCAGCATCCAGCAGTTGATCCAGACGATGCCGGCTTGCAGGCGCTCGGCCAGGCGGTTGGCGCGCGAGATGTCTTTCGTCCAAAGGGTAGCCGACAGGCCATATTCAGTGCCATTAGCCAGGCTGAGGGCTTCTTCTTCGGTGTCGAAGGGGGCAATGGTCACCACTGGCCCGAAGATTTCTTCCTGGTTGGTACGGCAGTGCAGAGGCAAGCCTTCAATGACCGCGGGACGCAGGAAATACCCGCCCTCTTGCTCGCCGGTCAGCTCTACGCGAGTGCCGCCGCACAGGATGCTGCCGCCTTCCACCTCGGCCAACGCCAGGTAGCTTTCAACTTTCTCCAGATGCTGCCGTGAAATCAGCGCGCCCAGATCGGTCACCGCCGAGAAGGGGTCGCCGACTTTGAGGAACTGGGTGCGCTTGACCAGCTCGTCGCGGAATTTTTCGTACAGCGGCCGCTCCACGTAGATGCGGGAGCCGCACAAGCAGATCTGGCCGTTGTTGGAAAAGGAAGAGCGCAGGGTCTGCACCATCATGGTGTCGAAGTCGCAATCGGCAAAGATAATGTTGGGGTTTTTGCCGCCCATCTCCAGGGAAAGCTTTTTGAACATCGGCGCGGCGGTCAGGGCGATCTGCCGCCCGGTGGCGGTGCCGCCGGTGAAGGAGATGGCTTTGGTCTCGGGATGCTCCACGATGGCCTGCCCGACTTTGCTGCCCAAGCCGTGGACGATGTTGAGCACCCCCGGCGGCAGGCCCGCTTCGATGCAGGCTTTGGAGAGCAGGTAGGCGGTCATGGGGGTCAGCTCGGAAGGCTTGGCTACCACGCAATTGCCGGTGGCCAGGGCAGGGGCGATCTTCCAGGTAAAGAGGTAGAGCGGCAGGTTCCATGGGGAGATACAGCCCACTACGCCTAGCGGCTGCCGCAGGGTGAAGTTGATGGCTTCGCCCGCTAAATGATGAGCTTCAGAACTGAACTGCTGCGCCGCTGTGGCGAAAAAGCGGAAGTTGGACTGCGCCCGCGGGATGTCCACGCTCATAGACATGGACAGGGGCTTGCCAGCGTCGATGGTCTCGGCGCGGGCGAAAGCCTCCATGTTCTGCTCGATGATGTCGGCGATGCGCATCATCAGCCGGAAGCGCTTGCGCGGCTCGGCTTGGGCCCATTGAGGGAAAGCCCGCGCCGCCGCCTCGACGGCCTGCTGCACATCCTGCCCGTCGGAATCGGGCAAGTGGGAATAGACCTGCCCGGTGGCCGGGTTGAGGTTGTCGAGATAAGCGCCCGAAGCCGCCGGCTGCAGCGCCCCGTTGATGTAGTTCTTGATGTATTTGTCTGGTGCCATGCCCCTTGGTTTTATACGATGCAATGATACAAAATCCTGGAGACTTGAAAAGCTATCTGCCGCACAGCGGCGCAATTGCGTGCTCCCGCCAAAAAATCCGTATCTTCGCCCCATGGGACGATATACGGCTACCTGGTCATCTTCGAGAAAAAAAGCTCGGAGGAGCTGCCCTGGGAGGTGCGCATCCGCCGGGAAGAGCAGGAGGTGGAGGGGCGGCGGATATCGGTGCTTTGGATGTAAAGGATTAGCCGATGCCGGATGCCTTGATGAGCCTATCCGTCATTTCATGCCTCTGACAGAGGGCTAATATGCCCTCCCCTTTTCAAAACGTCCCATTCGCCTCCCGATAGACCACGGCTAGCACCACTTGCCCTACCGCGCGCAAGGTGCGGGGGTCAATGATGTCCAGGTTGTCGTCGTGGGTATGCCAGTACTCGCCGAAGCCCGTCTGGGTACCGATGGGGCGGTTGATGATGTCGATCATCGGCACCTTCGCGATGGTATTGACGAAGTAGTGGTCGTCGGTCACGCCACCGCCATCATCGTTGACGAAGTAATTGCCGTAGCCCATGCCCTGAGCGAGCTTCCATACTTTGTTGACCACCTGGGGTGCGTATTGCATGGAGAAATATTCCTTGGGGAACCGAGCCCCTTTGGCCCCGACCATATCCAAGAGGATGCCGTATTTGGGGCGCTGCTTGCCGCTGAGATGCATGTTGCGCGACCAGTGCTGGGCACCCAGGCCGTAGCTTTCGGCGCTGCCGCCGCCGCTTTCGCCATAGTCTTCAGCATCGAAGAGCACGATATCCACGCCCATTTCGATGGGGTTGGCTTGTAGTTGGCGGGCGATTTCCAAGAGGACTGCCACGCCGCTGCCGCCATCGTCGGCACCAAGGATAGCCTCGGTGTGGCGCTCCTGGCTAAGGGGCGAATCGGCGAATGGGCGGCTGTCCCAGTGGGCGGACAACATGATGCGCTTAGTCGCCCCAGGATTGAATTGGGCGATGATATTGGTGGCGTCCAGCACTTCGCCGGTGTAGGCCTTGGCCTGGAAATTTTGTTCGATCACTTTGGCGCCGTAAGCTCGGAATTGGTCAGCCAACCACTGCCGGCACTGCTGGTGGGCTTCGGTATTCGGCACCCGCGGCCCGAAGCTGACTTGCTTGGCGACGAAGGCATAGGCCGAATCGCGTTCAAATTTAGGGACGGGTACCTGCACCGCAGGCGGGCTTTCTTCTGTTGCTTCAGCAGATTGCCCGGCCTCATCGGATTTGCAGGCGGAAAGACCAGCAGCCATCAATGCGGCGGCCAGGGAAAGCAGGAGGAGATGCGTTAGTCGTTTCATATCTTGATATCGATCATAGTGAAGGCGAATGAGCCTGGCAAGCCAAGCCTAACCCTTGCTCAACTTGGAGGGGTCAAAGTGCTTCCAGCCCTGAGCTTTGATGTCATGGATATTGCCGCCTTTGGTGTGCAGCTTCACCCCATCTTCAAGTGGCGTGATTTCGCCCGCGATATAAATATCAGGCAGGTATTTCACCTTGTCCAGGTCTTGCGGCCGGATGGTAAAGAGCAATTCGTAATCCTCCCCCCCGCTCAGGGCGCAGGTGATGGGGTCGAGCTGGAATTGGAGGGCTTGCAATTGGGCATCGGGGTGGATAGATACGCCACTCTCTTCGATAAATGCCCCCACGCCAGATTGCTCGCAGAGGTGGAAGAGATCGGAGGACAGGCCGTCGGATATGTCGATCATGGCCGTGGGCACCAGCTTGTTTTGGTCAAACAGCTCGATCATATCCCGGCGGGCTTCCGGCTTGAGGAAGCGGCCGATGAGATAATCCTGGCCCTCCAGGTCGGGTTGTATTTCGGGGTTGGAGAGATAGATTTGCTTTTCGCGCTCCAGGATTTGCAGCCCCAGATAGGCCGCCCCCAGGTTGCCACTGATGCAAACCAGATCGCCGACCTGGGCGCCGTTGCGGTAAGCCAGCTTTTCCTTTTCCCCCTGCCCGATAGCCGTCACGCTGAGCACCAGCCCGCGCGGCGAAGAGGTGGTATCGCCGCCCACCAGATCTACCTGATAGAAATCGCAAGCAGCACGGATGCCGGCGTAGAGATCATCCAGCGCTTCTACCGAGAAGCGGTTGGACAGGGCGATGGAGACGGTCACCTGTTTGGGCCGGCCGTTCATGGCGTAGATATCCGACAGGTTGACCACTATGGCTTTGTAGCCCAGGTGTTTGAGTGGGGTGTAGGCCAGGTCGAAGTGGATGCCTTCCACCAGCATATCGGTAGAGACCAGGGTGAGCCAGCTGCCGTTGTCGATGACTGCGGCATCGTCGCCCACGCCTTTGAGGGAAGCTTGGTTGCGCAGCGGGAAATTTCGGGTCAAATGGTTGATGAGCCCAAACTCTCCCAGTTCGTTGACGTCGGTGCGCTGAGGCGGCTGTTCTGGCTGTTGTCCTGACATAAGTCGTATGTGTCTGTTTTAGCGCACAAAGATAACTGTTTTTTGGGATTCAGATGCACGAAGCCCAATCGGGTGCCTGTGGCAGGGGCAGATGCCCCCAACATAGCACCTCTTGGGGCTCCTGAGGCGCGAGGCGGTAGCCAGTCATTTCCTGGCGATAGGAGATTTCCAGGCAACGGGGGCAATGTAAGCAATCCTGCCAGAGCTGGGCATAGCTTTTGCCTTCACGAAAGCCAGAGCGCCAGTAGCGCTTGCCCAGAGGACAGCCTGGCACGATATAGCGGTGGAAGCCTTTGACCAGGCTATGCCGCACCGGGCGGGCAGCTGCCTCTTTGCGCAGCCGGTACTCCGCACCCTGCTTTTTGGGGTTGAAGAGCCAGCGCTTTTGCTCCAGCCCATGGATGAGCTCGCTCTCATAATGAGCAGGGGTAAAGCTGCCGTTCTGCTGGATGGCTTTCTGATAAATGGCCAGCGCGTCCACCTCCAGGGCAGGCAAGCCCAATTGCTGCAAGCGCTTGACCTTCCGCTCCGGCGAGGCATGGGTAACGGCTACTTCCAGCAGTAGGCGGCGCGGGCCCGCTTCCAAGATGATGTCGGGCCGCAAATTACCCAAATATTGCTCCAACTGCACTTTGTCGAAACGGATGAGCTGCGGGCGGAAATAGGGCGACTTCTGCCGGTGCAAAAATACGGCAGGCAGGGCGATGTGGCGGCGGCGCTCCAGTATCTCTTTTGCCTTGAGGTGTAGGCCGGTCTCCAATCCATGAGCACAGCCCTGCCCTTTGTAGTGAGCGAAATGATGGGCTTGCTTCTCGCCTTTCCGGGCTACCAGCGGCGCCTCACAGGCGGGGCAGATACAGCCACAAGCAAGCCCCCGAGCGGCCTCTTCGATACTGAGTAGCCGGCCCTCCCGCAAGCCATAAGGAAGTTGAGTATGAATATTAGCCATGGTTCGTCAGTAAGCGCTTGGACTCGTTTATGCCTACAAATATAATTGCTTTCCCCCTCTCCTAAAAGGCAAGCATTGTTTTTTTCATTTCTCCCCCTGGCTGTGGGATATTCCAGAAGGGTAAGCCCTACCACCCTCATCTTCCACTGCGGCCGAAATAATAAAAATCCCGTTCCGCCTTCATTAATCCGCTGAGTTTATCTAATATTGCCCCTACAAGAGTCTGGCTCTAGCAGGGCGTTCGATCATCTTTGGTTTGCATCTACACCATGCAGGGCCACTGCGTTATGAGCCAAATTGCCAATCGCCACTCTTCACAAGCTTCTAAACCACCGTGCTTGAGCTAAAGCTGGGGGATATTTTGACTATCATTAAAAAAAATGAGCGTGATGACATTTTACAGAATGATTGCTATTTGTAGTGTTTGGGTGATGCTGTTCATCTGCCCGGCATGGCTTCCGGCCCAGGTGGTCATCAATGAAATCATGGCTTCCAATAATGCCACTACTGCCGATGAGGACGGCGCTTTTGCAGACTGGATAGAGCTGTTCAACGCCGGCACCGAGCCTGTAAACCTGGAAGGCTATGGGCTATCCGACAATCCGCAAAACCTGTTTAAGTGGGTTTTCCCCGACTATGTGATCGAACCTGGAGAATACCTGCTAATCTGGGCTTCGGGCAAAAACAGGAAGCCGCCAAAAAACGAGGAGATCAACGGCCTGCAACGGGAGGTCTATTTCAACATCCCCGGCACTTCGGTAGATGATCTGCTCGCCCACCCGCGCTTCCCCGATATGCCTTCCAGCCGGAACGTGCTCAAAAATTTCTTTGAGGCACCGCGGGATATCGCCGAGAATTACGGCCAGCGCATCTATGGCTGGCTGGAGGCGCCGGCCAGCGGCAATTATACCTTTTGGGTATCTGGCGACGACAATACCCGCCTTTTCCTCAGCCCCAACGAGCAGCCTGCCGAGGTGGCCCTCGTAGCCCATGTGCCCGACTGGACAAACCCGCGCGAATGGAACAAATACGCGGAGCAGCAATCTGCCCCCATCTTTTTGCAGGCCGGATCGCGCTATTTCATCATGGCGCTGATGAAAGAAGCCTATGGCGGAGACCATGTTGCCGTAAGGTGGCGGCTGCCCAATGGCCAGATCCAGGAGCCGCTGGAGGCGACGCATTGTTTCATCCCCGGCGGCGCACTACATACCAATTTTGCCATCAGCGCAGCCGGCGAAACCATTTCCCTTACTGCCCCCGATGGCACCCTGGCCGATCAGATGCCTGCTACCGCCCTGCCCACTGATATTTCCTATGGCCGCCTGCCGAATGGCACTGGCCCTTTTGTGTTTTTCGAGGAGGCCACGCCCGGGTTTCAAAATGGCGACCAAGGCTTTGCCGACCGGTTGAGCAAACCAGCATTCCTGACCTCCCCTGGTGCTTATGCAGGTGCTGCGACGATTGCGCTACACACCACAGAAGCCAACGCTACCATCCTCTATACTACTGATGGGAGCCGCCCCACTGCCGCCAATGCCACCGTGTATTCCGGGCCGTTTCAACTGCTCAACACGGCCACCATCCGCGCCGTGGCGGCCAGAGCTGGCAGCATGAATAGCGAAATAGCCGCCGCTACTTACAATATCACTACGAGTGCTTTATCGTCCTTTTCCTCTAATTTGCCGCTGATGATTATCAATCAGTTTGACCAGCCCATCGGCCCCGACGAAAAGACCATCGCCTACCTCACCCTCATCGACGAAACGACGGACGGACGGTATCAAATCACCAGCCCCAACCTTCTCAATTCCCGCATCAATATTGAAATCAGGGGCTCTAGCTCGCAATCTTTCCCCAAGAAAGGCTATGGCTTCCATATCTTCAACGAAGATGGCACCAACCGCAAGGAAGCCCTGTTGGGCATGCCGGAGGAGCACAACTGGGTGCTACATGGGCCATATTCCGATAAGTCGCTGATGCGCAACGCCCTGGCTTATGAACTGGCCCGCGATATGGGCAATTACGCACCGAGGACGCATTTTGTAGAACTGTTTCTCCACGACGGCAACGGCCCACTGGGCCATGCGCACTACCACGGCGTTTATCTGCTGGTGGAGCGCATCAAGATCGCCCCTGGCAGGCTGGACCTGGCTGAATTGGAGCCGCATCACAATCAGGAACCCGAAATTACCGGGGGGTACATCTTTAAAAAAGACCGCCTGGGGCCGGGCGAAAGCGGGTTTACGCTCGACCGCGGCAACCTGTACGCTTTCGTGCGCCCTCAAGAAGAGGAGATCACCCTGGAACAACGCGACTGGCTGCGCCAGTACCTCAATGAAGTGGATGCCGCCATCATGGGGCCGGATTTCCTGGATGAACAGGCTGGCTACCGGGCTTATATCGACCCGGCCACCTTCATCGACTATCACCTCATGACCGAGCTGACCAAGCAAATCGATGGTTACCGCCTCAGTACTTTCTTTCACAAAGACCGCAACGGCAAGCTCAAGCTGGGGCCGATTTGGGACTACAACCTCTGTTGGGGCAATGCCGAATACCTCGATGGCTGGAATCCCGAGGGCTGGTACTATCCGCTCATCAGCAGTGAGGAATACCTCGATGGCTGGTTCAGCCGATTGTTTGAAGATGAGGAATTCCAGAAGCAATACCGCCGCCGCTATACCCAGCTGCGGGAAAGCGTTTTTTCCAATGCGCACATCATCGGCAAGCTCCGCGATAAACAAGCGCTGCTCAATGAAGCCGCCCCGCGCAATTTCCAGCGTTGGCCAGTGATGGGGCAGTACGTGTGGCCCAACTGGTTCATCGCCAATTCCCACGCCGAAGAGATTGATTGGATGCAAGACTGGATGGAGCGGAGGCTAATATGGATGGACGGCCAATTGCTGGATTCCAGCGAGGTGCTGCACTACTGGAATTTCAATATCGCCGCTGATTTTGCCACGCCCAGCTTTACCATCGGCGGCGCGGCTTTAAATATCGAGCCCGGCCCGGCTACCGAGGTGACTACGGGAACCGGCCAAGACTTTAGCGGTGCCAATGCCCGCTTTGGTGACCCCGCGGGCAGCCACCTGCGGGTGAACAACCCCATCGGCAGCACGCTGACTTTCGCGCTGCCTTCCAGCAACTACCAAGACCTGGTCTTTGCCTACGAGACCCGGAGGTCGGGCAGCGGCGCCAATCGGCAGTACCTCTCCTACACTATCGATGGTCTAAATTTCCTCCCGCTGGACACGCTCGTCATCACGGAAATCCCTACGGTGATCGTCTATAATTTCACCGATACGGCCGGGGTGAATGACAACACCAGCTTTGGAATCGCCATCCAAATCGACCAGCTCGATGACGGCACGGGCGGCACCGTGGGCAACAACCGCTTCGACAACCTGACGCTGGACGGGGTGCCGCTGGAAACGGCCAACTTCCCGCCCAGCGTGGCTTTCGACCCCGCGCTGATCGAGCTGATCGCGGCAGACGGAACCTTCAGCCTGGACTTCAACACGGTTTTCACCGACCCGGAGGGGGATGCGCTCAGCTTCGAGGCCACCATTGAGGATGAGACGCTGGCCGCCCTGAGCATCCAGGGCAGCCAGATCACGCTGGGCGGCCTGCGCCAGGGCGAGACGGCAATATTGCTCACCGCCGACGATGGCAACAACTTGCCGGTAGAGCTGAAAGTCCGCATCTTGGTCTATCCCCCAGCTTTTGATTTGAATGCCGCGGACTTCCAGTTCGTTTTCTGGGATGCGGAAAACCCGGAAGGCGCTTTCCCCGACCACCTGCTCTTCTTGCAGAGCGCCCAGAATGACCCCCGCCTGGAAGACGAGCTGCTCTTCGCCTACTACATCCCCCACGACGACTACGCCTCCGGCGATAGCGGCAATATCGGCTTCCCCTACAAAAACGAAAGCCGCACCCGCATCAACGGCTTGGGCGAGGAGGGGATTTCCTTTATCAATACGGGCCGGGGCCGCGACCTGGGCGCCGCTCTGCTCAATGTAAACACGACGGGCATCGACAGCGCTTTTGTCAGCTTCACCACTGGCACCTTGCGGGCCAACTCCCGGGTCTATCACCTGCGGCTGCAATACAAGGCCGGCTTGGCGGGTGAATGGACGGACGTGGAGGACGACCAGGGCAATGCCGTGGAATACCAGCGCACGCCGGAAGCAGGGGATGTGCAGGTTTTTGAAAGGATTGCCCTGCCTGCGGCGGCCTTGGGGCAGCCAGACTTGTTCCTGCGCTGGAAGTACTACTTCACCGGACAGCAACTGGACATGAACAGCGGTGCCCGAGACATGTTGCGGCTCGATGACGTCTTTGTCACCAGCGAGCTCATCAACAGCACTCGCGATGTGGCGGCTAGCGCCAGGCTTACCGTTTTCCCCAACCCGGCCCGCCGGGGCATCCTGCACTTCAACCGCCCGGTCAGCGGCGTATTGACTGATCTGGCGGGCAGGCCGGTGTGGCGGGTACAGAAAGACCATCAGATGGACCTCTCTGCGCTACCGGCAGGGATGTATGTCTTTGTTTCTGAGGAGCGAGAGGTAGTGAAGATTGTTTTATATTGAGGCAAGTGAACGGAGGCCTTCTTGCTATCGACCTTATTGTGCATACAGGTTACCTGAGCTTGCATAAGACCATACTACTGGACATTTTCAGAATGCAGGGCCTTTCCGAGGTCCGTTCGCCCTGTCTTTCAGACGGATGCGCAGCTCGCTGATCCACGCCAGAGGCCCGAATAGGGCCTCTGGCGGGTACGTTGC
>CAYSPJ010000030.1:29465-45228 GCA_964432875.1 uncultured Phaeodactylibacter sp. | reverse complement strand
CGCATGGCTGCAGCATTGTTGAAGCTGAAGTTTGCCAATCGCCAACTCTTATAGCTTTTCATGGGCATTCAAAACAATAATCCCTACCTTTACAACCTTAAACGAGATGCTGTTAAAGCTAAGCTAAACGAAGATGAATCCATCGAACATATACGTAGCCATTATGGCGGGAGGGGTCGGCAGCCGCTTTTGGCCCGCCAGCCGCACTGAGCGCCCCAAGCAATTTCTGGATATCCTCGGCGTGGGTAAGCCCTTGCTGCGGCTCACCTTTGAACGTTTCCTGAAGCTCTGCCCGGCCGCGCACATCTTCATCGTCACCAACCGAGAATACGTCGGGCTGGTCAAAGAAATATTGCCTGAGCTATCGGACAACCAGATACTGGCCGAGCCTTCACGCAATAATACGGCGCCTTGCATTGCCTATACTGCCCTCAAGCTTCAGGCGCTCAACCCACAGGCCAACCTGGTAGTTGCGCCCAGCGATCATGTCATCCTGGAGGAAGATGCCTTTATTGAAACCCTTCGGGCGGGCCTGGCTTTTACCGAAAGCCAGGATGTGCTGCTCACCTTGGGCATACAACCCTCTCGCCCGGATACCGGTTATGGCTATATCCAATTTGATCAATCGCCTCAACCAGCAGAAGCAGGCCCAGCCCGCAAAGTCTTTTCTTTTACTGAGAAACCGCCGCTGGAACTAGCCCGGCAGTATCTGGCCAGCGGCGATTACCTCTGGAATGCCGGCATTTTCGTCTGGCGCACCCAGGTGTTGCTACAGGCTTTCCAGCAACATGCGGCAGAGATACACCGCATTTTGGCTGCTGGCCAGCCTCATTACAATACGCCCGGTGAGCAGGCTTTTATCGATGAAGCTTATCCGGCTACGCCTTCTATCAGTGTGGATTATGCCATCATGGAAAAAGCGCCCAATGTTTATACCATCCCTTCCAGCTTTGGATGGTCAGACCTGGGCACCTGGGCTTCCCTCTATGCCGAAAGCTCTCACGACGAAGCAGCCAATGCCATCCAGGGCGACATGGTGATGCCGATGGATACCCGCAATAGCTTCATCCGCATGCCCCAGGGCAAGCTGGCAGTCATCGCCGGCCTGGATGGCTATATCGTCGTGGATGAGGGCGATGTACTGCTTATCTGGCCCAAAGAGCGCGAACAGGAAATCAAAAAAGTAGCCGGGCAGATTAAAAAAGCAGATTAGTCCATAACCAGGGTTTCTCGTAAATCCAGGCTGTTTTACCCCCAACTATGAGAAAAACTATCGCAATTGTAGCCAACGGCACCTGGAATATTTTCAATTTCCGTCAGCCGCTCATCAAACAGCTCAAGGCTGCTGGCTATCGGGTAATCGTCATTGCGCCGGTAGATGAGTATATCCATTACCTCAACGACAGTTATTTTACCCGCCATATCCCCTTGCGTTTTCTGGCGCCCCAGCGCAAAAGCCCGCTATGGGATTTGCTGCTGATGTGGGAGTTGTACCGCATCTATCGGCGCGAAAAGCCAGATTTGATCCTGCACTTTACCATCAAGCCCAATATCTTCGGGAGCCTGGCGGCGCGCTGGGCTGGCCTGCCCTCTATCCCCACGGTTACTGGCCTGGGCTATGCCTTTATCCATCAGGGCTTGCTCAGCCGCTTGGTAGAGGGTTTGTATAAAGTGGCGTTCCGGCGTTTGCCCTTTGTTGCTTTCCACAATGGCGAAGACCGGCAGCTTTTTATCGAAAATGGGTTGGTAAAGCCGGAGCGGAGTTTGGTCATCCCTGGTTCGGGGGTCAATACCAATCACTTCCGCCCTTTGGTGCAGCCCGATAGCGATAAATTCATCTTCCTCTTCATCGGGCGCTTGCTCTACGACAAGGGGATTCGAGAATATGTAGAAGCGGCCCGGCAATTGCAGCGCGTCGCACCCCAGGCAGAATGTTGGGTAGTAGGCCAGTTGAACGCGGAGAACCCCGCGGCAGCCTCCCGGCAGGAGTTGCTACAATGGGTCGAATCGCATCACATCCGCTATTTCGGAGCTACTCATGATGTGCGCCAATACCTCAAGCACGCCCACGCGTTGGTGCTGCCGTCCTATCGCGAGGGTTTGCCCCGGGCTATCCTGGAGGCCATGTCGATGGGCAAACCCGTCATTGCTGCTGATGTGGCGGGTTGCCGGGAAACAGTAGATGAAGGTAAGAACGGCATGCTCGTACCTCCCCGTTCTGCTATGGCTCTTGCCGAAGCGATGCTGGGCTTGTATCATCTCGGCACCGAAAGCTTGCAGTCTATGGGTGAATACAGCCGTGAAAAAGCCTTGCGGGAATTTGATGACAAAATCGTCCTGGCAGCCTATCTGAAATTGTGCCAGCAGGTGCTGGGCCAGGGCCGGGTCAAACCTGCCAGGCGCAAGCTATCGATTTTGAAGTGACTTCACATTTGCATCATGGGCATCAAACAAGCTGGTATCCTGCAAATTGCGTATAAATTTCCGCCAGTGAAATCCATCGGTGCGCTGCGCAACTATAATATAGCCCTGCAGTTCCGCCAACACTTCGGGGCGCACTATGTGATTACTACCCGCAACCGCGATTTTATGTTGGCCGACCCCTTTCCTGACGCCAACGGCTTCGATGTTTACCCGGTGCGCACTTTCGACTTTCGTACCTTGCTGCATCGGCTCGGGCGCCAGGCAGGGCATTTCAGCGGCTCTTTGGGTAAGGGCGGCCCTTCCGCCCTCGACCAGCTCAAAGATAGCTTCCCCACTAACTTATTGCTGGACGAAGGGGGGCTGCTCTACCTGATGAGCGCTTACCGGCAAGCGGTGAAGTTGATCAAAGCCCGCAACATCAGTTATATCTATTCTTCCTATCGACCCTATGCTGATCATCTGGTCGCTTGGCTGCTCAAACGCCGCTTTCCCCATCTTTACTGGGTTGCCGATTTCCGCGACCCGCACGTGGATCTAAATCGCCTCAACGTGTATTGGCCCGCGTTGCAGCACGCTTTCAACCACCGGATCATCGCCCGGGCGGATAAAGTCGTCACCGTTTCCAAGGGGCTGGCCCGCTATTTGGAGCGCTACGGCAAGCCGGTAGAGGTACTGCGCAATGGCGTCAACCCCGCTTTTTTTTCCCCCGAGGGCAACAGCTTGAGCGAGCGCTTTACCATTGCTTATACGGGCTCGATATACCCCAGTAAGCAAACAGCCATGCCTTTGCTGGAAATTTTAGCATCGCTGCTGGAGGAGGGATTGCTATCGGCCGCGCATCTCCAATTGCGTTATGCGGGAAAAGACCAGGCGATCTGGGATGCTTGGGCAGAGGCCAGCGGCCTATCGGCCATCAACAGCAGCAATGGGTTGTTGAGCTTGGAGGGATCGCTGGCCATTCAGCGCAGCAGCCACCTCAACCTGCTGCTCACTTGGTCGGGGCCTCACATCCAGGGCATCCTCACGGGCAAGTTGTACGAGTACCTCGCTGCCCAGCGCCCGATACTCGCCCTCGTTCAGGGAGGCTATGAGCCTGAACTGGACGGTATCCTCCAGTCGGTCCGCGCGGGCTTTGCATACTTCTCCGATGCGCCCGATCGAGCAGGCCTGCGCCATTTCATCCTGGAGCGTTATGCCGCCTGGCAAAAGGGTGAGCGAGGCCCCGCTTATGGACAGGAAGCGTTAGAGGCCTATACCTGGGAGGCGATGATGGCGGAATTTGTGCAGGGCTTAGCGGCGCGCGATAAATAACTGTTGGGTTTAATAGGCTAGCGATTTTGGTTTTAACCAAGGCGAAGGTTCCCGACCTTAGCCATTCCTAAGGGAGGCGGTTCTTCAACGCAGGGTAAAGCCAAAAGCGCTCCTAGGAAATCTGACAGTTATTTATCGCGCGCCGCTTAGGATAAGCCACCAGGGCTGCTATTTCCAAACCGCAGCTAACCTGCCTAGCGCGCTACCACCGAAATGCTCAAACTGAAAGAACCCTTGCTGCCGGGCGCCAAAACGCTGGCGCACCAACTCAATGTTTTTGATCATGCTGCCCGCAAAATCAAAAGTTGTCAGCGCTTGCTGTTGAGCATGAATGATGGCTTGCCAACAAAGCCATATCCCGGCACCGCTTTTGCGGAGCTGCGGGTCGTCTCCTGCCAGCCAGTAATAAGCCGTATGTTTATCCCAAATCAGATAGACTACGGAATGGATTCTGTTTTGCTGGTCCAGGGCAAAAAACTTTTTGCCTGCGGCATGGCTGGAAATCGCTTGGTCCATCTTCAAAAACCAGGGCAAAGAAAAGGGAGGGGGCAGCCGCTGCCGGGTGAAAGATTGGATCATAGTCGAGTAGAACTGCTCGGCCGATAAATCATCGGCCAGGGTTAAAACCCGCGCGGCCTGGCGAATATCACGGCGAATATTGGAGCTCATGTCCGCATGGATTTCAGCTACAGGCTTTAGGTCTAGCAAGTAGGTATAGCGCAAGGTATTGCGGTAGCCCGCCCAATAAAAAGGCAGGCAATCCTGCAGCGCATAGTGGCTCTTATACTTCAAATACAGGGCCCTGGGTATTTGCCTGATTAGCTCCTGTAGGGTGTTGCGCTCAAAATGGTGGCGCTTGTTGGGCTTCAAGCCTGCGGGGACGTCCAGCCAGGGGCCCAGGAAGGGAGTAGCCAGTGGCATGCTGATGTATTTGATGCCCAGTTTTTGGCGAAAGCAGATGGGCATAATGCCGGAAGGGTATTGGCTACCTGGAGTTGTAGCAACTATGGCCTGCCAATTTTCGGGCCCAGCCGCGCTATCCAGCCACCAGGGCTGGAGGAAGATCGGCACCTCCTTCAGCTTATCGCAGAATTGCTGGTATTGCACTTTGTCCATCTTATATTAAGGGGTTTTCTCCTCTTCGGTTGGTTTAGCAGCGCGGTATAGGCCCGCGGCCCATTGATATTGCAGTTTATAAGCTATCTTTGGCAAATAAAACAACTTGGTAAATGGCAGGGAAAAGCAGAATAGGCTCAGCAGGGCTGCCAGCCAAGCCATGATTTTGGGCCTTCCAAGCATATCAATATTGATCCAGCGTAGCTTCATACAAAATATTATCACTCTAGCGGCGGGCAGCCTGATGGCCCAAGTAATATGGTTTGCCTTTTCGCTATTGCTGCCGCATTTTTACACGCCGGCCGAATTCGGGCGGTTTGCTGTTTTCCTGGCGGTGGCCAACATCCTGTCCATTGCAGTGGCTTTCCGATATGAGCTGGCCATCGTGCTGGCGCCAGCCCAAGAGGCTGCCCTCCGCCTATTGGGCTTGAGTGCCGCCATCATCCTTGCTTTTGTATTGCTCAGTGCCGTTTGGGGGCTTTCCTTCCCCGCCTGGCAGCCGCACCATTGGCCATGGCTCTACGCCGCTGCGGCACTGCTGGGGCTATTCTCAAGCCTGCATTTTTTCCTCCTGCGCGAAGGCCGATTGGCCGACATCAGCATCTCCAAGCTCCTGTTTGCGCTGGGAGCTTCCGCGGGCCAGCTGCTGCTGGCAGGGATTAGGCCGGATGATGGGCTGGCCATCGGTTACGCCTTGGGGCTGCTGCCTGCCAACCTCTTTTTGCTGGCCCAACTGCGCCGCTTCCCCTGGCGCTTCGGCTTGCAATATAGGTTTTTTCGAGCATTGGCCAAACAATATTTCTCGCTGGTGAAGTATGCCATCCCCAGTCAATTGCTTAATGCTTTGGCCAGCAACATCCAGCCCATTTTGCTACTGCGCTTTTTTAGCGCTCAGGAAGCGGGCTTCTACTTCCTGGCCTATCGGCTCGTTTGGGCACCCTTGAATTTAGCTACCAACGCCATCGCTCAGGCCTATTACCGGGAGATGGCCGGGCAATTGGTTGAAGCCCCGCAGCGCGCCCTGGCCCTGACGCGGCAAGTGCTGGCGGGGGTTATGACCTTCGCCCTCCTACCGCTCTCAGTTCTGCTGTGGTGGGCCCCTGCCCTTTTTGCCTGGCTCTTCGGGCCGGACTGGGAAAGCGCTGGCCAGTATGCGCAGTGGATGTGGGCTTTGTTTGCTGGCAAGGCCCTTTTCCACCCCATCAGCTACCTGGCTGAGCTGTTGAATATCGTCCGCATGGAGTTGGTGCTCAATGTTTACCTGGCCCTGGCCGCATTTGCTAGCATAGGCCTGGGCTTGCAGCTCGGGCGGATCGATGCCTTCATCCTTGGTTATTCCATCAGTGCGGGCTTGGGCTACTTCGCTTTTACGCTGATTTTCTTCTGGCACCTGCATCGGCATACCGCAACAAGTCGAACGAAAAACGCGAGCTAGTGCCCCATGAATGAAGTTGTTGAACATTAAGCCGCCGCCATTTCGCCGCCAGGCAAGGCGCCATTCAAGTCTGGGGAAGGGGCCCTAGACTTGAATCAGAGCATAGCCGAAGCTACGCGATCCCGCTTTTTCGAGGAAAAAGCGGGAAGCAACGCAGCATGGCGGTGAAAGGGCAAGGCTTGGGTGTGCAAGAACTTCGTTCATGGGGCACTAGGCTAGGGCATAATGCTGAACAAAGCATCCTCAACCTTCACACGCTACTACCTCAACAACACGACCTTGCCGATATCCCCCTTGAAAAAGCGGTCCACCTGGCTGTTTTCATAAGCATCGAAGCTCGTGCCATCCGCTTCTTCGGCCAGTATCTGATAGAGATAGACCCCATTGGCGAGGCGGCCGCCAAAATCGTCGGTGCCGTCCCAGACAAAGTCGGAGAGGTGGGTACCGATTTTCATGGGGCCAAATTCATCCTGAGTGATTTGCCGGACGATGCGGCCGGATACCGTCATGATGCGGATCATGAAGCGCTCGGGCGGGCTGTCGCCGGTGAGGGTATAGGCAAAGCGGGTGGAGGTGGAAAAGGGGTTAGGGTAAGCCAATAATTTAGAAATGCTGCGCCGGGTAATCACTTCAAAGCGGATGCGGTAATCCCAAAGGCCGGAAGCATTGCCACTGGCATCACGGCCCTGCACACTGAGCAGGTACTGCCCGTCCTCTTCCAGGCGGGGCATCCATTCGATGGAGGCGCGGTTGCTGCGCCCCAGCTCGGCGGGCATGAAAACCAGGTTGGGCTCGGTTGAAAAGACCGGCCGCTCCAAGCCATTGGGGTAGCGCAGGCGCAGGCGGAAAAGGGCGGTATCCTGCAGGGCAAGGAACTTGTTTTCATCCTTGAGGCTGATGGCGATCAGCGGCCGGGCCGAGACCAGGTCGCCATCCATGATGTGCTGGCCATCGAAGGTGACATCGAGCACCGGAGACCGCTGGTCAGTTTCTACATAAAAAGGCTTGCTGGCGATATTGTTGAGATAATCCTGCTCGATTGGCGAGCGGCTGGAGTTGAGCTCGATGAATATGCGGTTCGATCCAGGCAGTCCGCGGGTGCTGGTTTCAAAAGGCAGCTCCACCATGCCTCTGGCCGGGATTGGTGGCACCCGCTCCTCCCAGGAATTTTGCTGGTTGTCTGCCGCAATTATAGTATAGCGGATCGGCAGGCTGTCGATCACCTGGTTGGAGAGGTTATGCACGGCGAGTTGCAGGCGCAGGGGCTCTCCCTCTTGCAGGGTGTCTTTACCGGCATCAAGCGGGGCGAGCGCGAGGTCGGGAGCCGCCGAATAATAGGCGCGCCAGTGGTCCAATTGAGGAGCCATGCGGTTGAGGCTGTCCCGGCTCTTCCACTGCAAGCGCAGGAAAGGGTATTGGGCGGCATCGATAGCCGCCAGGCGGCTAGACGGCGGCTCGGATGTTTCCAGCAGCAATTGGGGAGAGGCCTGCTCGTAGGCCAATCCCCAGACCAGAAGCTTTGATTCATCGGGCGGCGGCAGGCTGTCGCTGCCTGGGCGATAACTCCATTCTAGCGCGCTCCACGACAGGGCCGGGCCAAGGAGCTTGGAAGTCAGCCCGCCTTCCGGCGAGCGAGCCGGAAAGTCGAAGAAGATATTGGCATTTTCTTCTCCGGGCGGGGCCAAGTCTTCCGCGATTGGGCCAACGTCTTTTTGGTACGCAAAAAGATAGGGGCTAGGCCCTTGTTCATATAACTGATCGACCAATACCGCCCCCTGGGCGCGTAGTACGCTGGCCAGATTGTCTCCAAAGGCCAGCGAATCCTGTGGCCAATCTTCCAGCGCGAAGCTTTGCCCTGGCGCGTGGAAGGTAGCGGCCACGACCCAGTATCCCGACGGGATTTCGTCGCGGAAGAAATTGATAGCAGCGCCTCGGGCTTGAGCCGTACCGCTTAGGCGGAAAGATGTTGATGCCCACAGCCGCCCGCTGAGTGGGTCGAAGACCACCGCGCTAATGGAGGGCGAGTTGGTGACATTGGCCACCCGGTTGGAATTGATGAAGACCCGGGTGCGGGTGTCATTGGTTTCCGAGCGGATCACTGCCCGGCCAATGACGTTGTAAAGCACGTTGGCATAGTGAAACTGCCGGGTGCTATCCAACCAGATGCGATCAAATTCATTGTCCAGGAATTGATAGTAGTGGGACTGGTTCCAGCCCGGCCCATTGCCTGGCTGGTAAAGGAAGGAACTGCCGGCCCAGAGCGTAGAATCCCGGCCCAGCGCAGTACTATCGATCCCCACCCGCCAATAATAGGCTGTACCCTCAGTCAGCTCCAGGCCCGGGGCCCATTGGACTAACCCGCCCTTGGCCCGCTGGCGGCTGGCGATCTTGAGCGGGCTATTGAATAGGGCGCTAGTATCCATTTCAAACAGATAATCATTTGCTGGCGCAAAGGCATCCGAGGTGAAAGCCGTCAGTGCTACATCCTGCCGGTCAACGATGGCAAAATCCGGAGGCGAAATAGGCTTTACGGTATTGTCAAAAATGAAGAAAGTAAGCTTGTCTTCGCCATTGGGGCCCTGCAATTGGTTGTTCTCCTCCGCCTCGGCCAGGGGTAGCTCCTGGATGCGGTTATCCGCATCGATGCGGATAGACAAAGTGTTGATGCCGACGCCGCTGCCATCTCGCGGCAGGGGGATGGTCGCGTGGACGTCAGTAAACGCGCCAGTGGTGAGCACCGAGTCGATAAAGGACTGGGCCTGCCCGCCAGGCAAGCGGTGGGTGTATTCAATGAGCAGGAAGGTATCCCGTTGCACAGCACCGATGTTGACCAAGGAGAAGCTGACCTCCACTTTCGCCGTTTGGGTGTTGATGAGCAGGGGCTCGAGGCGGGCCGACTGGAAATCGATGACGTAGTCTGGCGCATCTACATCATTGATGCGGATGGCGGGATCGCCATGGAGGTTGAGCTGATTATTCAGCGCGCGGGTGCCGGGGCTAAAGGAGGCATCAAAACCAGCCCGCACTTGAGTCATGATTTCGCCGACGGAAGCGCCATACATCTCTCCACCCGCCAGCGCATAGAAGCGCTGCCCCATATCTCTTAAGGAATTGGTGACGCCATAGCCAGAAGATGCGACGTAGCCGATAGCACCCCGGTTGGCCGCCGTGAGAGTAAAAGCTTCACTGACGCTGTTTTCCGGAGTGTATAAATTGCCTGTCAGGCAGCCCAAAGAGAAGATGAGCGGATAGCGAGGCGCATTGTCGAAAAGATCCGGGTCATCGATGGCAAAATCGGTATTGACGATGCCACCATGGCCCATGAAAGTTTTGATGAGCACGCCATTATCTACGGCGGCGATTACTGCGCTATTCACCGAACCGGCTACCGGGTCGGTAGATTCCTTGCGGTAGGTGGTGACGGTGGCATTAATTTTATTGCGCGTTAGTTCATTCTCCATCAGGCGCAACAAGCTGACAATCCCGTTCTGTTCACTACCTGCGGCGCCTGCCAAGTGCAGTGCCTTCTTTTTCCAGGCGTAGTTGGTTGCGTTGCGGGGCAGGAGCCAGCTTGCATCGTAAAGCTTGGCTTTCTCCAGGTAGTCCCGTACCTCATGTTTCGATTTGGCGGCCAGGCGGCCGACGGCACAGCGAGGCACGCTGCTACCCGGGGGAGCGAAGAGCAGGTTGTCTGAGCCAGGGTTGCCGAAGGTAGGGATCAGGTTTTGCTGGCGCCGAGCGCTGTTTTCATTACGTACGAATTGGTACTCGTAGCCTTTACCGATGAGGAAAGCAAAGCGTGGCCCTTGCCCGGCTCGGGCTATAAAGGCGCTGAAATTGCGGATAGCCAGGGGGTGCTGTTCCAGGCCATAGCTAAATTGGTGGTAAAGTTGCTCGGCCGGCACGATAGCGACGCTATAGCCGCCGCCTTCTGCCGAGGCCCGGTAATTGGCATAGTCTTGTACGGGGTTGTCCCCAATCATACCCTCCTGCCATAGCGCCCCACTTGTCAAAATCAAATAATCGGCATTGAAACCGGAATAGTCGGTGAAGGAAACCGGCCGCAGGGCAGGGCTTTCCAGCAGCCTGACCCCCGCCGTTTCACTAGCCAGCACAAGCTGGGTGGGTTGGGCCAGGGGTGGCAGGGCAAAGCGTGCCGTGCCACCCTGTACCTCCGCTTCCAGTCGGCGGGCGTTAGTCAGGTCGTAAACCAGGCTGAGGGCCGCGTTGGGCAGCTCAAAGTAACGGCGGGCCGGGGAGGGGGGGAGCCCCACATGGATACTTTGATCCGAGAATGTCAGCCGCCGGGGGTAAATCAGGCTAATATCGGCTACTGCATAGCGGTCATTATTGCCGAGCCGGCCGGCAATGGATACATTGAGGTTGTTTAGCAAAGCAGCATTGGTAATCGGGATTTCTATGGTGGTCAAATGGAAGGCGGGGAAATTAGTTTCCGTATAGGCCGGGCTGCCATTGAGGTTGATTTCCAAGTGGTGATTGCCCGCCCAGGAAACCAGCCTGATGCGCAACAGGCCATTCGGGCCGCCGGCATAGGCCTGGCTTGGAACAAGCTGGTGGGAATGTAGCGCTTGTATGGTGCTGGCAAAGCCTTCGGCTTCGTCGAACTCGGAATAAGCCACCAGGTTTTGCCCGTCGTATCTTTTAATGAAAATGGCATCATTGATATTCAGCCGCAGCGTATCCCAGAACCATTGCTCGGGCGGAGGGAGGTTGGTGAGATCATTGGCGATGGTTTCGTAGCGCCGGCCCAGTTCGCCCGGCCCGCCCCAGGTGAGGAAATAGGCCGCGCTATCGGTAAACAGGCTGTACCAGGGGTTGAGCATGTCATCGTCGGGGCGCTCAAAGAGGTGTCGATCCAACTCCGAGCGGTTTTTGCGGCCGTAGAACTCGAGGTAGTCGCCGGGGCCCAAGGGTCCAGCGGCAGTACTGGTGTAAAGGGGCTGCTCCTGCCCCAGGTGCCAGAGCTGGTATCGGCTGGCCTGAAGTTCAGCCGCTGGTACACCTGCTTCTAGCAGCGCCGTGTAAGGGATGCGATAAAGGCCATCGGCACCGATTTTAATTTGAAAATAAGGCTGCCCATAGCGAATCCATTCGTTGCCGTAGAGCGTGTCGGCACCGTTCCAGATCTGGGCTATGCCGCTGCAGAACGATAAGGATAGGAAAAGGATGTTTAGTATGAACCGCCGCATGAGATAAGATGGTTTTGGGACAAGTACATTTAACGCGGGGTAAATATCGGAAGAATTAGACATCAAAGCCAGTTTTTGGTTCATTTTGGAGGACTTTTGCCATTGTGTAGCCAAAGCGCAGATTTTTTATTTTGGCAATTGTGCCGCTAAAAGACAAAAAATCCCTTAATTTGGAGTTCAAACAAAAAAGAAACGCGATATGTCAAGGTTTGATTATGTAACCATCGGGATTGTAGCAGTATGCGTAGCAGCGCTGATTTATCTTATCTATATGACCACCAACCTGCTTAGGGGGCCCAAGGAACCAGAAGCGATCGAGGATATTAGCTCGTTGTACGAAGATGATACCGCCGATCTGGATACCGCTTATTGGGATTCCGACCGCAATCAAGGGCTAGACGACTGGGACAGCACCGGCGAGCAGGGCAGCCGGTACGATGAGCGGGTGGACGAAACCTCTGGCCAGCGTGCGGAAGCACCTGTGGCAGAAAGGGCCGAAGCCCGGCCAGCCGAACCCCAGGAATACACTCAGCCGCGCGTATCAAGCTCCGGGGATTACCTGGTGTTGGCAGGCACTTTCAGTGTAGCTGAGAATGCCCAGTCTATGGTTGAAAAGCTGAGTGGGCTGGGCTATACCGGCGCATCCATCGAGCCTTTTGATCGTGGCAAATACTCGGTTGTGCTCGTAGCCCGCTTCGATTCCTTCAGCCAGGCCAGCAGCCTGGAAAAGGAACTGAAGGGGAAGGGCATTGAGGCTTATGTAAAACGAAAAAGGTAAACTTTTCCTTGTTGCTTTGCTTTTTGCTCTTGTCTTTTGATACAACAGCAAAGAAAGAGGGATACCATGTTGAGGAAAATCAACAAAGCGATCAAAGCACTTAATATTTCTGTCGAAGAACTCAATCTTTTGGCGGCTTTGGTCAGCCTGACATATCATTGCTGCGCTTTGCCTTCCATGGCTATTGGGAGGGCGCTCTTTTTATACTCAGATAGCTAGCGCTATCGTTTTAGGCGAGCCTCTGAAACCTGCTCAGTTGGTGGAGGTGCATCGACAGGCTATGCCCGCAATCCGCTTGGAGGTCAACATCCTGAGTCGAACCTTAGCGATGAACTTTTGACAAGGCTTCCGCCAACCGCAGCATCTCCTCGTCTGTATTATAAAAATGCGGGGCTACGCGCAAAAAGCCGCTGCGCAAGGCGCAGGCGATTTTGGCGTCCAGCAGGCCTTGGTTGAGGGCCTTCAGGTCGGGGCCGACGATGGAGAGGATGCCCGAGCGGTGAGGCCCCTCGAAGACCAGGGGCTCGAGATGCGGATTATCCAGCGCACCCAAGAAGACATCTTGCAGGCGGAGGATTTCCTGGAAGATCGCCTCGGCACCGTAATGGGCGTGTACCTCGCCGATGGCCTTGGCCAGGGCTGCCACCAAGCTGATGGGGGAAGAGCTATACTCGAAGCGCTTGGCCGTGGTATGCGGGGTCCAGTTGTGGTCGAGGTAGTCGAAGCCCTGCTGCATGGTTTCAGCACCGATCTGCACGGGGGCCAGCTTGTCGCGGAAGGGGGCCGAGGTATAGAAGACGCCGGTGCCGAAGGGGCCCAACAGCCATTTCCAGCCGGCCGAAGCCAGGGCGGCAATGTTCATTTCTTCCGGGAAAATGGGCATGCTGCCCAGGCTCTGGGCGGCATCAATCACCAAATCGATGCCACGCTCACGGCACAACTGCCCCAGAGCACGCAAATCGGCGGCATAGCCGCTGGTGAACTGCACGTGGCTCAGCGCGATGATGCGGGTGCGCGGCGTGATGAGAGACTCCAACTCGACCATGCTCCAAGCGCCGGGGAGGCTAAGGCCGGGCCGAGCCGGCACGTTGGAGAGCAGCTTCAGCTTGACGCCCCGCTGCTCCTGCAAGCGCCAGGGATAGTGGTTGGCCGGGTATTCGTGTACGTAGGAAATCACCTCGTCGCCCGGCTCGAAGGGATAGCCGTTGGCGATCATCGAGATGGCTTCGGAAGTGTTTTTTACCGCTGCGATATGCTCCGGCTGGGTGCGCAGTAGGGTAGCCGTATGGATTTTTAACTGTTCGAGCTGTTCCAGATAGGTAGCCACGAAATGCAAGCCAGCCCGATACTGCTGTTCGCGGATCAGCTCGACAGCCAGGTCGGCGGCCGGGCCGTAAAGGGGGGAGATGCTGCAGTGGCCCAGAAAGGCCATGTCCTGGCTGGCGGGGAAGAGGGTGGTTGATTTGTCGAATTGCATTTGCGTTGTTTTTGATGCTTGTCGCCCTGCAGAGCAGTTGGGGCACAGCCTCCTTCGCCGGCGGCTTGGCGGCAAAGATAAGCAATAGTGGGCGATCGAAAAACCATGGAGATGATTCAGGCGTACGCCCGTCAACATCGGCTCATCTACCTGCCTTCGCATGACGAGAGATGTGCTGGGCGCAGCAACGGTCATTTATATCTGCAATAAATGAAACCAGCGGGTTTGGTATAATCATCCCGCTTCAGCAGCACTATGCGCCCCTCTCAGTGACTTTTATCACAGACCCAACCGTCTGTAACCTTTAACTTTGAGGTACCACCAAAAAAAGAAACATGAATAAACTCCTCCTGATGCTGGCGGCACTGATTTTCAGCGCTTTGCCCCTCTCTGCCCAAGGCGCTTTCGATTACGAACTGGAACTACAGCCCGTCAATATCCCCAACCTGCCGGGGCTGCACTCCTATGCCTTCGGGCAGCACGGCGGCAAGTGGGTCGTCATTGGCGGGCGGAGGGATGGGGTGCACGCCCGGCAGCCGTTCAATGCTTTCCCCGCAGCTCAAAACAATACCGATATCTACGTGATTGATGTGGCAAATTCGACCTTCTGGAAAGCTTCGGTGAGCGTGCTGCCAACCGGACTGGCCGAGCAACTACAGTCTACCAATCTGAATTTTTTCCAGGATGGAGATGATTTGTATATCATTGGCGGCTACGCTTACTCCGCTTCGTCCGATCGCTACCTCACCTTTCCCTATCTCGCTGCAGTAAACTTGCCTGGCTTGGTGCAGGCTATTATCAGTGGCGGTGCCATCGCACCTTACTTCAAGCAGATTAGCCATGATGTTTTTGCCGTCACTGGCGGGCAGTTGGGGAAAATCGGCGATACGTTTTACCTCGTCGGCGGGCACCGCTTCGATGGGCGCTACAACCCCCATGGGCCCGACCACGGGCCGGGCTTCGTGCAGGCCTATACCAACGAGATCCGCAAATTCGCCATCCGGAGTGTGGGCGATGAGCTGAGCTTCGACAGCTACGAGGCCATCGCCGACCCCATCCACCTGCGCCGGAGGGACTACAATCTGCTGCCGCAGATATTTCCCGATGGCGCGGAAGGCTATACTATCTCTTCTGGCGTATTCCAAATCAATGCCGACTTGCCGTTCTTGTACCCGGTGGATATCACTGCCAGCGGATATACGCCGATCCCCGAGTTCAACCAATACTTGTGCAACTACCACAGTGCCAAGGTTGCGCTGTACGATAGCGGCCATAACCAGATGCACGCCGTGTTTTTTGGAGGCATCAGCCAGTACTACTACCAGGATGGCCAACTGATTCAGGACCATCAGGTGCCCTTCGTGCGCACCATCAGCCGCCTGACGCGCTTTGCTGATGGCAGCCTCCAGGAGTATCAACTGCCCATCGAGATGCCGGGACTAAAGGGGGCCAGCGCCGAATTTATCATCAATCAGGAGCTGCCGCATACTGATTCCAAAATCATTCTGCTCAGCCAGATACCGAGCGATACGATTCTGATCGGGCACATATATGGCGGCATCCTCAGCCCTTCGCGCAACCCCTTTAGCAATAACCAGACTAATACCACCAGCGCGGATACTTCGATTTACGCCGTCCGTCTTATCAAAACCAACACGACAGCTATCCAGGAAGTGCAGGGGAAGCATCCTTATAGCTTCGAGCCCTACCCAAACCCGGTCAGCGAGGAGTTGGGCATCAGCTATACCCTGCCCCGCACGATGCGGGTGGATTACTTCCTCAGCAGCCAGGACGGCAAGATCCTGCAGCGGGGCCGCCTGGAGAACTCAGCCGTCGGCGAAAACCGCCAAAACATCCGGCTGGATAGCCAGATCGCTCCGCAGGCGCTGTGGCTCACGCTGGTTTTTGACCATAAGTACTACGCGACTAAAACGATTTTGAAGAAATGAAGGGGGGGAGGGTAAAGGATAAAGGGTAAAGGGT
Source organism: uncultured Phaeodactylibacter sp. (assembly GCA_964432875.1). Lineage (GTDB taxonomy): Bacteria > Bacteroidota > Bacteroidia > Chitinophagales > Saprospiraceae > JACJYE01. Next base: position 29,494 of record CAYSPJ010000030.1, on the reverse strand, counting down.
GAAGGATAAAGGGTAAAGGATAAGTCATC
>CAYSPJ010000030.1:0-29365 GCA_964432875.1 uncultured Phaeodactylibacter sp. | reverse complement strand
AGGGTAAAGGATAAAGGGTAAAGGGTGAAGGATAAAGGGTAAAGGATAAGTCATCATCAGTTTAAGCTCATTAGAATCAATCGCCTCTGAGATTAGGGTGGGGTCGTTGCTGTCGGTCCTCAGTTTTTAAGAGGTATGGGCAGCGGCTATCATTCCAGCCCTTTTTCGCACAAAAATCCCCGCATCCTTTCACTGCTCACCAAAATTAATGTTTATCTTTGTCAGTGCCCCGGCATGGCCGGCGAGCTGGCAGGCCGGGCGCAAGCGCAATTTTGCCGACCAACTAAAACACCATCTCTGATATGCAATCCACCAGCGGAGGACAAGCAGAAACCCAAGGAAATACGACAGGCCTTAAGCCCGTAGAAGCTCTGGTAGGGCTAGCCCTAAATCGAACTGATGCCCAAGTGCTGAAGTACCTGGGTTTTTTTGGGGAGCACATCCCTTTTAAGAGCACAGCCCTGCTGCACGTCGTATCCGCCCCGAAACCGATGTGGCCCTTGCGTGCGGTATATCCAGAGAAGCCTACCGGCCTGAGCGAAGAAAAAGAAGCTGAAATACAGGCTGCCCTGGAAAAAGAAGCCGGGAAGCTACCCCCGCAGCTGACCCGCCACAACCTGGAATACCACATCCGCCAAGGCGCTGTTTTAGAAGAGTTTGTCATGCTGGCCAACGAAAAAAAGACCAACCTGATCGTGGTAGGCAGGAAGGCCGGCTCCCAAAACGGCGTCTTGGCGAAAAACCTGATCCGCCAGAGCGGCTTGAACCTGCTGGTCATACCCGAAAAAGCCCACGGCCACTTAAAAACCATCCTCGTGCCGATGGACTTTTCCGAAAACTCCATCCGGGCGCTGCGGGCAGCGCTGGACCTCAAGCACCACCTGGGCAAAGGCGTCAAAGTCATTGCCATCAACGTTTACCAGCGGCCTAGCCTCATGGCCCATTCACTGGATATGACGCCCGACCAGTTTGAGCGCAACATCAGGGACAACCACGAACAAGGCTTCGCCAAATTTATGGCCGATGAATTCCCCGGGCAAGAGCAGGAGGTCAAACCCCTGCTGATAGATAGCGAGTTGCCAGATGTGGCGCAGCAAATCCTGGAAAAGGGGCTGGAGGCTAAAGGCGACTTGCTGGTGATGGGCTCCAAGGGGATGTCCAGGCTGGAGCGCCTGCTGTTGGGCAGCACTACCGAAACACTTTTGGATATGAATGACCGCATCCCCACTTTAATCATCCGTTAGATCAGGCTATGTCTTTTCAACACGAATTACATACGAGTACGCGCATCCTGATGGGGCCGGGCCCCAGCGATGTGCACCCCCGGGTATTGAAAGCGATGAGCACGCCACTCATCGGTCATCTAGACCCTGAATTCGTCCACATCATGGACGACATCAAGGCTATGGCGCAGGCTACTTTCCAGACGCGAAACCATCTGACCTTCGTCGTCTCGGCACCCGGCAGCGCCGGCATGGAAACCTGCCTGGTCAATTTATTGGAGCCTGGCGATGAGGCGCTTATCTGCATCCACGGCGTCTTCGGCGGGCGTATGGCCGATATCGCCGAGCGCTGTGGCGCTAAAGTACACCGGGTGGAGGCACCCTGGGGTACCGCGATAGACCCGCAGCAGGTGAAGCTGGCCCTGGAGCGCTGCCAGCCCAAAGTGCTTGCTGTCGTCCATGCTGAAACTTCCACCGGCGTCTTACAGCCGCTCCAGGAGATCGGCCGGATGGCTCGCGAAGCCGGCGCCCTCTTCCTGGTGGATGCCGTGACCTCCTACTGCGGTACGGAGCTGAAAGTAGATGAGTGGGGGATTGATGCCGTCTATTCCGGTACTCAGAAGTGCCTGAGCGCCCCTCCGGGCCTGTCTCCTGTCTCCTTTAGCGAACAGGCGGTAGCAGCCCTGGAGCGGCGGAAAACCAAAGTGCAAAGCTGGTTTTTAGACTTGTCGCTGGTGCGCAGTTATTGGGCGGGTGCCAAGCGGGCTTATCACCATACGGCACCGGTTTCGGCTATGTTTGCCCTGCGGGAAGCCTACCGCCTGGTGCTGGAAGAAGGGCTGGAAAACCGCTTTGCCCGCCACTGGCGCAACCACGAACTGCTCAAAGCCGAAATGGAAGCCTTGGGCTTTGAATTCCTGGTGCCTGCAGGCTTCCGCCTGCCGATGCTCAATGCCGTGAAAATACCACCCGGGGTGGACGATGCCCGGGTGCGCCAACGCTTGCTCGACGAGTACAATATTGAAATCGGCGGTGGCTTGGGGCAATTCGCAGGTAAAATCTGGCGCATCGGCTTGATGGGGGAGAGCAGCACCCCCAACCATATCAGTATGCTGGTTGCAGCCCTGCGGCGCATCTTGGCATAAGAGATTGCCCTTGCCGCAGGCTTATAAATGATTTCCAAATATGGCTTATCGATTTGGAGGAAGCATAAAAGCAACATTACATGCCCTTTGATACTGCCTTGGGTTAAAGTCTTGGAGCTTTAGCTTTAGAAGGCTTCAAGACTTTAATTTTGAACAACTAAAATACTGAAAACATGGAACGATTTGAGCAACTACTGCGCGAAAACAAGGCTTGGGCTACTGAAAAAGTACGAGAAGACAAAGATTTTTTCAATCGGCTGGTGAATATCCAAAAGCCAGATTTTTTGTGGATTGGCTGTGCTGACAGCCGGGTGCCGCCTACTGAAATCACCCGGACCCAGCCCGGCGAAGTCTTTATCCACCGCAATATCGCCAATATGGTCGTGCATACCGACCTCAATATGCTCAGCGTATTGCAATACGCGGTGGAGGTGCTGCAAGTTAAATACGTCATCGTTTGTGGCCACTACGGCTGTGGGGGCGTTAAGGCAGCGATGAGCAACCAATCTATTGGCATTATTGACACTTGGCTACGCAACATTAAAGATGTTTACCGCTTCAACCAGGCAGAAGTTGACGCGCTGCCCACGGAATCCGAGCGGGTGAATCGTTTAATTGAGCTCAATGTAAAGGAGCAGGTGCACAACCTGGCAAAAACAGCCATCGTTCAGCGTTCCTGGAAAAAACAACAAATCCCTACCATCCACGGATGGGTCTATGACTTGGCAGATGGCATCATCAACCCTTTGCTGACCATCCAGCCCAATGATAAGCTGGATCACCCTATTTACGAATATGATAACCTGGGGTAATACCATCCAATTCGAATAGTTTTGGAGGTGGCGGGAACGGGCCGGTATAAGCAGCCTGGCCCGCCACTCTAGTTTTATTACTGTCCAGCTAAAATTTAACCCCACAAATTTCTGGCCATGATCACAAAATATTCCCTACCTTTACGATGTTAAAACTCCCAACTAATGGGGAGGGTTACTACAAGTAGTACAACTTATCTTCACTCCCCTGGCAACTTCAACTCTTTCGGAGCGCCCTTTCAGTGCTTTGTCATTACATTAATCATAAAAACCAATAGCACCATGAGACTGCAAAAAATCTTTTTTATTGCCATCGCTATCCTGGCTCTCGGCTTGGTACAAGCCCAGGCGCAAAAAATGAGCCGCCAGGAAAAGAAAGAATTCAAGCAAAAGCTGAAAAATTACAAAAGCAACCCCGATGCGCTGATGACGATGGAGGATGACCTGAACCGCTACCGCCGCGAAAACCAGGAGCTCCAAAGCCGTATGAATCAGTTGGAATCAGAGCGCAGCCGCAAAGACGCTAAAATCGCTGACCTCGAGCAGGAAATCAGCCAATTGAATATGGGCATGCGTTCCGCTCAAGATGCCATGCAGCAGATGAGGGACCAAAAAGAGGCGGTGGCTTCCCGCGGGCCCGACATGCGCGGGCTGACCTATCGCGTACAAATCGGCGCTTACGGTAAAACCAGCGTCCCTGCCACCCTGGATAAGGACGACGACAACTTCGATCTGGAAACCGTAGATGGCCTGCAGCGAATCCTCATCGGGTTGTTCCGCAATATGGATGAAGCGGAGCAACTGCGCAGCCACATGCAGAAAATCGGCATCAAAGATGCTTGGGTCGTCCCTTATCGCGACGGCAACCGCATCACCATGGAAGAAGCTAAGAGCTTGATGGGCGGAGGAATGTAGGGGATCGTCAGTTGAAATGCCTGTCCAGATTGATTTCATTTAATCGGGACAGGCATTTCCAATCCCCCTCGCACGCTGCTCTGAAAATCTTATCCGGCCAAAATCCCCGAAGATTTCTGGATGGCGACATATCGATTTGTTTTTCTTCCCATTTCCTTGTCGTAGTATTGAAATAACGATAACCATGAAAATAGTATTTAAATTTTCCTTTGCCGCTTTGGCTGCAGTAGCCGTGCTATCTTTCAACAGTTGTGCCACGCTCACCGGCTTTAATACCGGGCGCACGGTGGGCAAAGACCAGGGCGAAGTAGCTTTGTCGCTCAACTTTGCCAATGTGCCAGAATTCCAGGAATCGGAGGAAGTCAATGAAGTGTTGAAGCAGATCGTCATCCCGCTGGTCGAATTAGGCGGGCGCTACGGCGTGGCTGAAAACGTGGACATCGGCATCCGGATCAATACTGCTTTGAACTTTCTGGTGGATACTAAAATCCAACTCGTTGGTGGTCAGGATGGGCCTTTTGCACTCTCTACCGGGGTTGGTCTGGGCGCGTTTGGCGTCGTCAGCGGGGCGGGTATGTTGCTCAACTTTCAAGTCCCTTTATATACCTCCTACCACCCTTCCGAAACGTTTGCCATTTACCTCTCGCCGCGCTACATCGGCCAGTTCGGCACCAATTTTCAGGAGTCTTCTGGTATGTTGAACTACTTCGGTGCGAACACTGGCTTTGAAACCGGGCGGAAAGTGCGCTTCGGGTTGGACATTGGATACTACAGCTTGTGGAATCAAAATGAAGGCCTGAATTCCAATATCTTGCAGCTAGGCATCGGCATGAAGTTCAAATTCGGGGGCGGGCGCAATTCGGGGTCGGGGTATTAGGCTTGCCAGCCTCACCCCAGCTTCCAACTTGATACGGATTTCTTGACGTAAATGAGCCCTCCTAAAAGGCCGGCTGGCATTTTTGGAGAGGGCTGCGTAAACCCAAAACGGGACGAGCGCCGCAACAAGGGGAAAAGCGCCAAGCCAACCGGATTTTAGCCCAAAATCCCTCCTGCACATTTCACGACAGAAAAGGCGGCGTGTTCCCGATTTCCCCCTATCTTTGACCCAAATGCCAAGCTGAAAAAATGAAAGCAAAACAGAACGTCGCGATTATAGCCGGCGGGGACGTTGCCGAGCGGGGCGTCTCTCTGCAAAGCGCTGCCACCGTGTACCAACACCTGGACGCAGATAAATACAACAAGTTCCTCATCGAACTGAATCAAGGTGCTTTTACCGAAAGGAGTACCGGCGCACGGGTGGACCTGAACGATTTCTCCCTGCAAGTTGGGGGCGAGCGCATCCGTTTCGAATTAATCTTCCTCATAATCCATGGCCATCCGGCTGAAGATGGCTGCTTGCAAGGCTACTTCCAGTTGCTGGGGCTCCCCTGTACGGGCTGCAACCTCTTCGTCAGCGCCCTCACCTTTGATAAACAAGCCTGTAAGGATTTCCTTCGCGCCCATGACATCCCTATGGCGCCTTCCCAGCTCTTGCGCAAAGGGGAGCCCATTGGCCTGCCAGGTTTACTGGACATGGGGCTGCCTTTGTTCGTCAAGCCCAATAAAAATGGCAGTAGCTTTGGCGTGTCTAAAGTCAAGCGTGCTGATGAACTGCCCGCCGCCATTGATAAAGCCTTCGAGTTCGACAATGAAGTCGTGGTAGAAGGTTTCCTCGACGGTGTCGAATTCTCCAATGGCGTAGTGCGCCAGGGAGGCGAAATCGTCGTGTTGCCCATTACTGAAATCGTGCCTCAGAATGAGTTTTTCGACTTTAAAGCCAAGTATGAAAAGCAAAGCCAGGAGATAACCCCCGCCCGCCTGAGCGAAGCGTTGCAGGAACAATGCCAGGCACAATCCCAAAAGCTCTATGAAGTCTTGGGTTGCCGGGGCATGTGCCGCTTCGACTACATCCTGGTAGGCGACACTTTCTTTTTTTTGGAAGCCAATACCATACCGGGCATGTCCGAAACCAGCATTATCCCCCAGCAGGCCCACGCCCACGGCTGGACGATTGCGGAGCTATTGGATGCCGTGGTGGAGGATGCGCTGGGGTATTAAGGCATCAAAATCTGATTCAGGATTTTCACCGTAATCATATAAGTAGGCTTGACCCCATCCATGCCGAGGCTGCCAGATGCTAAAGTGGCACCAGTCACCAAGGGGTTATCTGAAGCGTAGTAAGCGTAGCGTAGTACCACATGCTCGTTGATGCTCCGGCGTATTTTAGAGGCCGATTGGATGGCCTTTTGGTAATGAGCGCCTTCCATCTCCAGCCCTACCGCATTCCAGGATGAATGGCGGAAGTAGCGCAGGATGTCCTTGTTTTGTAAGGAAGTACCCAATACCGTAATCATCGGTCCCTCCAGCACATTCAGCCCATGCCCTTCAAAGTCAGCGGCGCGCAACTCATTGTTAAAGGGGTAGTTATCGGCGGTGCCTTCAAAGACGTGGGCGGTGGGCACCATGATGTCGCCTTTGCCCCCTTCCAGGATGCCCGCTTTGCCCATGATCGAGATAGATTCTGCTTTTATAGGGACGCGTTGCCCTTCTATCTCATAAGGCTTGAGCAGTTCGTCCATGGTTTCGTAGGCTTGCTCGCCAAAAGCATAGTCCATCACCAGGATGACGGGTTTGGCCTGGGCGATATATTCCTCATCGTACTGCAACTCGGCGGGCAGCTTATCCAGCTTGATTTTTGTGGTGTCGAAAATTTGCACGGTAATCATCGTGCCGCTGGTGTCTTCAATCTGGTGCATGCCGTGCTTGAGGGCATAATCCAATACCCGTTGGCGCATTTCGGCATTGCTCTCCACGCTCAGTTCGCGGGCCAGGTCTTCCAGTTGCCCTTTTTGGCCGGTGGCCGCACTGGCGTAGAAACTATTCATCACGCTATGCGGATTGGCGCTGATGATGTGGACCGGGCGGTTGAGCATGCCTTGCTCTGCCAGGTATGCTTTGATGTTGCGCGCCCATATTTCACCATAATGGTGGTGGCCAATGCGCTCGCGCAGCGCAGAGGAAAAGGAAATTTCCCGGTCTTTTGACTCATTGGCTTCCTCCGTCGAAAGCTTGCCCAGCCAGTAGGTGATGCGGAAGATGCTGTTGACATCAGGGTCGTGCGCAAAACGGCGGCAGGCGGCTAAGGTTTCCTCATAGGTGCGCCCGAGCAAAGTGCTGAGATAGGTGTAGGCGATGTCGCTATTGTAGGCCTCGCCTTCCTCTTCCCGGCGCACGATGTCTTCCAGCATAAGCCAGTCACGCTTTTTACGCTCCTTGTAGTCCTCGCTGTTGCGGCGGATTTTTTCAGCCTCGATATACATGAAAGTCAGGTGGGTCAGGATGTCATAGATATCGCTGCGCCCGCGGGTCATTTCGATGAACATCTCTTCGTCATCAATGCGATAGCAGTTGCGGCGGCGCTTGGGCGGTACGATGGCCTGGAAATTTGATTTCTCAAAGCCTTCCCGGGAGATGAGCTTGATATAGCGGCATTCTTCGATGCCTTTCGGCAGGCGCTGGAAGACATAGAGCAGCCCGTCCAGGTCTACCCGTTCGGGATCATTGATTGAGCCATAGATCTCTGGTTGCAGCTGCATCATCGCCTCGATGATGGCGTCGCCGGAAATACCCAGAGGTTTATAGTTGCCGCGGATAAATAAATGACGCATCGCGATGTAGAGGCGCTCGATGGCTGCCCTGGATTCTTGGGCGCGGCTGCGGTGGCTTGGCTTTAGTGACATGCTTGTGGTTCTATTTAGCCACAAAAATAGCCGGAAAATATGGCAAAAAAAAAGGGGCTGGCATTCCAGCCCCGATATTCATGAGAATCGGATAGTTTGTCTTGGCAAAGATGTCCGCAGAAAGCCGCTTTTTATAGCGGCTTTCCACTGGACACATTCATGGGATTAAAATTGTTACAACAAAAATTGGGATTATGTAGGTCGTCGAAAAAAAAAATCATGAAATTACAATCGTCTTCAAAAAAAATGGGATTATGTAGGTCGTCAAAAAAAAATCATGGAATTACAATCATTGTCAAAAAAATGGGATTAAGCGGTCAAACTAAAAAGCGTTCATGGGAATACAATCGTTGTCAAAAAAATGGGATCAAGCGGTCAAACTAAAAAAGCGTTCATGGGAATACAATCGTTGTCAAAAAAATGGGATCAAACAGTCAAAAAAATGTTCATGGGATTATAATCATGGGATTATAATTGATTTGGTCAGCGCGGCATCTTCGCGACTTTTCGGATAAATGCCCCTTGGTTCGTTTCGATTTTCAAAAGATACAAGCCGTCTGGCAGCGCCGCGAGGTTAATCATGGCTGTAGGCGCGGGACGTGCCGCCGCCAGGCTGGCAAGTAGTTGTCCTCTCATAGTATATACATCCACTTTTTGGATGTATGTGTCTGGTGCGTTTTTCAGTTCTAAGGTCACCCAGTCGTTTGCCGGGTTGGGGTAAATGATCATGGCGTTTTCCTCCGGGCTGCCCTCTGCGGTATTGAGCAAGTTGGGGTCTTCAGCCAACTGGGTGCTCGATGGGGCGATTTTCGTGCTCATCAATTGATTGTCAACCAGCCTGATGCTATCAGTTTCCAGTACGACTAGCCCAACGATGATGTCTTCCATGACAATGGAAAACTTGCCGACTTCACCAGCGCCAGATGAAACCTGCGCCCCGGCATTGCGGCGGAATAGTGCTGCTTGCGCCACACCGCTTTCATCATCCACGTAGAGGAAAATCTGCCCCATTTCGGTGCCTTGCCCATTGACCCAGCTATTGGGGGTGAAAGCAAAGTCGAAATTTGCATTGCTGCTTCCGGGGGAGTCCTTAATGTTGTCCGTGTCAAACTTTACGGTAAAGGCGATACCCCGGAAGTTGTAAACAGAATCTCCTTCGGCACCCAGAGCAAGCAGCAGGTCTTCTTCAGCGCCCGGGCTGGTGATGGGGTTTTCCGCCTCCAGCAAGAGCACCGGGTCTTGTCCGGCTTCGCCCAGGAAGTAATCATCGGGAGTGAGCAAGCCGTGCGTCCTCCAGAAGTTGTCCCGGATAATACTTAGGTCAGCATCATCTACCACCCCGTCGCCATTGCAGTCGGCGTAGGCGAGGTTGAGGCCATCGGGGAAGTCAGCCCCCCATAGCTCCGTGATGTCCTGCCCGGCCCAATCGCTGCTGGCGCCTGCCCGGGCCGGGCCCGTTGCATTTCTGGCCAGCGACCAATACAACACGTCAATATTATTGACGATGCCGTTGTTATTGATGTCGCCTGGCCAGATTTGCTGGGCCTGCAAGCCGGAGAACAGCAGCAGGAAAAGCAGGGTTAAGCTGCCTCTCGTTTTTGTGTTTATGCGTTTCAAAGATCGTTTCTTTTCTAATTCTGGTACAAAGATAGGGGGAGGGACAAGGCCAGGCAAATACATTTTTTTGTATTTTTCGGCTGCCAAATCGATGGCAGTATTTTTTTTTGTGCAGGTATACATCGGATTATTGTTTGATTTTCAGCTTTTTAGGCTTTTATTTATTAAAAATAAAAATATGTGAACGCGTTGGCTTTTCAGGGTTTGGGTGGTTTTTCTGCAAATAAAAGTCGTTAAAATTATGGAAAATAGCAAGCTGGTAGAGCTATTACAGTCATTTGAGGCGGCGGAGTGGCGCCAATTTGAAGATTTTGTCGCTTCGCCTTTTTTTAATAAAAATGAAGAACTCACCCGCTTGCTGGCTTATCTGGCGGAGGCCGTACCTGCTTCTGCTGCTGTACCGCTTTCCAAAGAGCAAGCTTTCCAGGCGGTGGCGCCAGGCCAAGCTTTTGAACCCAAGCAGCTCGCCTATTGGATGAACTACCTGTTGAAGCTGGCGGAACAGTTCCTCAGCATCAGGCGTTACCAAGGTAATGCCCACCAGCAGGCTTTCGATACGCTCAACGAATTCTCGGAGCGTAAGTTAGAAAAGCATTACAATTTTTTGTTCAAAAAAGTCGCGGAAGAGCTTAACGCCAAACTGGTGGATACTTCCTCGCTCCAGCAACTTTACGAGTTGGAGGAAGTAGCCAGCCGCCACTTCATCCGGCAGCAGGTGCGCAGTTTTGACCATACCTTGCAAAATGCTGCCAATGCTCTTGACGAGTGGTACTTCCTGCAAAAGCTCAAGTTCAGTTGCGAGATGCTCAACCGGAGGGCTATCGTTTCTGCCAACTACGAACTGGCCTTTACCGACGAACTGGAAAGCTTCCTTTCTCAACAAGAAGAACGCTCACCTTTGGTAGATATTTATTTCCACATCTATTTGTCGTTGTCCAAAGAAAGCGATGCCCATTTCTCCCGCCTCATCGAGCGCATCCTTCAACATGCTGAAAAAATCCACCCCATTGAGCGCCGGGAGATTTATCTTTACGCGATCAACTTCTGTGCCCGCAAGATCAGGCAGGGCAAGGAGGAATACGTACCTATCGTGCTGGACCTCTACATCCAGGGTATTAGCGACCAGTCTTTATTTGAGGGCGGCTACCTGTCGCACTGGACTTATACTAATGTGGTGAAGCTGGCTCTGCGGCAAAAACGGTTCGACTGGGCCGCGGGCTTCATCCGCGAGTATGGCGAAAAGCTCCAGCCGCAGACCCGGCAAGACGCCCTGCATTTCAACCTGGCTGAACTGCTCTACCAACAAGGGCAGTACGGCGAAGTGCTCTCCCACCTGAATCAGCTGAACTTCTCCGATTTGTTTTACCATATCGGCTCGCGCACGGTTTTGGCCAAGACTTATTACGAAAGCGGCGAGGAGGAATCGCTGCTTTCCCTCTTGGCTTCGTTCTCCAACTTCCTGCGGCGCAACAAAAAAATATCGCCCGACCTGCAGAAGACCTACCTCAACTTCTGCAACCTCCTCTTACAGTTGCTGTACGACAACCCCAAGAAGCGCGAAAAAATAAAGCTGCAGCTCGAAACAGCCCAGCCTCTGGCAGAACGCGCCTGGCTATTGAAGGTATGGGCAGAACGAAAATAGCACGCTCGGCCCATCGGCACCATAAAAAAACTTCCCTCCGCTTGCTCATGCCAGGCATTCTGCCTATTATCGCCTTTGCAAGGGCATTGGCCGCCGCATAGTTGGCAAAGATATCTTGTTGTTGGCACCATTATATATGCGTTATATGCGGCGCGGCAACGTTTAGCTTTATCAAAAATCAGGAAATCACGAACATGTTGCGCAAGCTATACTATACCCTGCCCCCTGCCTGGCGCTTTCTGGCACGGCGGCTCTACTACCTACCCTTCGACTGGTACGAGGGGCTTGCCGGGCGGCGCGATGCCCTGACGCCACCCCGTGGACTGATTTTCACCGGCGGTGGCGATTTCAAAGCTCAGGGGGAAAAAATGCTCGGCTACTTCATCGCCTTGGGCGGTTTGCAGCCGCAGCACCGGGTGTTAGATGTGGGCAGCGGCATCGGGCGCATCGCTGTACCTCTAACCAGCTACCTCAATGAACAGGGCAGCTACGAGGGCTTCGACCTGGTAGAGCTAGGGGTGCGCTGGTGCCAGCAGCAAATTACGCCCCGCTATCCCAACTTCCGCTTCCAGCAAGTGGAGCTGGGCAATGACCTCTACAAATCCGGTGGGAGCAGTGCGGCAGATTTTATTTTTCCATACGCCGATGAGGATTTCGACCTGGTCGTGCTCATCTCGGTCTTTACCCACATGCTGCCGGATGAAACCGCCAATTACCTCCAGGAGATTGCGCGGGTGCTGCGGCCGGGGGGGCGCTGTTTTGCTACCTTCTTTTTGTGGAACGGCCAGGCCGCTGTCCTCTCCGCCGCCGATCCTGGGTTTGCCTTCCCCCACGACCGTGGCCATTACCGCCTCATGGACGATCAAGTACAAGCCGCCAACGTAGCCTTTGATGAGGGCTACCTGCATCGGGAGATGATTGAAAAGGCTGGGCTACAGGTAGAATCCACCCACTACGGTTACTGGCCCGGGCGGGAAAAAAGCGCCTGTAAGGATTTCCAGGATATCCTCATCTTGCGCAAGTAATGAAATCCTTGGGGCCAGCTCTGCTAGCGCTTCACCACCATCCGGCTGCTGCTGTGCTGGCCGTCGGTGAGGTGCAAGGCATAGATCCCCGCCGGCAAGGCGGCTACATCAATGCTATGCACCTGTTCGCCGGCACTCAGAGCCAGGCGGTGCTCCATAAAGAGGCGGCCCTGCCCGTCTAGTAACCGCAGTTGATAAGCGCCAGCAGCTGAGGACTGGATGCGGAGGCGGAGTTCGTTTTCAACTGGGTTGGGGAAGATGCTCAGGGATTCGAACAACTCCCTGGTTTCCTGGTTGCCCACAAGCATCTCATCTAGCACCACCGGGCTGGAGAGGGAGGCCGACCCATCGCCGCTATTGCTGAAGTTGCCGTTGGCGGCGATGCCCGAAGCGTAAAAGCGCACCTCGCCCGTGCCGGCACCCGGTGCCTCCCAGTCGATGGTGAAGGAATTGCTGCTGCTGCGCTGGTCATGTTCAGGATACTGCCGGTTGTTGACATTGACGACGGCAAAGCCCTCGGGCGGGTTGGTGAAATTACCCGCCTGTTTGTTTTCCGCTCCGCTGAGCGCGACGGCTTGGAAGCCGTAGGCCGGCGGGTTGTCAGAGGCGTTGATTTGTACGCGCACCTGGTAGGTTTTGCCTGGTTCGTAGGATGTGACGGGATTGTCTCCATCCAGTATTTCCAAGGTGATTGTTGGTGAGAAATTATTGCCGATATGGCAGGCCACACAGGTGGCAAAGCTTAGCGGCGAGCCAGTGCGGTCGGCATTTTGCACTGCTGCTGCACCACTGGAGTTGTTTAGCAACAAGAAAGCAGTGCTCGCTAAAGCAAAAAACGTGTAGATAATCCTGAATTTCATAAGCGCGATTTTTGGATGAGGCCCGGCATGATTTCAGTGTGCCGATGAGCAATGCAGCATATACAATCAAAACCGGCAGATGTTTAAGCCCGGGCCAATAATTCTCCCGCTTGGCAATAAATCAGACAATCCCTAGCTCGGGATGTCGGCCTTTCGCATCCTTATAATAATTGAGTATGAAATCGAAATCCGCCTCTTTATCGCCGCTGGGCGTAAACGGCTGGCTGATGACGACTTCTTTCTTGCCCCAGTCCAGCTTACCCATCACGATGGGCACCTGCGCGGCTAAAGCGATGTAATAAAAGCCGGTTTTCAGCGCGGTGACCTTCTTGCGCGTCCCTTCCGGGGCGATACAGATCGCGAAGGAGCTTTTGCGCTTGAAAATATCGGCTACTGCATCCACGTAGTTGTTGCGCCGCGAGCGGTCCACCGGGTAGCCTCCCAGCCAGCGCATCAGCCAGCCCAGCGGGGGGCGGAATAGCGAATCTTTGCCGATGTATTTGACATCCCACCCCAGGGCGCTGCGCACCAGTATGCCCAAGGGGAAATCCCAGCCCGAAGTGTGCGGTATGGCTATGAATACATACTTGTCTGGCAGTTGCCCTTCGTACTCGAGCACGATTTTCCACCCCAATTGGCGGAGCAAGAACTGGCTGATGGATTGGCGCATACGTTTATAGTCGCTTTGGTTATTGATTGCTATTCGTGATGTTTTGAGCTTCTAGCACAGCTCTCCGCTCACTACTCGCACTTTCTCCCCCCTGCTGAATGGCCAGCGTTTTTACGGGCTGGAAAGATACGCTGCTGGCAGGGAATTTGCAAGCATTTGGACTGCCGGCTCGGCCTGGAAACGAGTATGGCGAGCCGACACCTCCTTTTTTTTTATCTTGGCTAGCGCTAGTATGCCGGAGGAAGGCGGCATGGCTTCGCACCGTTGCGGAGTCTGGAAGGGAAGGAGGAAGTGCTGATGTCGCGATAGGCGGCAATCAGCTCAGGGAGGTCGCGATCCACAGAGCTTCGAGGCTACCGCTGCCCTTCCACAAAATAAAAGCCATGTAATGCAACATCCTGACGGGCAAGTCGTATATTTCCAGGAATGGACTGGTAGTGCCAAGTCGTGACACCCGGGATGTTTTGGCGTCCTAACGGATTGGATGTCGCCCTTGAAGCAAAACGGCCTGAGGTTTAGCCGGTAGCCCAAAAACAAGCGATTTACTTTGAAGAAGACCACGATTACAGCTTTTATTCTGGCGCTGGGCATCAGCTTGTGCGCACAGCCTCCGGGGCAACAGGCGGGCAGCCCACCTCCTGTGGAGCTGCATTTTTCGCCGGAAGGCAATTTCTATCCAAGCGGACTGGCGGTTGAACTCTCGGCACCCGGCGCTGCAATTTATTATACCACCGACGGCAGGACGCCCAGCCGCTCGGCCCGGCTTTATCGGCGGCCTATCCGCATTGAGCAGACGACCATCGTGCGGGCTATTGCCATCCAGCCCGACGGGCGGCAAAGCCCTTTGCTGAGCCATACCTATTTTATCAACGAACCGGCTACCAATTTTGCCGTCATTTCGATTGGCACCGCCCCGGAATATTTATTCCACCCTCAGGAGGGCCTCTTTATGTTGGGTAGCAACGTAATCGATACCTTATGGAAAAAGCCCGGTGCCAACTTCTGGAGCCGGAAGGAGCTGCCCGCCAGCATCGAACTATTTGAACCCGACGGCAGCTGTGGTTATCGCAGCTTATCGGGCTTCCGGCTTTTTGGCGGCATGAGCCGCCTATTCCCTCAGAAATCCATCGCTATCGTGGCCCGGGCAGGCTATGGTGAAAAACGCATCCGGCATAAGGTTTTTGGCGAACAAGGGCCCGGCAAGTTCAAGTTTTTGGTCCTACGCAATTCAGGCAGCGATTTTGGCCGCTCCCATTTCCGCGACGGCTACATGTTGGCCCTGCTCGACGGCTGGGATATCGATAAACAAGCCTACCGCCCTTCCCACGTCTATATCAACGGCCAGTATTGGGGTATTTACAATATTCGGGAAAAAGTCAACCGCTTTTTCATCGAAAGCCACCACGAAGGCATCGAGAAGGATAGCATCGACCTTATTGAGCACCGCTATACTTTGAAGCGTGGCAGTCTCCGGCATTATAGTGGGCTGCTGAAGTTTTTGGAGGAAAATGACCTGAGCAAACCAGCCAATTACGCCCATGTGCAGAGCCTGATGGATGTGGACAATTTCATGAACTATCAAATCGCGCAGATCTATTTTGACAATCAAGATGCGGGGGGCAATATCAAGTTTTGGCGCCCGCAGCAGCCCGGTGGCCGTTGGCGCTGGATTCTCTACGATACCGACTGGGGCTTTGGCCTTCACCACCTGGATGCCTACCGCAACAACAGCCTGGCTTTCCACACTCAGCCCAATGGCCCGGCCTGGCCCAACCCACCCTGGAGCACCTTCCTGCTGCGCAAGTTGATGGAAAACGATGAATTTTGCCATGCTTTCGTCAACCGCTTTGCCGATCACCTCAATACTTGCTTCTCTGCCGAGCAGGCTGTGGGAGTGTTGGATTCTTTCTACCAGATGTTGCGTTTGGAGATGCCCCGCCATCTGCAGCGTTGGAACCTCGGGCAGAAGGCTTGGGAAACGGAAGTTTCCATCATGCGTGAGTTTGCCCAGGAGCGCCCCGTACATGTGCGCATGCACCTCATGTCGCGTTTTTACACCGGCCCGCAGCACCCCATGGCGCTGAGTGCTAGCAAGGGCGGGCGCTTGATCATCAACGACCATCTCTCCATTAGCAATGATACCTTGAATGCTGTTTATTTCGAGCGCTATGCCATTAAAGTCAAGGCGATGGCCAACTATGGCTATCGCTTTTCCCATTGGGAGGGCATCGCTGCCGATGAGACGCAGTTGGAACTTGTATTCAACCCCAGCAAAGAGCTCAAATTCGTGCGTGCTGTTTTTGAAGAGTTTACCCACCCCCTGGAAGGCAAGCTGGTCATCAATGAAATATGCCCCAAAAATAGCAAATCCGGCGATTGGATCGAGTTGTTCAATGCCTCTAAAGCCAAGGTATCGCTGAAAGATTGGACCCTCAGCGACCTCAACCGCAACGAGTTTGTCTTTCCCGAGGTTTTTATCGGGCCCAATGACTATCTCGTCGTCTGTCGCGATTCGGCCCGTTTTATGGCCGCCCACCCCAATGCCTACAACGTGTTAGGCGGCCTGGATTTTGGCCTGAATAAAAGGCAAGATCAACTGGCGCTGTATTCCATCCTCAAGGCGATGGTGGATAGCGTCTCATATGAAGTGCCGCCTCTCGATACTGCTTTTACCATCAGCCTGTTGCTGCCCTATCTCGACAATAGCGATGTGGGCAACTGGGAGACGCGCCTCGGCGATGGCTCCCCCAATGCGGCCAACCCTTACTATATGGAGAGCCGCGTGCGTGCAGCCCAAGAGCAGTGGCTACAAATGGGGCTGGCTGCCGGGGTCTTCTTGCTGGGCCTCATCTTGCTGGCTTTGCGCCACCGGGGGGTGCTGTGAAAAAACAAGCTCGCCATTAAACCAATCAGCCTGGCTGTAGTCTCTATAACCGAGCAGTTAATCTTGCAGATACCATTGGCAAATATGAGCGATGAGCACATACTGGCCCTGCTGGCCAAACCGGAGACCTACGAACAAGGCTTCCGTTTGCTGATGGAGCAATATCAGCAGCGCCTCTACTGGCACATCCGGCGGCTGGTTGCCGTGCATGAAGATGCCAATGACGTTCTGCAAAACTGCTTGCTGAAAGCACACCGCGGCATTGGGCGTTTTGAAGGGCGGGCTAGCCTGTACACTTGGCTCTACCGCATCGCTTCCAATGAAGCAATCACTTTTCTGAAACAGCAAAAAAGCCAGGCTGCCAGTGCTTTCGAGGAGCGTTATTGGGCGGAGGTACTGCCGGCAGAGGCGGCTAGCCCAGATGGCGATGCCCTGCAAAAGCGTCTGCATGAGGCTATACAACGCCTGCCGGATAAACAACGCCAGGTCTTTAACCTGCGCTATTTTGAAGAGATGAGCTATCAGGAAATGTCGCAGGCCTTGAAGACTTCGGAGGGGGCCTTAAAGGCCTCTTACCACCATGCGGTCAAAAAAATCGAAGCCTTTATTCTGGCTGAAGCATAAATGAAGATGGAAAACAGAAAACAAATACAGGAAGAACTGGAGCGCTTGTCGCCTCTATTGGCAAGCCTGAAGCAGCAGAAGCAAGATGTTTTAAGCAGCTTGCCGCCCGGCTACTTCGATGCTCTGCCCGATCAGGTGCTGGGCCGCATCCGTGCTGAAGATGCAGGGCCCCCGCCGTCCGCTCGCCCACTTCGGCTAAGCTGGCGCCGCCAATTGGCTTATGCTGCCAGCCTGGCAGCAGCGATAGCGCTTTTGGCAATAGGCGCCTACCAGTACTGGCACAACAGCCCTGCTAGGGGCGAACCCCTGGCAGCGCTGGAAAGCTTGGAGCAAGAGGGGCTCCAGCGCTACGTCAATGACAATATCGAAGCCTTCGACCTGGAGCTCATCCTCGAAGCATTGGCGGTTGAACCGCGTGACCTCCAGCGCCTCGATGTCCTGCCGGATATCAAGGATAGCTACTTGGATCAATACCTGGACGAGGCCATTGAAGAACTGAGCCTGAGTGATTTAGAAGAACTACTTTAAAGGATTTTAAAACGCAGCACAATGAACACAAAGATTTGGCATTTACTGGCCATCCTCTGCTTGCTGGCCGCTCCGGCCTTGGGCCAGCCGTTGGACGACGATCCTCTGCCGGGGGGCGAGGCCCGCAGCCGCATCCAATCTGCCCGTGTGGCTTATATCACCAACCGGCTTAGCTTGACGCCCAAAGAATCAGAACAGTTTTGGGCCTTGAATAACGAATTTGAAAAGGAAAAAGAAAAAATCGAGGTCAAATACGCCTCCGCCCGGGATATCGAGCGCCTGTCAGATCAGGAGTTGGAGCAGCACATCCTGAGCCGCTTCCAATTGGAGCAGGAGGTGCTCAACTTGCGGCGTGACTACTACCAGCGCTTTAAATCGGTTATCCCCCCGCGTAAAATCGCGCTTTATTATAAGGCTGATCGAGAATTCCGCCTGGAGCTGCTGCGCCGCATCCAGGAGCGGCGTAGCGAGGGGCATGCCCGCCCATTGCGCCGGCCGGGAGGGTATTGAGCAGTGGGTACTGCGTACTGGGAATAGCAGCAATAAAACCAATCGAGTTTTTGTGCAATAGCTAACGTCTAAATATTTACCTTTGCATACTGTTTTGTAAATCACTGCAAACACATGCAACGTACGCAGCACAAATTCGCACCCTACAAAGGCATCCGCTATTCCAAGGCAGAGATGCTCAACCGCAGCCGGGAGTTTTATCAGTACATGGACCGGCGCCGCACCATCCGGGATTTTTCCGACAAGCCCATACCCCGGGAAGTCATTGAAAATATTGTGATGACGGCTTCTTCGGCACCTTCCGGTGCCCACAAGCAGCCCTGGTCTTTTTGTGTAGTTTCCAACCCGGCCCTGAAAAAGCAAATCCGTGAAGCTGCGGAAAAGGAGGAATACCTCAATTATCATGGGCGGATGACCGAGGAATGGCTGGAGGATCTGCAGCCATTCGGCACCGATTGGCACAAGCCCTTCCTGGAAACAGCTCCCTATCTGATTGTGGTTTTTAAAAAAGCTTATGACCTGAAGGGCGAGGAAAAGCGCAAGAACTATTACGTCAACGAGTCGGTAGGCCTTGCCGCCGGGTTTCTGCTAACCGCTATCCACCATGCCGGCCTGGCTGCCCTGACGCATACGCCTAGCCCGATGAACTTCCTGCAGGAAATACTCCAACGCCCGGAAAACGAGCGCCCGTTCCTGCTGATCCCGGTAGGCCATCCCGCCTGCGATGCTCAGGCACCTTGCCTAACCCGCAAAACCCAGGAACAGGTATTGGTGTATTACGAATAAGGAGGTTTTTATTATTATGTGCACTGTAACTTATTTGCCGCAGGCCAGCGAAGGCTTCATCCTCACTTCCAACCGTGACGAAGCGCCCTTTCGCTCTCCGCAATCTATCAGCCGACAGGAAGTGGCGGGACAGCATTTGATTTTCCCTCGTGACGAAGCTGCTGGCGGCACCTGGATCGCAGCCTCCAGCGCTGCCCGCTTGGCTTGTATCCTCAACGGTGCCTTCAAGCCGCACCAGCGCCGCCCCCCTTATCGGCGCAGCCGCGGGCTGATGGCGCTGGATTTTTTCGAATTCCCTTCGATGGGGGTTTTTATCCAGGAGTACGAATTCCAAGGCATGGAGGCTTTCACCATGATTGCATACGAGCGCGGCAGCCTGCTGGAATTCCGGTGGGATGAAAGCCAGCAGTACGTCAAAGAGCTGGATCCGCGGCAGCCTTATATCTGGTCGTCGGCACCTTTGTACCAACCGGATGTCCAACGCAAACGCGAACAATGGTTTGCTGCATGGCGAGCCCGGCAAGCGGCATTCGACCGGGAAGGCATCCTGCAATTCCACCGCACGGCGGGCGATGGCGACCCTTGTAACGACGTAGTCATGAACCGCGGCGATCTGGTGCGCACCCTCAGTATCACCAGTGTTTTGAAAACGGAACAATTGATAGACTTGCAATATTTCAATTTGCTGAGCGGCGAGGCCGATCAGGGGCAAATCCTGTTGGGGAATGAAGCGGTGGGGGCCCGCTAAGCGCCAGGCTTCCCTGGCTAAATTCCTGAACTGGGAGTATTGGCCGGGCAAAGCCTTTTACTACCCTATTGCGCCTTATATCTTCTGGCTCATGTGGCGCTCGCGCCACATCTGCTTTTGCACTGCTGCCAACCCCGGGATTTACACCGGCGGACTGGGGCTGGAATCAAAATTCGACACGCTGCAAAAAATCCCTTTGCCTTATCGGCCCCGCTCCGTGTTGATTTCGCCCGGCGCACCTTTTGCCGAGGTAGAGCAGCACTTAGCTGACGCGGGCATTGCCTATCCCCTGATTGCCAAGCCCGATATTGGCTTTCGCGGTTTGTTAGTGAAAAAAATAGATACGCCAGCGGAGCTAAAGGGCTATCTTTCGCGCTTTCCCTTCGCCTTCGTCTTGCAGGAGTACCTCGTTTTGCCCGAAGAGGTCGGCGTATTGTACTACCGTCTGCCGGGGGATGCCAGGGGGCAAATCACTTCCATTACGACGAAAGAATTCCTCGCCGTTTGGGGCGACGGGCAGTCTACCGTAGCAGAACTTATAATGAAGGATACGCGGGCGCTGCTCCAGCTGGAGCGCATCCGGGCTGAGCAGCCGGGGCTGCTGGGGCAAATCCCGGCTGCCGGGGAAAAAGTAGCATTGGGTATCGTGGGCAACCATGCAAAAGGCACCCGCTTCATCAACAGCTCCGCCCAAATCGATGAGACTGTTACGAGCACCATCGATAGCCTGGCGCAACAAATTGAAGGGTTTTACTATGGGCGTTTTGATTTGAAATGCGCTAGCTTTGAGAGCCTGCGCAGCGGGCAGGGCATCAAGGTTATCGAAATTAATGGGGTATGCTCAGAGCCCACCCATATCTATGATGCTCAGCACGGCAGCTATTTTTCCGCCTTGAAGGAAATCACCCGGCACTGGGCTCTCATCCGCCGTATTGCGGCGGCCAACCACCTTGGGGGGGTGCCCTATATGAAAACCGTGGATTTGGGGCGGGCTTTCCTCCGCTTGTTTGCTTATCAGCGTAAAATCCGGGAAATCGAGCAGGCCTTGCGGGATGCCTCCCTGGAGGACGCACATTAAACTTTCCCGGAAGTGCGCGGCGGCCTGCGGGAAATTGACTAATATTGCCAGCTGCATACGCATCGCAACAAACTATTTACTTAGCCAGCCACCGCCAGATAGGCGAGGGCGCAATCCAGAACGACAACATGTATCGCCCACTTCTTCTTTTCGCCCTTTTCTTTGCCTCCTTGCCGTTTGCCAAAGCCCAGTATCAGCCAGTTTTTCCAGAGTTGGAAGGCGGCGCTTTGCTACAGGCTTTGCAGGCCAACTACCGCCCGGCCTTTGTCTTGCCCTCTGCCAATTCCCGCGATACGCTTTTCGCCCGCATCGACGCTCAAAATGACAGCCTGGCTTGTGTCTATACCTACTATACCATCTACCTGAATCCAAGCCTGGACCCCTCGCAAGACGCCTTTGCCAAGGGCATCAATACCGAGCACGCTTACCCACAGGGTATGGGGGCGAGCGCCGATCCCGCTCGTTCGGATATGCACCACCTGTTCCCCGCCCGGGAGAACGTGAACGCAGCCCGTGCCAACTTGCCCTTTAAGGAGATACCCGATGCCCAAACGCAGCGCTGGTATTATCTGGATCAACAGCAGAGTGCCACCCCTTCGGTCAACAAAGACCGCTATAGCGAGTGGATCAATACCGGTTTGGAGCCTCCGGAGGCTCGTAAGGGCGATATCGCCCGCGCCATGTTTTACTTCTACACGATTTACCGCCAGGAAGCAGATGCTGCCAACGCCAGCTACTTCTGGGAGCAGCGCGAAACCCTTTGCCAATGGCATGAGCTAGACCCGGTGGATGCCAGAGAATGGGCGCGCACCTGGAAGATCGCGGCATATCAAAACGGCAAGCCCAACCCTTTTGTGCTGGATTGTACCTTGCCAGCGCGTTCATACTGCGCGGGCATCATCCCGCCCTGCGACCCGACGCTCTCCGCGGCAGAGGCTGCTGCGCCAGATTTTGGCCTGCGGGCATTCCCTAATCCCATCCAGTATGGTTTCCGTTTGGAGTACCGCCTGGAGGCTGGTGCCGAAGTAGCCCTGGAGCTTTACGATGCCTTGGGCCGTCGGCTCAGCACCCCTTTTGCCGGTCAGCAGCCGCCGGGCTTGCACCAGCTGGATATCAGGCGTGAACTGCTGCCGTTGGGCTATAGCGGCATGCTCCTGGTCCGGCTCAGTGCCTGGGATGGGCGCAACCGGAAGGAACAGACCATAAGGGTTTTGGTGCTGCCGGATTAATATTAGCGATAAATTAACCGGCTATAGCCGGTTGGTTTTAGGCTGAAAGTTTAGTTTTGCATTAAAAATGAAGCGGATCATCCTTCTTTCAGCCTTACTGCTGCCTTTGGCAGTTTCGATTTTTGCCCAGTCATCCTTGCTGCAATCTGGCCCCATGCTCGGGTACAACGAAATGCGCGAGGTGATGCTGTGGGTACAGACCAATGCCGCTGCCAAAGTGCAGATTGCCTATTGGCCGCAAACAGAGCCAAGCCGCCGCCTGCTCACCGAGGAGCGCCTAACCGACAAAGCGGAGGCCTTTACCGCAAAACTCATCGCGGATGAGGTGGAGCCCGGGCTGAAGTACAGCTACGAACTGCGCATCAACGGGCAGCCAGTCAAGCTGAGTTACCCCACCGAATTTGAGGCTCAGCCCCTCTGGCAGTGGCGCACCGACCCGCCGGATTTTAAAGTGGCCATCGGCAGTTGTTCCTACATCAACGAGGACCCCTACGACCGCCCGGGGCGGCCTTATGGCGGGGGGTATCAGGTGTTTACCGCTATCCACCAGCAGCGTCCCCATGCCATGGTCTGGCTGGGCGATAATGTATACCTGCGCGAGGTTGATTGGTACTCCCGCACGGGTATCCTCAAGCGTTATACGCATACGCGGAGCTTACCAGAGCTGCAGCCGCTGCTTGCCTCCACCCACCACTACGCCATCTGGGATGACCACGACTTCGGGCCCAATGATTCTGATGGCAGCTTCGTACACAAAGACAAAGCCCTGGAAGCTTTTCAGTTGTTTTGGGGCAACCCGACCTTTGGCCTTAGCGGCCAAAAGGGCATCACCTCCTTTTTTCAATATATGGACGCTGATTTCTTCCTGCTAGATAACCGCTATAATCGCAGCGCTAATGGCCGTAAGCTTGGCGAGAAAACTATTCTGGGAGAAGGCCAACTAGACTGGCTGATCGATGCGCTGGCTTTCAGCAAGGCCCCTTTCAAAATCGTCTGCATCGGCGGGCAAGTGCTCAATACGGTGTCCATGCATGAGAATTACAGTAATGTAAACCCGGAGGAACGCGCTTATCTGCTGCGCCGCATCGAGGAGGAGGGGATCAAAAACGTGATTTTCCTCACTGGCGACCGCCATCATACGGAGCTGAGCCGTTACGTGAATGCCAAGGGCAATGCCGTTTACGATTTCACTTCTTCGCCGCTTTCCTCGGGTACGCCCCGTGAAGTGACGGAGGTGAACGCCAACCGGGTAGAAGGCACCCTGGTGGTGCAGCGCAACTTTGGCATGTTGGAGTTTTCCGGCCCGCGTACTGCCCGCAAACTCACCTTGCGCACTTATGATAGCGAGGGGAAGGAGCTGTGGGTTCATGAAATTTCAGCGGAGAAGTAGGAGCAGCTCTTGGCCCTTGCCGTGAAATTAAAAACCGGTGGCAGGGTATTATTCGGCAAAAATTCCGAATATTGCGGCTCACCAAACGCGATGCCATGATGGATAAATGGGTTATATGCTGCTTTTGTTGGTTGGCTCTTGGGGCTTGCAAAGACAAGCGGCCAGCCGAAGCTGGGGAGGCCCCGCTGGTGACTGCTCAACAAGTTGTTGATGCGGCTATTGAAAAGCATGGCGGCGACCGTTATTTGGACTGTGAAATCGAGTTCGACTTCCGGGAGCGGCACTACATTGCCTGGAGGAAAGGCGGCAGCTATCGCTACGAGCGCATTTTTACCGATACGGCCAATGTCCATTACCGTGATGTGCTCAGCAATGAAGGCTTTTTTCGGGAAATCGATGGCAAACCAATAACACTTAGCGCCAAAGATAGCGCCGCTTTTGCCAATTCGGTCAATTCGGTCATCTACTTTGCGCTTCTGCCTTACTTCCTCAATGATGCTGCGGTCATGAAGGAATACGCTGGCTCAGTGGAAATCAATGGCCAGCCTTACCACCGGGTGCGCGTCGCATTCCAGCAGGAGGGCGGCGGCAAGGACTTTGACGACGAATACCTTTACTGGTTCCACCGCGATAGTTCAACGCTGGACTACCTGGCCTACAGCTTTCACGTTGACAGCGGCGGCATCCGCTTTAGGGAGGCCTTCAACCCGCAGATAGTCAATGGCATCCGCTTTGCCGATTATCGGAATTATAAGCCCAAAGCAGCGGAGGCTGATTTAGAGCAGCTCGATTCCCTCTTTCAACGCGATGGGCTGGAGCTGCTTTCCAATATCGAAAATGAAAACATCAGGGTGCAGCGACCGGCTGAGTGAGGGCCTGCTCGGGAGCGTTGCGCATCAAGCGCGTTTGCTAAAGCACTATGAAAGTACTGATCATCAGGTTTTCTTCTATCGGAGATATCGTGCTGACTACCCCGGTAGTACGGGGGCTACAGCAACAGTTGGGCGCTGAGGTGCACTACCTGACCAAGCGGGGCTTCCGGGGTATCCTTGAAGCCAATCCTCATATTACTAAGGTGTACGCGATTGAAAAGAAAGTGGCGGAAGTATTGCCGGCGCTGAAGCAGGAGCACTATGATTACATCATCGATCTGCATCGCAACCTGCGCAGCGCTCAGGTGAAGCTGGCCTTGCGCGTCAAGGCCTATTCCTTCGATAAGCTAAATTGGGAAAAGTGGCTGCTGGTCAACCTGCGCATCAATCGTCTGCCAAACGTTCACATTGTAGATCGCTATATGGAAACGGTACGCCGCCTGGGCGTCTGGCCGGATGGGCAGGGGCTGGATTACTTCATCCCGGCAGAAGATGAAGTGGAAGTTGGCAATTTTTTATCGGCCGATGTAATGGTCGAGCGTGGGGCGCTGCCCCGCTTCGTCGCTTTTGCCATCGGGGCGGCACACCAGACCAAGCGCTTGCCCACCGAGCAGATGATTGCAATCTGCCAAGCTATCAGCTTGCCCGTAGTGTTGTTGGGCGGGCCGGGCGAGGCAGAAGAAGGCCAGCAGATAGCCGAAGCTTCAGGCGGGAAGGTGTATAATACCTGCGGCCTACTCAACCTCAACCAGTCGGCTTCTTTTGTGCAGCAGGCGTTCAAGGTCATCACCCACGATACGGGCATGATGCACATCGCCGCAGCTTTTTCTAAAGATATCATCTCGGTGTGGGGCAATACCGTCCCCGAGTTTGGCATGTACCCCTACTACCCGCAGGAGGCGCCTGGCCGCAATACGACCATAGAGGTGAAAGGCCTGAGCTGCCGCCCTTGCTCCAAAATCGGCTTTGGGAGTTGCCCTAAAGGCCATTTTCGCTGTATGCGCAACATTTCAGTGGGAAATATCGTATCAGGGGTGAGCCAGGAGGGGTAAACACGCGCAAAATTGTCAGTAGCAAGCCTAAATTCAGGGTAGTTATTTGCGCAATACTGCGCTTTAACATCTTATCTTGGCGGCGTTTTGTAAATCTTTTTAAAGAAAAAAACTATCTTTCGCCTTTCTCTTTGGACGGGCGCTCAAAACAGCATTACGACAGCGATCGGAAGGAGGGCAGAAATACACTTGCATCCGGCTGAAAAATCTGAAAGTACTAATAAAATTCCAAACTCTATGAAGCTAATTAGATTACTAAGCTTTCTTTTCCTCACAACCATTTTGGGAACAGTACAGGCACAGGACATCCACTACACTTTGTTTAATATGTCTCCCCTGACCCTCAACCCGGCCCATACCGGGGCTTTCTACGGTACCGCCCGTATCGGGGGGATCTTCCGCGGCCAGTGGTACAACGTTTCTGAGGCGACGGGCTTTGAGACCCCTTCTTTTTACATTGACGCGCCGATTTTCCGTGGTTTTGGTAAAAACGATTGGGTGGGGGTAGGTACTGTCGCCTACAACGACCGGGCCGGCTCGGTGCGGCTGCGCACTAATGTCAATATGCTCTCTTTGGCCTACCACCTGGGCTTGGGTAAAGAAGGCAAATCGGTGCTTACCCTCGGCTTGCAGGGGGGGAGGGTAGAACGCCGCTTCGACCCCGTGAGGTTTAGGCTGGCCGACCAATGGGATGAAACCAATGGCGTGTTCAAAGGGGATCCTAGTATGGACGATCTAGCGGGCGAAGGCCGCAATAACGTCAAGTATTTTGACCTGTCCGGCGGGCTGATGTTCCGCTCTAATCCCAACGATAAAAGCAGCCTCGAACTGGGCGTTTCCGTGGGCCATGCCATCCAACCCGAATACGTCTTCTGGAGGAGCCCCCGCGATACGGCGGCCAATGCGGCCCTCTTCAACTTTGAGGATGCCAAAAACCGGCCTATGCTCATTACCGCCCACGGCCGTTATGAATGGATGCTGAATGAAAAATGGTCGGCTGCGCCTACTGCCATGCTCCAGACTACCGCCGGCGCTATGGAGGTTTCTGTGCAGGCCTGGGCTGGATACCACATCAACCCGGAAGAACAAATCAAGCTGAATTTTGGCCTGGGCTACCGCCTCAGCGATGCGGCCCACCTGCTCTTTGGGCTAGACTATAAGGACCTGAGGGTCATGGCCTCCTACGATATCAATACCTCCCCCCTTAATGCGGCAACTAATTATCAGGGGGCTTTTGAAGTAGCGGCTTGGTACATCCTCAAAATGTACAAGAAGCCAGATGTGCAGCAGGCTATCCTTTGCCCCAAATTCTAAGCAGCTTTAACATTTTGTTTAGAGAAGAAAAACAGTTTTTAGCGTTGAGAAAACGTGTCCAATTCATGAAACTTATGAAAAATATCGCACTGCTTTTTATACTCATCCTGGGGCTTGGCGCCAAGCTGGGTGCCCAACCCATCAACAAGTCCTCTTATGAGGGCATGCTGGCTGCTGCCCGGGAAGCTTACCAAACTCAAAATCACGTCTTCGCCCTGGAAAAGTACGAAGAGGCCTATGAAGAAAAAGAAGACCGGGCCCTGATCGATACAATCGCCTGGCTCAGCTTTAAAGTGCGCGATTTCCGCCGGGCAGAGCGCTCCTTCAGCCGCATCTTGCGCCGCGATAAGGAAGGCGAATTGGCCGATTACAAGTTCGTTTACGGCCGTATCCTCAAGATGAACGGGAAGTATGACGAAGCCGTTAAGGAACTCCAGGAGTTCATCGCCACTAGCAGCAGCGATAGCCTCAAGCGGCTGGCAAAAGTAGAAATCACTGGTGCTGAGCTGGCTAAGGAACTGCCGCAGACAACCAAAGGCGTGCAGGTGGAAAATGCCGGCAAGCGGGTCAATAAAAAAATATCGGCTTATTCGCCTATCTTGGCTGCCAATGGGAAAGAGCTCTACTTCGCTACTTTCGATGCTGATGACGTAATCTATGTGGACGAAAAAAACCAGGATCAGTCCTATGCCTTGATTTATAAGGCGGATAAGGAAGACAACGACTGGGGCAAACCAAAGGCGCTAGGACAGGAGATCAACCGCCCGGAATTCCACAATACCAATGTGAGTTTTTCCAAAGATGGCCGCATGATGTTCTTTACCCGTGCCCAGCTCGAAGGCAATGTGCTTTCGGAAAGCAAAATTTACTACAGCGTCGGCGGTAGCGAAAGCTGGACGGGGGCGCAGGAGGTTAAGGGGATCAACGGCGATTATCTTGCCAAGCACCCTGCACCAGGTGAGCTGTTCGGCCAGGAGGTCCTCTTTTTCGTTTCGGACATGCCCGGTGGCTATGGTGGTTTCGACATCTATTACGCGCCCAAAAAAGGCGAAGGTGAATATGGCGACCCCGTTAACCTCGGCTCAGTAATCAATACCCTGGGCGATGATGAAACACCTTTCTATTTCGATGGTACCCTTTACTTTAGCTCTACCGGGCATCCCGGCCTCGGCGGTTTTGATATCTTCTATTCCGTTTGGGACGGCTCTAAGTGGAGCGACCCCACCAACATGGGCTATGGCTTCAATACCAGCCTGGATGATTATAGCCTCACCCTGGACGATACGGGCTATACTGGCGTATTGGCGTCCAACCGCGGCGAAGGCGGCGGGCGTTCGGCTTTTGGCCGCACCTGCTGTGATGATATTTACACCTTCAGCATCGCTCGCATTTATGCCGACCTGATCGTCGGCCTCTTTACGGCTGATAAGAAGCCATTGCCCGGAGGCACGGTTTACGTCATCCCGGTGCAGAACAACAAAATGGGCGACCCCTCTGCCAAAACCAGCGAAAAAGGCAACCGCTTTGACTATGACCTGCAGCTCGATATGCCCTATATGGTTATCGCCAACCATCCTGACTATTACCCGGATACGCTGCAGTTCAATACCGTAGGGCTGAAGGAGTCTAAAACTTTTGAGGAGCGCTTTTTCTTAAAGGCTAAGCCGGTGCCGCCGTCAGTACCAGAGTTTGATACCATCCTCATCGAGCAGGCCATCGTGCTGGAAAACATCCTCTACGACTTTGATGATGACCGCATCAAGCCGGAAGCAGAGAGCGACCTGCAGGTGGTCTTCGAGCTGATGACCGAATACCCCGACATGAAAATCGAACTCAGCTCCCATACTGATAACCGGGGCGATGACCGCTACAACGAAAACCTCTCGCAGCGCCGCGCCGAGTCTGCCCGCCGCTGGCTGACCCGTAAGGAGATTAACCGGGAACGCATCGTGGCAAAGGGATATGGTGAAAGCCAACCCCAAACCGTTTCTGCCAAAGCGGCTTCCCTGCACTCCTTCCTCAAGGCTGGGGATGTGCTGACGGAAGAATACATCAATGCCCTGAAGACCGAAGAGCAGAAAGAAGTGGCTCACGCCCTCAACCGCCGTACCGAGTTCAAGATACTTGAAGGCCCTACCAGCATCACGATCAAGAGCACCCGCCTGCGCAAGAAGGAGGAGATTAAAAAAGGCACCGACCGCGGCAACATGCCTGGCTTGCAGGTGGCACCTCCTGCTGGCGAGCCGATCATGAAGTTCGACCAGCGCTTTATAGATTTGGGCAAAGTCAAAAAAGGTGAAAAGCGCCGCTTTACTTTCGAATTTGTCAATGCGGGCACGGCCAATCTCAAAATCGACCTCATTTCGGTCTGTGATTGTACGACCATCGTAGACGACCCCACCGGCAGGACTTTCAAGCCCGGTCAAAAGGGGAAGATCGAAGGTATCTTTGACAGCTCTGAAAAGGACGAATCAGAAATCATCGATATCGATATTTTCCTGGCGCATAATGACAAAAACGGCCGCCCGGTCGTCGTCATGCTGCAATACAAATATGAATTGGTGAAGTAGGGTAGGAGGTAGCCCACCAAAGTAAGAACCGGGGCGAGGGACGAGTGGCGCGCGCCGGGGGGTTAGTTTTTAAAAAAGCAAAAATGACAAAA
>CAYSPJ010000029.1:37406-46227 GCA_964432875.1 uncultured Phaeodactylibacter sp. | reverse complement strand
ATTGATTATTTATAGGCAATGCTAGCGGGGGGCGGCTCTGCCTCCGCTCGCGCTAAAACCGACCGCTTTATGAAGGCATCTCTTATTATCGCCGCAGCTCTCTTGGCTTGGGGCACGCTAGATGGGCAAGCGCCTTTCAGCCGCCGCTACGACTTTGGCTTCCCCTCGGCGATCTTGACCAGCATCTTGTCGGGCGATTCCTGTTATTATGCCACTGGGGTCATCACCGATTCCATATTCCCATATAGGACAGGCAACATCTTCGTCAAATTTTCTCTGGTTGGCGAAGTGCTGGCTGCTTCGACTTTGCGGCACACCGCAAAAACATACGAGACATGGTATGGCAATCTGAGCTTCAACCAAGACGGCAATCTGGCAGTCGCCGGGTTTTCGGTAGAGCCGGGGGGCATGAAGTCGATGCTCATCGTATATGGCCTGGACGGCGATACCCTTTTCACCGGGCAGCATTTTCACCCTAATTATCCAGAAGTGAACGGGGTGCTCACCCGCGATTTCAAAGAAGTGGAAGATGGCTACCTGGTGCTGAGCCAGGTTAGTGACCCTGGCGGGGCGCCGACCCAAGCTATCGAAGTGCTGAAGCTGGATAGGCAGGGCGCCTTCCAGTGGAGCCGGGCATACGGCTCGCCCACCCAGCGAGAGTCGCCCTATTCGATCATCCCTGCCGAAGGGGGCTACATCGTCTCGTCCATCCGCAGCAACAACGCCACCATCAACCGTGTAGCGCGCAACCACATCTTCAAGGTCGGTGCCGACGGCGAGTTGTTGTGGACTTACTTATCGCCCGCTGGGCAGTTGCGGCCCGGTTCCTGCTGGGCTATCCCCACCAGCGATGGCGGGCTGTTGGTCTCGACAGGTCAGGGCATCGAAATTTACGTCAACCCCCATTACACAGATATCCGTTGGCACAACTATGTGGTGAAGCTCAACTCAGCCCGCCAGCAGGAATGGGGCGTACTGGTGCGCGACTCGCTTCCAGCCTGGGGTGGCGTGAATAGTTTAGCGGGAGCTATCGAGCTAGAAAATGGGGAGGGATATGTGGTAGCAGGGAACTTAGCCGAGTTTCACCCCGAGCGTAGTTGGCATGTCGGCGTGATGGCTAAGATAGGTACTTCGGGGAGCTTGCTTTGGCAAAGGCATTATCAGCACTTGGAAGGAGCTTGGTTTTTGCATGAGCTCTACGATATAGCTCAATCCCCAGATGGCGGTTTCATCATTGTCGGCAGAGTGCGAGACACCATCGACGCCCCCCGCCAGCAGGGCTGGCTGCTGAAAGTAGACGAGCACGGCTGCCTGGTGCCCGGCTGCCAGCTCGTGAGCACGCGGGAGGCGGGTGCGCCCCCCGTCCCGGCGCTGCACCTCTATCCCAACCCGGCCGCTGAGGCGCTCTACGTGCTGCTCAAAGACGAGCGCATCGCCCAGCGGCAGGGCGCACAGCTCCGGCTGCTGGATATGCAGGGCCGCCCGCTGCGCACCTGGCCGGCGGGGCCTATTGACGAGGTCACGAGCGTGCTGCCGCTACAGGGGCTGCCCGCCGGGGTGTATGTGCTGCAGTATGTAGCCGATGGGCAGGTGCTGGGGGCAGAGCGGGTGGTGGTGCGGTAGGAGAGGGAGAGGGACAGGGATGGCATCCCTCGAAGGGATGCCATCCCTCCAGAGGGGCGTGGTTGGCGTACCGCCTATACTTTCGGGAAGCTCGCCGCGCTTCTTCCCCCGCTTCCCGAAAGTTGTCCGGAGGCGAGGATGACGTATCCCCGCCCTTAGCCCGCTGGCGTCGTTGAAATGGAGGGGCTTGGTATGGCTGGCAAGAATTGTCGCTAGTTTGCAAAAGATTAAAAAAAATATCGGCATTGCGTTATTGTCTGTATATTTACAGCGCAGCCGCATAAAAAAAACGAATATCATTGGATTAGCTGCCCCGGCATCCCGAAGCAGATTTTTTCACCAAAACTCCTGATATTATGGATCCACATCTCCACTCCGTTTCCCGCCGCTCGCTGGCAGGGCGTGTTTACACACACACACACAATGTCTTGGCTTAAAGCGGCTTAAGCGTGTTTGGCGGAGCGCCCTGAGCCTACTGCTGCTTGCCGCTCTGCTCTTGCCGTCTTGCTGGAAAGACGATTGCGGCACTTGGGAAATGATAATTCTGCCGCCTTGGGCGCATCCTGCCTAAGGCGACACAAAACCATCATATATGATAAGGGTGATGTTCCTCACTGCTATCCTGCCGCTTTTGTTGGCTTCCTGTACCAGAGAAGAATGCCGTTTTCCAGGCTCGTATGAGTTCGTGCTGCCCGCAGAACTCAGCCCTGCCCGCGATACGTTCCGCATCGGCGACACCATCCGGGTGGTATCTTCTTTCAACGATGAAGTTTTCGAGCGGAAGACGCAGCGGGCGTACTGGCTGAAGGATTTCCGGTTTTACCCAGGAACGACAATTCATCAAATTGATACTTTCCCGGGTACAGGCACACGTGGCTTGCTCAACTTCGAAGTGATCCTCAACGAGAGAGATGACTATGCTCTGTACCCTCTTTCCAGCGGAGCCCTTTTGGAAGGCCAGTACACTTATGAAGACGGGGTCTATTTATTGAGCTTTGCTTTGATTCCCCGTCATGAGGGGCTGTATCTCTTGAGACAAGGTTCTTCTTTAACTCCGGTTGACAAATGGCAGAGCTTCCCGGGTAAAAAATGTAAGCATACCGATTCTAGTGCTCGGGTGGCGCTCAACGGTGGTGCCGACAACAACATCGAATTCCTGCGCCAGAGTCCCGACCCGCATTATCACGATTGGATGCTGCAGGATCCGGAGGGGCGGTTTCACAAGTTTGGGGGGTATTGTTTTTATGTGAGGGAGTGAGCGTGAGGGGGCATCTGCCGCCCCCAAGCTAAAAGGGCAGGCAGCGGCATGGTGACATCTCACGCTCCACTGAGCCCAGCTGCACCCTGTAGCTTCAAACTACACCGCCATACGCTAGGGGGAGGCTCGGGGGTGTGGAGATGTTGCCTGAAGCCGCAGCAGGTACATCTCACGCGGCCCTCTGCCCCGGGTAGCTTCAGGCTGCACCTCCACTGTGCTTCGGTCCCGGCACCCTGTGTTGCAGGTATTGCTCGTCTGCTTTTTGGAGAAATCCGCTTAACTACCCAACGCCTGCCCGCTTAGCCTTCGTCTTATACCTTAAAAAGCCAGCGCTATGCATCACTCACACCTTCTCGCCTTCACTCTTTTGTTCGCGCTGAGCGCCCCCGCTCTGGCCCAGGAAACTAGTAAATGGGCACTCCAGCTGGATTACGCCCAGCAGGAGCACGACAAGCGGCCTTATAACCTCTCGCCCCACGCTTCCGTGCGCGAGTGGGGCGACCGGCAAAAAGGCCTCGGCACCTACCAATGGGGCATTAGCGCCCACCGCCGCCTGCTCGATACGGGCCGATGGGGCCTTTCCGCCGGGCTGGGGCTGGGCTTTGAGCTGGCTACCTTCCACCGGCCGTTCAACTTTTTCTATGGGTTTGACGGGCCGACGCCCCGGATTCTGTTATACACCGACCGCTACGGCAAAGGGCTGCTCCAACTCCCCGTGCAGGTCGAATACCAGCCGCTCCGGCATTTCGCCCTTTCCCTCCAGGTTTTGCCTCAAGGCGATTTCCTCACCACCGCTGGTAATACTCAGTACGATGTGCAAGAAAGTTTTCCGGATTATAACCAGTTCCCCCGCTGGGGGGGCGGTTTTTACTCTGTCGAAATCAATCCCGGCATCGAATTCCGGCCGGGGCGGCTGGCCTTCGCGCTGCGCTACCGGGCCGGGCAGTTCAAAAGGTTCGACCGCATCCTCTTCGACCAGGTCGGCGAGCACTTGATGGAGAAGCCGCGCTTCGAGACGGAAAACCCGTTTAAGCTTTGGTTTTCGGCGGGCTATCGTTTTTTTCGCCCCAGCTTGCCTGGGTCCCACAAAAAAACTTAATTTTACGGTGCCTTTTTCATAAACCACAAAAATGATCGATTACATGAAGTCAACTATCGCTTTGTTCATAACCGCTCTTTTCCTGGTCGGTACGCTGGCCGCACAGACGGGCTCGCCGCAGATGAGCGCCCTGGCCAGCCTTTTTGAAAATACCACAATCAGCAGCCTGCACGTCTATGCACACCGGGGCGAGCAAATCCCTACTGGTCATCCGCTTGCCGGGCAATTGATCCCCACGGATTTACACGGCTTATTCCAGGGCGAGTTTCGCCACATGCTGGAAAGCGGTGCCCAGGTTTATGCGACCCAACGCTTCCAAAGCGGGCAGATCAGTTATTTTATCGTACGCGCCTCGGCGGGCAGTGGACAAGGGCTGATGAATGCTTTCCACCTTTTCAGAGCCGATGCTCAGGGCTTGCAGCCAGTGCTGATGTTATCGCTTGCTACCTGTGCCAGAGGCATCTGTGCTCAGCAAGATGCTTGGATCGAAAGCCTGCCGGGTGGTGCCGGCTTGGGCATCTTCACCAAGTCCCAGCGCGTGTCTGACAGCGCCGAAGTCTTGTCTCAGCGGGGCCAATGGATGCTCCAAGAGCCCAACGGCGCTTTCCGCATGGCGACAGGCGAAGAAGCAGAGAGCCTGCCCGCAGAGGATGCTTATGAATTGAAAGACCTCAATTGAGGATCAACCATCCAGAAGCTAAAAAAGCCTGGCAATTTTTGCCAGGCTTTTT
The DNA here is from genome assembly GCA_964432875.1 of uncultured Phaeodactylibacter sp. Taxonomy (GTDB): domain Bacteria; phylum Bacteroidota; class Bacteroidia; order Chitinophagales; family Saprospiraceae; genus JACJYE01. The sequence continues at coordinate 41,516 of CAYSPJ010000029.1, read as the reverse complement.
TATGGTTGGGCCGGTTCTGATTAGGCTGCCAGCTGGTAAGGTATGCAAGGTATAGCGCCAATCACCGGCTGCGCTCCAGCTCCCATGCCCAGGCGGTGCGCATGATGTCGTTGATATCCCGCATGGGCTGCCAGCCAAGCAAGCGGGCTGCTTTATCGTTGTTGGCGTAGATGGCTACTACATCGCCTGGGCGGCGTTTGCCGATGGTGTAGTTCAGAGGTAGATCGGCCACTTTCATGAAAGCATTGATCGCTTCCAGCACTGTAGCACCCTGGCCAATGCCGAGGTTGAAGGTTTCCAGGTTGGAAATGTTTTTGCCGGCCTGGAGGTACTGTAAGGCTTTGGTATGGGCGTTGGCGAGGTCCATCACGTGGATGAAGTCGCGGATGCAACTACCATCGCGGGTGTCGTAGTCATCGCCAAAAACCGTCATAGCAGGCCTTTTGCCGATGGCCGTCTCGGTGATGACTGGCACGAGGTTGCTCGCCGGGTTGGTAGGGGCTTCGCCGATTTTAGCGCTCTCGTGGGCGCCAGCGGGGTTGAAATAGCGCAACAATACGCTGTGGCACTCGGGGTGGATGCGGGAGAAATCCTGGATGATCTGTTCGCCCATTTGTTTAGTGCGGGCATAAGGAGATTCGGCCTCCTGCAAGGGGGTGTCTTCAGTCACTGGCAATGCTTTAGCGTTGCCATAGACCGAGCAGGAAGAGGAAAAGATCAAGTGCTTGGCACCATATTTTTCCATTGCGCCCAGGATGTTGATCAGGCTGTTGAGGTTGTTGTGGAAATAGCGCAGGGGCTGCTCCACGGATTCGCCCACCAGCTTGAGGGCCGCAAAGTGGATGATGCCCGTGATATCGGGGTGTTCAGTGAAAATCTGCTGTACCGCTGCTGGCTCGCACAAGTCGAGCGCGTAATTTTGGACGCGCGTGCCGGTGATGGCGGCGATGCCGTCGAGCACGTCTTCGCTGGAATTGCTGAGGTTGTCTACGGATACGAGCTCGAAGCCGTTGTCGATCAAATCGACGATAGTATGGCTGCCGATGTAGCCACAGCCGCCAGTGACGAGTACTTTATTCATAAATTGATACCTTTGTCTGAGAATTTTATCAAAGGTAAGCGAATTTTAAACAATGAATAGGATAGAACTGGCAAAAGCCGTCGTACAAATTGCCCGGCAGGCGGGTGCCGCCATCATGGCGGTTTATGCTAAGGAGGACTTCGGGCTAGAGCTCAAAGCGGATGAATCACCACTGACGTTGGCAGACCAGGCTGCCAACGAAATCATCTGCGCCGGCTTGAGAGGGCTGCCGGTACAGTATCCCATCATCTCTGAAGAGAACAAGGCCATCCCCTTTGAGGAGCGCCGCGTTTTTGAGCGCCATTGGCTGGTAGATCCGCTGGATGGCACCAAGGAATTCATCAAGCGCAATGGGGAGTTCACGGTCAATATCGCCTTGATCGAGGGGGGCGAGCCGGTCTTAGGCGTCGTTTACGTACCCTGCTTCGGCGATGCTTACTGGGCGGCCCGGGGGCAAGGGGCATTCGTGGAAACCGCCGGGGAGATCCGCCGGCTGGCCGCTGCCGATTTCCGCCTGTCCGATGCGGGCTTAAACCTGGTCTGCTCGCGCTCCCACCTCAATGAAGACACCCAGGCTTTTGTGGATCGCTTTGCCAGCCCGAATCTCGTTTCACAGGGCAGCTCGCTGAAATTCCTCCTCCTGGCCAAGGGCGAAGCCCACGTCTATCCCCGCCTGGCGCCCACCATGGAGTGGGATACGGCCGCCGCCCAAGCAGTACTGGAGGAGGCCGGCGGCAAGGTGATCAGCCAGGAAACCGGGCAGGCGCTCCGCTACAATAAAGAAAACTTGCTCAACCCTTATTTCGTAGCTTATGGTAAGGTGAACGACTAAAGATTGACCGGCGATGAAGCATCCATTCCCTCAACCTGAACACCATCAATGGTTTGGGCTGCTGGCAATAGCAGCCATACTTGTAGGTATGCTATGCTCTAAGGTGCTGATCAGCATGGGTATGATCGGGTTGGCAGTCAATACGGTTTTCAATTGGGGTGGGGCCGGCATCTTCCGGCGCTTTCTGCGCCACAAAGCCCTGCTGGCGCTATCGGGTATCTTCTTGTTTTACCTCTTCAGCGGGCTGTATTCGGAAAACGTGGATTTCCTCTTCCGGCGCTTGCGCCTGACCCTGCCTCTGCTGCTGCTGCCTCTGGTCATCCTGTCGGTACCGCGCTTCGACCGGCGCATCTATTACAGCCTCCTCTATGGCTTCTTCCTGCTGGTGGCTTTGATGTGCCTATACTCCATGGGTTTATACCTGAAAGATTACGAGCGCGTCACGGAATTGTACAAGCAAGGCCAGGTACTTTACACGCCGGTCATGCACATCCGCTTCAGCCTCATGGTGGCTTATTGCGTAGCTATTGGCGGGTATCTTTGGGCGGAGCGGTTTTACTGGTTTTTCCCATGGGAGCGCTGGCTGCTACTGGGGCTTTCCGGGTTTCTCTTTATCTTTCTCCACGTGCTGGCGGTGCGTAGCGGACTGCTGGCGCTATATGGGGTGCTGGGGTTTGCCCTCATCCGAACCGTTGTTAGAAACCGGCAATATATCCTCGCCCTGGCCGCTGTGGCCGCGTTGGTGTTGGGGGCCTGGCTTGCCGTCCAGTATCTCCCGACCTTGAAGAACAAAATCGGCTATACCCGCTACAGTATCGACCTTTTCCTGAAAGGGGAAAACCTGGAGGACCTCTCCGATTCTCATCGCCTTGGCTCGATGCTGGCTGGGCTGGAAATCAGCCGCCAGCATCCCTGGACGGGCGTCGGCATAGGGGATATTTTGGATGAATGCGAGGCTTATTACCAAGAACACCTGCCTGCTCTGGCAGGCGAAAAGCTGATGCCGCACAACCAGTACCTCTTCATGCAGGCTGCCACTGGATTCTTCGGGCTGCTGTATTTCCTGTGGGCAAGCCTGTACCCGCTATACTACCGAGCGGGCTACCGCAATGGGTTGATTGTATCCTTCCATCTCATCGCCCTTTCTTCTTTTATGGTGGAACACACCCTCGAGACTCAGATCGGCCTTGCTTTTTACTTGACTTTTGCTTTGCTCAGCATCCGTTTCCAGGATGGCTCAACTGAAAATCCAGAACAATGATCAAGCTATCCGTCGTAGTCATCACCTTGAATGAAGCTGCCAATATTGGCCGCTGCCTGGACAGCGTGCAGGGTATCGCCGATGAAATCGTCGTGGTGGATTCCTACTCGACCGACGATACCGTTGCCCTGGCAGAAGCCCGGGGTGCCCGGGTGCTGTTGCACCGCTTTGAGTCTTATAACCAGCAGCGCGAGCACGCCGCCCTTGCTGCTTCCTTCGATTACATCCTGGCGCTGGATGCCGATGAGCACCTCTCGGCTGAACTGCGCGAGTCCATCGCCGCCGCCAAGCAAAGCTGGCCAGCAGATGCTTACACCTTCAACCGCCTAAACCGCATCGGCGATACCTGGTTGCGCTATACGTCCTACTACCCCGACCGCAAGCTACGGCTTTTCGACCGCCGCAAGGTGGTCTTTACTGGTATCGGCGGCCACGACACGGTCGTTCCGATTGACGGCGCCACCCAGTCCCATTTGCGCGGCGACCTGTTTCATCACGTCAATGCCGACCTTGACGGGCGCACTGAGCAGGTCAACCGCTTGAGCACGGCCACGGCGCGGTATTATTTTCGTCAAGGCCGGAAGGGTAGTTGGTTGCGCATCATCTTTAAACCCTTCTTCCGCTTCCTGATCGAGTACTTCGTACGCCGTGGTTTCCTGGGGGGCTTCTACGGCTTCGCGGTGGCCATCACGGCGGCGCATTATGTCTTCCTGCGCGAGGCCAAGCTGGTGGAGATGGGGAGGTTGAAGGGTGAAGGTTGAAGGGTAAAGGGTAAAGGATAAAGGTTAAAGGGGGGGGGAGGGCATGGGGATTTTCAGTAGTATAGGGGCTTTCGCAAGGGGTTCATTGTAAGGTTTTTTTCGGATATTAGCGGCATGATTAACTAAAAACCAGTAATGATGAAAAGACGAGCATTCCTACAGAAAGCCGCGTTGG
>CAYSPJ010000029.1:33088-37306 GCA_964432875.1 uncultured Phaeodactylibacter sp. | reverse complement strand
AACTAAAAACCAGTAATGATGAAAAGACGAGCATTCCTACAGAAAGCCGCGTTGGCGACGGCGGGCGCTTCCCTTTCCTATCCAATGGCTACTTATAGCCGCAGCCATGAGCAAGTGGCTAGGCGCAGCAGGCAGGCCCGCAACATCATTTTCCTGGTCAGTGATGGCATGAGCATCGGGACGCTGACGATGGCTGACCTCCTGTTGCAGCGCAAGGAAGGCCGGCCCAGCCACTGGCTACAGCTCTATCGCAGCCAGCGCGTCGTGCGTGCGCTCATGGACACGGCTTCGGCCGATTCGCTGGTCACCGATTCGGCGGCGGCTAGTTCGGCCTGGGGCGGCGGCGCGCGGGTGAATAACAACGCGCTGAACATCGGCCCCGATGGCAGGAGGAACCGCCCCATCCTACAAAAATTCAAGGACGCAGGCAAAGCGGTGGGCTGCGTCACTACCGTGCCAATTACTCATGCTACCCCGGCGGGTTTCTGCGTCAACAATGAACACCGGAGCAATATGGAGGAAATCGCCCTGCAATATCTGGGCCTGCGCTTTGATGTCATGATGGGCGGGGGGGCGGAGATATTCAGCTTCAGCCAACGCAAAGACAAGCGCGATGTATTCAAGGAGTTTCGCCAGCAGGGCTATCAGCTAGCCCGCACTCGGCGGGAGATGTTGGCCTTGCAGCCTGGCCAGCCCATCCTGGGCACTTTTTATGAGGACGGCTTGCCTTATACGCTCGACTGTGCCAACGACCCCCTGTTGAACGACCGCATCCCTTCCTTGGCAGAGATGACCGCCAAGGCCATTGCGATCATGCAGGAAAACCGGCAAGGGTTTGTACTCCAGGTGGAGGGCGGCAAGGTGGACTGGGCAGCTCATGCCAACGACATCGGCGCGCTGCTCTACGACCAGATCGCTTTTGACGATGCGGTCAAAGTGGCGATGGATTTTGCCCAAAAAGACAAACATACCCTGGTCATCATCACTACCGACCACGGCAATGCCAACCCCGGTTTGTTCAAAGGTGATAAAGCGGACGAGAACTTTGCCAGGATATCCTCTTTCAAACATACCAACCACTGGATACTACAAGGCGTGGACCGCAGCTTCAATTCCTGGAGGCTCATCGAGCGCATCAGAGCGGCGCAAGGCATCCTCATCAGCAGGGATGAGGCAGATGCTTTGCTGAAATTTTACGATCAACGCTCCGGGCTGCCTCCTTATGATCCACGCAAGCTTCCTTTCAGAGAACTGGCTCAGATTCAATCTGCGCACACCTCCGTCGGTTGGGCCGGCACCGATCACTCCGCCGATTTTGTGGAGCTGGCAATGTACGGGCCGGGCAGCGAACTCCTGCCGGCATTCGTCAAAAACACGGACTTGCACTGGCTGATGCTGCATGCGGCGAAGGTGAAAACAGGCTAAATAGTGTCTGTATTTAAAGTCCGATAGTTGCGTTACGCTCGGCCCCAAAATCCTCGACTTCAGCGTAGGGCCCCTTACCCCACGCTTCGTGGAGTAAGCTCCAGTTTTGGGGCCTTCGCAAGCCTTGCTCTCGAACTCTAAAGCTCAGACACTAGACTAAATGGACAGACACTAAATACCATGGAGCATAGCGAACTGCTCCATAGGGGCGCCGGCTAGCAAATGCTCCTTGCCGTCGCATGTTCATCTAGCTGCCCTATGCCTTAATAAATTGTCAAAGAAGGGAATTTTTTTGGCGGTTTATTGAAAGGCAAGTGCAAAAAGCCTTATCTTGGAAGCGCTTGCAAGGCCCGGCAGGTTTGATGCCGGAAGCAAGGATGCGCCCACAAAAAATGAGGGTGCCAATCGCTATGCAACAAACAAAAACCATAAATATGATAATCCGCCTGGAACACATCGGCATCGCGGTGAAAGACCTCGCCGCCAGCAATCAGCTCTTCGAACAACTGCTGGGCGCGCCCAATTACAAAATCGAAGAAGTCGAATCAGAACACGTCAAGACCTCCTTTTTCAAGGCCGGCGAATCCAAAATCGAGCTACTGGAAGCCACCGCGCCAGAGAGCGCCATCGCCAAGTACGTCGAGAAGCGCGGCGAGGGCATCCACCACATCGCTTTCGAGGTGGAAGACATCCATGCCGAGATGGAGCGCATGAGAGCCCAAGGCTACCAACTGCTCAATGAGCAGCCCAAGCGCGGGGCCGACAACAAGCTGGTCTGCTTTGTCCACCCTAAAACGGCCAATGGGGTGCTGGTGGAGCTGTGCCAGACCATCAAGCCAGGGGATGGCTTGTGACAAGTGGAGCGAAGCGACATCCCGGACGAGCGCAGCGAGAGCGGGAGCTGGGGAATTACTAGGGTAACAAAAGCAGGCAAGCGCCTGGTAGTAAACCCTTGCTAAGCAGCACAGACAAGCAGAAGCCCTAGCCGCCGCCGCTACAAATGCAACTGCAAATCCGCAAACCTACCAATCATAAAATCCGGCCCGGCAGCCGCCAGGGCTTCGGCCGGGCGGTAGCCATAGGTAACGGCGCCAGTGCGCAGCCCGGCGGCCTGCCCGGCTTCGATATCATGGGTAGAATCGCCGAGGATGAGGGCTTGCTGAGGGGGCACGGCTAGCTCCTCCAGGATGAAGCGGATGCCTGCCGGGTCGGGCTTAAGCGCGTAGCGCTCAGGCTGGGCGCCGAGTACCAGCTCGAAGTAGGGTGCCAGGCCTAGCTTTTGGATGATATCCGCGGTAAAATGCTGCATTTTGTTGCTATACACTGCTTTTTTGATGCCAGGTAGCGCTGCCAGTGTTTCTTCGACGCCTTCATAACAACGGGTCTTGTCGGTGCTATGCAGGCGGTAGAAGCCATCGAAGTATTGGCGGGCTCGTTTTAGCAGGGCTGGATCATCCTTGCCCATCGCGGTTTGGATGAGGTGGTTCAAGCCGCTGCCCAGCATCTGCGGCAAGCGCTCATAGCTGATGGGTGCCAGGCCCAGCTTGTCTAAAGCGAAATTGACGGCATCAGCCAGGTCATAGCGGGAGTCGATCAGCGTGCCATCGAGGTCGAAGATGATGAGCTGGAGGTTTGGCAGGCCTTTGTTTATACCGGTCAGGCCGATCGGGTCAGGGCAAACCTCCAGCCAGTGTGCTGCTTCGCTGCGGCGGGCAACCCCGGGGAAGTCTCCCGTGTAGCCCTGCATGTCGAGGATGAGCTGCAAGTGGAGGTGGGGCGGCCAGCCGCCATTCTCGGCCGGCGGCCCCAGGCTGGCAAAAGCCTGCCCTTTGGCAATGGCCTGCCCGGCAGATAAGCCCGAGAGCGAGGATAAGGCCAAGTGCCCATAGAGGGTGTAAAAGCGCTGGCTGCCCAGCTGATGCTCTAATATAATGGTGGCACCATAGTCCAACACCTGGTCGTTGTAAGCAAAGCTGTGCACTCGGCCTTCCAAGGATGCAAAAACTGGCGTGCCGGCCGGCGCCCATAGATCGATGCCTAAGTGGATGGTGCGCCGCTCGCCTTCGGCACCGAAGTGCGGGCTGTTCCAGTACAGCAGCCGGTTTTCGCCATAGCCTCCATAGCCCACCTGGCCACCCTGCCGCTGCCGCTCTGCCTCGACATAAGCCTCCAGCCCGGCGAAGTCGGCCGTGTCGTAGCCCTTTAGCCCCGCATGGCCCACCGCCAAGTTTAGGGGGAAGTAATCTTTTGCTGTATAGCGGCTGCCTAAGGCCGGGAATGGCGCAGCAGCCTTGATGGCACTCAATAAGCTATTGTGATTCATCTTTGATTTAATTCGATTTTATGTGAAAAATTCAAAAAAAAAGCTTTTTAACTTGATTTGATCTGGTTAAATGGGTGAATGTTTTCATTTTGTCAATCCAGACCCTTTTTGTAAAGGGTTTTTTAGTGAATATGCAAAAATTTTGGCTATTTATTGAATAGGGTGTAAATTTTTATTTTTTTCTTTAAAAAATTTGCATAAAAATAGCGCTTGACTTATCTTTGCATCATCGCAAGCAGTTAAACGGACTGCTAAAATAAACAAAATTGTGAGGTGATGAAACAGGCAGCCATACCCTCTTGTCTCGGGGGTGGGGGCGCCGGGATAAACGCAGCATCTGCTGCGGCTAACCGCCCCGTGCAGGTTCGAGCCCTGCCCTCACAGCTAGTTTTTTTTGACCGTATGCACATTACACTGTGAGGTGATGAAACAGGCAGCCATACCCTCTTGTCTCGGGGGTGGGGGCGCCG
>CAYSPJ010000029.1:25127-32988 GCA_964432875.1 uncultured Phaeodactylibacter sp. | reverse complement strand
CCTTTATCCTTGTATTCATAGTTTATCCGCAAAATTGTTGCTCGTTTTGCCAGAGTGCTTTATCTTACCGGTCGGCTAACCATATTTCAAAAAAACAGTACATGAAAAAAATCAAGCCCGAAGAGTTCAAAGTGAGCAAGCCCATCAAGCTGGCGCAAATCCCTACCGACCTCAATATCGACGACTCGAAAAAAGATAAGGAGCAAGCCCTGGAAGAAGTCGGCAGAGAGCTCAGCAAGCTACAGGATGTCATGTATGCCCACAACCGCTATGGCGTCCTGATCTGCCTGCAAGGCATGGACACATCGGGGAAAGACAGCTTGGTCCGGGAAGTGTTTAAGTCTTTCAACCCGCGGGGCGTGGTGGTGCACAGCTTCAAGGTGCCGACCAGCAACGAGCTGGAACACGACTACCTGTGGCGCCACTATATCGCGCTGCCCGAAAGGGGTAAGTTCGCGGTGTTCAACCGCACCCATTATGAAAACGTGCTGGTTACCCGGGTCAAGCCAAAATATCTGCTGTATGAAAACATCCCTGGTATCGAGAAGGTCGAGGATGTGACCCCCGAATTTTGGGATCGGCGCTTCGAGCAGATCAACAACTTCGAGCAGCACATTACCCAAAACGGCGTTATCGTCTTCAAGTTTTACCTGCATCTGAGCAAGGAAGAGCAGCGCCAACGCCTACTGCGCCGCCTGGAAGAAGAAAAGCACAACTGGAAGTTCTCGCCCGGAGACCTGGAAGACCGGGCGCTGTGGGACCAATACCAGGCTTGCTACGAGGAAGCCATTAACCGAACCTCTAAGCCCCATGCCTCCTGGTACGTCATCCCCGCTGACGACAAGCCGTCGGCCCGCTACATCGTGGCCAAGATACTCCTTGACGAGCTATCGAAATACACCGACATCCAAGAGCCGGAGCTAGACCCTGAGATCAAGGCCAATATCGAGATGTATCGGGAGAAGCTGGCGAAGAAGGAGTTGTGATGGCCCGGTGCAGTTGATGCCATTCAACTTGTGCCCTGGCCTGACATAGCGGAGTGAAAAAAATAGGCAGCCCCTCTTTTTAAAACGATCAATAAAAAACTAGTGAGTATAAAGCAAGGGGCTGCTTACGAAAGAAAAAAATTACGCCTATATCATCAAACTGCGATAAGAACGCATGGCTTTTGGCATCTGCTGCCTGAGCCCTCAATTTTTTTCGTAAGTAGCTACTAATTGCTTCAGTTCCTGCAGGTAACGCTGTTTTTTAGGGGCGCGCCGCCGCTGGTTGGTCTGGGTGAAAAAGGCGTGGTTTTCCAGGAAACTGACCTGGATGCGGTTCCATTTTTCTTCTGACTGGAGGATGTTGTGGGCTTTGAGCTCCTCGAATAAGGTGCTGCCGATATCGTAGAAATCGTCGCGGCCCAGATAGTCCAGGTCGGCATCGCAAATAATGGCTTCGAGGGGGTCGTGGGGGGTCTGGGGTATCTTGGTGGCCATGATCATGCCGCAGATGCGCTCGATTTCGCTGGGCGCGTAGCCATAGAAAGGCAAGTTTTCCCGGGCGATCTGGCAGCTCATCTGCTCATGCCCCTGGCTACAGATGACGAAGCCGGAATCGTGGAACAAGGCGGCGGTTTTGAGCAGGATCTCTTCATAAGGCGAAACCCGCTCTATGTAACACAACTCTTCGACGGTATAAAACACATCGAGGGTGTGGTGCATGCCGTGGTAATAGAGTTTGCTTGACAACTCCCGCTCCAATTTGTCCAGGATGAAAGCTTTTGCTGCGTGGAAGTTCATGTTTGATGATTTGGTGCTCTTTCCTTACTATTATACGGTTGGCCCACGAAAAGGTTCGTTTCAATGGCCTCTTATTGGACGTAGCATGAGCTGGAGGCCACATTTGACAGGGGAGAGATTAGCGGCAGCCCAGCCATTGTAAGCCGGGCTACCAGGAAGCTTACTTCTGTTCATCGAGCAGCAGCACGCCGGAGGCCAGGAACTTCAGTTCCTCTTTCGGCGCGGTGATGGCGTCGATTTCTGCTTGCGTTTTGTTGGCGTCTTCGGCATAGTGGCGCAGTTCATCTACGGAGGTGACTTCACGGAAGGCATAGCCATTCAGTACGACCTTGCGGCCCGAGATATCTTTGGGCATAAAGAAGCCGTAGTCTTTAAAGCGGACCATCATGGATTCTCCATTGGCATCGGCTGAGGCGATGCTCATCCAGCAGCCTTTGGCCTGGCAGACTTCGGTCACAGTACCGACCAGTACAGTTTCCAGCGAGTCTTGCGTGCCCATTTTAGCGCGCAGCTCGTCGTATTTGATTACTTTCTCTGGAGTGAAGGCCTCGCCAAAGGGTTGGCCGCTTAGCGACTCCATGCCAGTTTTTTTGGTGCTGCAAGCCACGGTCAGGGCAGCCAGCAGGAAGAGCAACAACATGCTTCTGTTCATCTTGATACAATTTTTATATGGAATCAATACGTTTATAAGCTACCTTTCGCTTTTGCGGCCATAAAGATAGCAAAATATGGATTGACGCTCTACTTTTTGACTGAAAACAACTTATTCTAAAGCCAAAAACACCACCAGGCCATGAGATTCATATTGTTATTTTTGAACATATTCCTAGCGGCGAGTTGGGGCGCAGCACAGGTTGAATGCGTAGCAGGGAATTGTACCAATGGGCAAGGCGTTTGCCTGTACCCCAGCGGTGCCCGCTACGAAGGCCAGTTTAGCGAGAGCAAGCCCAATGGCAAAGGCCTGCTCACTTTTTCTGATGGCCGCATTTACGAAGGCGACTGGAAAAACGGCTACCGCCACGGCTTGGGCATCTTATCTTTCCCCAATGGCGATAAATACACGGGCGAATTCGACGCCAACGAGGTCTCCGGGCGCGGCATCATGGCTTACGCCAACGGCAACCGCTACGAGGGCCAGTGGCGGGAGGGCAAGCAGGAAGGCCGGGGGGCATTCTACTTCGCCAATGGCGACCGCTACGAAGGCCAATTTCGCCAGGGGCAGTGCTCCGGCGAAGGCTACATGGCCTATTTCGATGGCTCGTCCTATAGCGGCCAATGGGCCAATAATGTGCGCCACGGCCGCGGCCGCCTCGTTTTCCCCGACGGCGAACAAATCACCGGCGAATGGGACCAAGGGCAATACCTGGCCGATTGGAGCAAGCTGGCTTTCCAGGGTGATACGGCTAGCCTGCCAGACTGCAACCTCGTCTTCTGCGCTCAGGGTATGGGCAAATATACTTACAGCGATGGCTCGGTGTTTGTCGGTGATTTTGCCAACGGCATCCCCGATGGCAATGGCACGGCCTACTACGCCAACGGCAACCGCTACGAGGGCCACTGGCGGCAGCATACGCCCCACGGCCGGGGGGTGATGTACTACGAGGATGGGCGTATCGTCGGCGCTATCTGGGATTTTGGCAAACCTACCAAAAAACTTTTTGCGCAAGGCGAATCGGAGGGGCCTGTGCCCATCCCCATCGACCGCGACCCGCAGGTGAAAATCTGGGCCGTGGTGGTCGGCGCTGCTACTTATACCCACATGCCGACCCTGCGCTATACCGACGATGATGCCTATCATTTCTTTGCTTTCCTCAAAAGCCCGGAAGGCGGTGCCTTGCCCGACCGGCAAATCCGCCTGTTGATTGATGAGCAGGCCACCCGCAACAATATCATCGACGCCATGCGTTCCATTTTCTTGCGCGCTGACGACAACGACGTCGTCCTGCTTTACTTCTCGGGCCACGGCTTGCAGGGGGCTTTCCTGCCCATTGATTTCGACGGCTACCACAACCAGCTCCGACACGAGGACATCAAGGCGATCTTGCAGCAAAGCCAGGCCAAGCACAAGCTGGTGCTGGCCGATGCCTGCCATTCCGGCAGCCTGCTCTCGATGCGCACGCCCCTGCACAACGCCCTGAAGAAATACTACGAGGCATTCGACCAGACCAGCGGCGGCCTGGCCCTGCTGATGTCTTCCAAAGGAGAGGAGTATTCGCTAGAAGACCGCGGCCTGCGCTCTGGCATCTTTAGCCATTTCCTGGTGCGCGGCCTCAAAGGCGAAGCGGATAAAGACGGCGATGGCCTGGTGACCATCGATGAGTTGTTCAACTACGTGCATCAAAACGTACGGATCTATACTGGCAATATCCAAACGCCTACCCTGACCGGCAACTTCGACCCGACTATGCCAGTCTCGGTGGTTAGGCCATAGGGAAGAGATTACAAAATCCTGGGTTTTAGGGGGGAGTTGCAAATGGGCCCTCGCCATAATTAGCATAGCCGGACTGCACAGGCGGGCAAGATAAACCAGAAGCTCAAGCAACAATGCTTAATATAGGCATAAGTGATGAGCCTGTTTTTAAATTTCCTGTTCCCCGCGCAACATCTAAGGCCTGCTGCTCGTACATATATGCGTGCCGGTTATATAGTTTTTTTGCCAAGCCTTCGGGATGGCGAGATGAAAATCATAATACCATGAACAAATTCACCCCCTATCTGGCGGCCTTTTCCCTTCTGCTCAGTACTGTTCTTGGCGCCCAATGCCTGGAAGGCGATTGCCGTCAAGGCGAAGGCATCTTCCAATTCAGTAGCGGCGCGAAATACACCGGGCAATTCAAAGACGGGCAAAGCAGCGGCATCGGTATTTGCTACTGGACCGATGGCAGCTTTTATCATGGCGAGTGGGCACAGGGGCTACCCCATGGCAAGGGGGCGAAGACCTTGGCCAGCGGCAAGCAGCAGGTCGGTTGGTTTGAGCAGGGGCGCTTTGTGGGTGCGGCGCCTCCGCCGCAGATGGAGGCCAGGGGCGGAAGCACCGCGGCCAATGATAGTGTAGAAGGCTGTATTTCCGGCGATTGCTACAATGGGCGCGGCGTGTATGCCTTCCGCAGCGGCGCGGTTTATACCGGCGAATTCCGGGATGGGGAAATACACGGCACGGGGGTATGCCACTTTTCTGATGGGCGGCAGTATCGCGGGCAATGGAAACACCGGCAGCCCGATGGCCAGGGTACCATGCTCTACCCCGATGGCAGCCAACGCAATGGATGGTGGCAGCGCGGCCAGCCGATTGACGATAGCGGGCGCATCGCCAACATGGGGCAGCAGGGCAGCCAAAGCAGCGCTGCTGATATCCAGGCAGGCTGTATTTCGGGCGATTGCTTTGCCGGGCGCGGCACCTTGGCTTATATCGATGGCAGCCGCTATGAGGGGTTTTTCCGCAACGGACTGCCCAATGGCCGCGGCACTTTTTATTACCCCAATGGGGAAAGGTATCAGGGCGAATTCAAAGATGGCCTGCCCTCCGGCAAAGGGGCGCTACAGCAGCTCAATGGGCAATTGCTGGAGGGCTACTGGATTGAAGGCGAGTATAGCGGGCAGCAAGCCAGGCCAGAGAAAGGCTGCATCAGCGGCGATTGCCAGGGCGGTTATGGCACTTATGTTTTCAAAGAGGGCGATAAGTATGTCGGCTCATTCCGCAATGGCCTGCCTCACGGGCGCGGCCTGGTTTATTATACCAATGGCGAGCGCTACGAGGGCGAAATGGCCAATGCCAAATTTAATGGCCACGGCATCTTGTTTATGAAAGACGGCACCATGGCTTCCGGGTATTGGCAAGATGGGCTTTTCATGAACCAGGCCCCTGCTGTGCCTACTACCAGCTCACAACCCACCCAGCCTCGCCTCCAGATTTGGGCGGTGGTGATTGGCGTGGCGGCTTACAATCACATGCCCGTGCTGCGCTATACCGACGACGACGCCTACCGCATGTACGCTTTCCTGAAAAGCCCGGAAGGCGGTGCTTTGGACGATGAGCATATCCGCATCCTGATCGATGAGGATGCTACTTTGGACAATATCAAAAAGACGATGGCGGCCGTTTTCGGCAAAGCGGGCCGGGATGACCTGGTGTTGCTGTACTTCTCCGGCCACGGCTTGCCCGGCGCTTTCCTGCCCTTCGATTTTGATGGCTATGGCAACAAGCTCTACCACGAGGAGGTAAACGCCCTGCTTAAACAAAGCCCGGCCAAGTACAAATTTTGTATTGCCGATGCCTGCCATTCTGGCGGCCTGCTGGCCATGCGGGGCAGTACGCCCGATATGCTGGCCAACTACTACGGCCGGCTGGCCCAAGCCAGCCCCGGGACTGCCCTCATCATGTCCTCCAAGTCGGAGGAGACCTCGCTGGAATCCAGCGGTTTGCGGCAGGGCGTCTTCAGCCATTTCCTCATCCGCGGCCTGAAGGGCGAAGCAGATGTGGACAACGACCAGTATGTCTCTATTCAAGAACTTTTCAATTTCGTCTATACCAATGTGCGGGCCTATACAGGCAACCTGCAATCGCCGCTCATCCAGGGCGATTACGACCGCAAGATGCCCGTGGCGGTGAGGAGGAGCGCCGCGGGGCAGTAGAAGGGGGGGCAGGCTGAAAGCCCATTCGTGCCGCATTCATCATTCATCACCCCAAGCGCAACGAGCCTAATGTGCAAAATTCTCTATCTTCGCGCCAAAACGGACCGATGATGAGAATTTTGTCGCTATTGCCTTTCGTCTTCCTTGCCGCTTGTGGGCAGCCCGAGCCGGGAGCAGATCCTGAGCGGGTGCACTACGAGCACCCCATCCCCTTTGCGCCGCGGCAGTATGTCTGCTACCGGGCAGCTGGGCCCATTGCTATTGACGGTAAGCCAGACGAGGCCGATTGGGAGGCAGCTCCCTGGACGGCGTACTTCGAAGACATCGAGGGCGAGCTCAAGCCCGAGCCGGCCTACCGCACCCGCGCCAAGATGCTGTGGGACGAGGAATACTTTTACTTCGCCGCCATCATTGAAGAGCCTCACCTGTGGGCTACCCTAACCGAACGAGACGCCATCATGTACTTCAACGACGATTTTGAGATATTCATCGACCCCGATGGCGATGGGCAGTGGTACTATGAGTTTGAGATGAATGCCAACAACGCCATTTGGGACTTATTGCTCACCCAGCCCTACCGGGTGGATACCATCCGCCCCAAATACATCAATGGCTGGGACATCAAAGGCATCAAAACCGCGGTGCACCTGCAGGGCACCCTAAACGATCCCTCAGATGAAGACGAATACTGGAGCCTGGAAGTGGCCATGCCCTGGGATGCCCTCATTGAAATGGCCCCCGGCCGCGCCAAGCCCAGCCCCGGCGTGCAATGGCGCGTTAATTTTTCCCGGGTGGACTGGCATTTGGATATCCGCGACGGCGCATACCACAAAAAAACGGACCCCGCTACCGGGGAAGAGCGACGCTGGCCAGAGGAAAACTGGGTCTGGTCGCCTTCGGGCCGGGTGGATATGCATCAGGTAGAGACCTGGGGCTTCGTGCAGTTTTCAGATAAAACCGCAGGGCAAGGCAACGAGGCTTTTGCCGAGAAGCCCGCAGAAAAGGTGAAGTGGGCCCTTTGGCAGTTGTACTTGCAACAGGAGAAGCATTTCAAGAAATACGGCCGCTACACCGATGCGCTTGACCGGCTCACGCTGCCAGAAGCAGGCTTGCCGGGCTATTCTTTACGCCCTGCTCTGGCTGTGACGCCGACGATGTTTGAAATTATCGCCGCCGATCCGGATTCTGGCCATTGGCACATCAATCAGGAGGGGCGGCTGTGGCACTTGCCATAGAGGGGGCCAGGGTAGGGGTATTGCTTTGCCTTGGGGCTGTGGTGTTAGGTGTGGCAGCCTAAAACAATCTTGCCATAGGGCTGTTTCGTCTGGAGCATTAAAAATCAACAGCAAAACCAACACGATGTACCTTGCGAAATCTATTGCCACCTTGGCATTATGCGCGCTCTTCCACTTTGCGCTTCATGGCCAAAGCGGCATCATCAAAGG
>CAYSPJ010000029.1:12188-25027 GCA_964432875.1 uncultured Phaeodactylibacter sp. | reverse complement strand
CGGGCTTCACCTTTTCGCAAGACAGAAGAGAGCCCGGTCTCTCTGCGCACCATCGGCGTGGCGGAGATCCAGCGCAACCCGGGTGCCAACCGCGACATCTCGCGCGTGGTGCAGTCGTTGCCGGGCGTGACGACCACCGCCAATTTCCGCAACGACCTCATCATCCGCGGGGGTGCCCCCAATGAAAACCGCTTCTTCCTGGACGACGTGGAGGTGCCCACCATCAACCACTTCGCCACCCAGGGTTCTTCTGGCGGGCCAGTGGGCTTGATCAACGTAAATTTCATCCGCGAGGTGGATTTCTACAGCGGCGCTTTCCCCGCCAACCGAGGCAATTCCCTCAGCTCGGTCTTCAACTTCCGCCAGCGCGATGGCCGCGACGACCGCATCGGCGGCAATTTCATGCTTAGCGCTACCGATATCGGCTTGGCGCTAGAGGGGCCTATCGGCGAAAAAGTGACTTTCCTCGCTTCGGCCCGGCGCTCCTATCTCCAACTGCTCTTCCAGACACTGGGCCTGCCTTTCCTGCCGACTTACAACGACTTTCAGGCCAAGGTCAAGTACAAGATCAACAACAAGAACGAGCTGACCTTCATCGGCCTGGGTGCCATCGACCAGTTCCGCCTCAACCTGGATGCCAACCAGACCGAGGAGCAGCAGTTCCTACTCGACCAATTGCCCGTCAGCCCCCAGTGGAACTACACCAACGGGTTGACCTACCGCCGCTACGGCAACAAAGGCTCCTGGCTCTTCGTTTTGAGCCGCAATATGCTGAACAACGAGGCCGAAAAATACGCCGGCAACGACGACAGCTCGGAAGATAACCTCCTCCTGCGCTACCGCTCACAGGAAATCGAAAACAAGTTCCGCGCCGAGCATACCTTGAAGGAGGGCGGCTTCAAACTTAATTATGGTGTGGCTTACGAGTACGTCAAGTACAACAATCGCACTTTCAGCCGCATCTTCAGCTCGGCCGGGCCGCAGACCATCAACTTCTCCTCGGCTTTCGAGATGAACCGCTACGGGCTCTTCGGCCAGGCTAGCCGTGAATTTCTGGATGAGCGCCTGGTGCTCTCCCTCGGCTTCCGCATGGATGGGGCAGACTACAGCACCGAGCTGAGCAATCCCCTGGAGCAGTTCTCTCCTCGTTTTTCCTTGTCCTATGCCTTTAACGAGAAGTTCGCTTTCAACTTCAATAGCGGTATCTATTATCAATTGCCGCCCTACACGATCCTGGGCTACCAGGAAGATGGCGTTTTGGTCAACAAAAATAATGGCATCCGCTTTGTGCGCAACCAGCACCTCGTGGCGGGCCTGGAGTACAATACTGCAGCCAATTCCAAAATCACCATCGAGGGGTATTACAAGTACTACAACGACTATCCCTTCCTGCTGCGCGATAGCCTTACCCTGGCCAATCTGGGTGGCGACTTCGGCGTATTGGGCAACGAGCCGGTCATCCCCCGTTCCGACGGCCGCACCTACGGCTTGGAAGTGCTGGTGCAGCAGCGCCTTTACAAGGGCTTCTACGGTATCTTGGCCTACACTTTGGGCTGGAGCGAATTTCAGGATAAAGACGGCCGTTTCATCCCTTCATCCTGGGATGCCCGGCACATCGTCAACCTCACCGCAGGCAAGAAATTTGGCAAAGATTGGGAAATCGGCATCAACTGGCGCTTCCAGTCGGCCCTGCCTTTCACCCCCTTCTCCGAAGCCTCTTCCCTGGCGCTCAACTGGGATGTCAACGGGCGGGGCATCCCCGATTACCGCCTGCTCAATACTTTGCGCAGCCAGGCCAGCAATGCCGTTGATTTACGCATTGACAAAAAGTGGTTCTTCGACAAATGGAGCCTCAATCTCTTCCTCGATATCGAGAACCTCACGGGCAATTCCATCTCCAACCCCCAGCTCTTGCTTGATCGGCCACTGGATGAAAATGGACAGCCCATCGGCGGCCCCGTCGTGCTCAACCCGGATTCGCCCGGCCCTGAGCAGCGTTACCGTATAAAAGAGATCAACGCAGCGTCGGGCACCTTGATCCCGAGTATTGGGGTGATGGTGGAATGGTGATGGCAGAGCCGATTCATGAATCGGCTCTACACGGGGCCAGCCTGGAGGCTGCTTCGCGGATGCGGCGCTGCTGCTGCTCGCGCTCCAGCACTACCGGTGCGCAGGCCCGCGCCTCGCAATCCGTGATGCCGCAGCGCTCGCAGGTGGTGTGTACCAGGCGGGTAGGCAAGCTCGGGCTATTGAGGAAGCGGAACAACTGCCCGAGTTTCTCATTGACCAATAGGCCGAGGGTGACGCTGACGCCCTGTGCCGGCGCTGTCAGGCTAGGCTTGGCGATGGAGATGCAGAGATAGCGGTTTTCCGTTTGCCAGTAATGGGAAATTTGCGCGTGGGCCAGAAGGGTGCTGCCGTTGCTGGCCAATTGCTGAGCCTTTAACTCCTTGATAATATTGACGGAGACCCAGCGGCGGCAATAGTGCTCGTTGAGCTCGTTGGCGTAGGGGTTGTGTAGTTGGGAGAGGTGGAGTTCCTTGGTCATTTGAAAATGGCGCAGCCCCTCGTCGCTAGCCATACGGATAAAGAAGAGGTCTTTGATGCCAAAGTGGCGGGGCAGGAGGTTGGTGAGGCGTTGCAGCAGCATCTCCGGGCTGACGTCGTATCTGGAAAGCAGGGCCAGGAAGCCTTCCGGTGCCCAGTCGGGTTTTTGTGCCCAGGCGCGGATGTCTTCCACCATGCGGTTTTCTTCCATGAGTAGGGCTACCGAGAAGTAGGAAGCCTGGAAATTGTGGAGCAGGCGCTCGAAGGATTCGGTCTCCACAATGCGGGTGAAGAAAGGGCGATCCTGGATTTGGAGGTATTGAAAAGCCAGCTCGCGGCCTAGCAGGAAATTCTCCTGAGCGCTGCTCAGCCCCTGATTGATGAAGAGTACCCTTTGTGGGGAAGAGAAAAAGGAGCGTACCTCCTTTAGGGCTTTCTCCTGGAGCATTGCCTGGCGATCGACGCGGATGCCGTAGCGCTCGAGCAGCAGGTTTTCCAAAAAGGTGGTAGAGTAGGGTAGGGCTGCCCCCGCCGGGCCGATGCCGGCCCGGAAGGACCGCACTGACGCTTCCAGCTCTTCGAAGTAGTTGTCGTACATATCCTGGTACGAGCGCAAGGCCGCCATATAGAGTTGGCCCCGCTGCAGTTGGTAGTTGCGCGTAATCTTGAAGAGCGTGCTGATGAAGGCGGTAGCCTTGTCGGGCGTATTGGTCAGCAGCTCGAATAGCTTATCTGGGCTGATGCCAAACAGCTCCAGCGGGAATTCCTTAATGAAATCGGAGGAGAGCAGATCGATGGCCGGTTGCAGCTTCTTGGAGGCGCGGGTGGAGACCAGGAAATCGTAGTCCACCTCCAGAGCCTGGGCCAAGGCGTTGATTTTTTCCAGCTTGGGGTATTTCTTGCCCTTTTCGATATCATGCAGATAAGATTTGGACAGGCCCGACCGTTCCGCTAGCTCTTCCAGCGAAGCGTCCAGCTGCTGGCGCAGGTACTTGACTTTAAAGCCAAATATCATCTTTAAGGTGTCTTGCGGTTCCATCATCGCTCTCTTCTTGGTGGTTTGTGATGCTGCGCTGCTGCTTTGGTGTGGCCTGCTGCCGCACAAAATCGCCCTTTTTTGTTAAAAATCCAAAAAGAGGAAAAAAAATATTTAGCGGAATTTCCGCTTTTGGAAATAACTTCTCATCTTGTGCCCAGTTCCACAAACAACCAAATGCAATAGTGCTATGAATACTATCGCTTTAGAAGTTTTTCCAGAGGTAGCGGGCTTATCTATAGCCGGGCCGTACCGCCACGCTTATGAGCGTGTGTTGAGCGAAGGCGCCCAGCGTTTTTTGCTGGAATTGCACCGCCAATTCAACCGCCGCCGCATAGCTTTGCTGGCGGAACGAGGGCGTCGCCAGCAAGAGATTGATCGAGGCGTACTGCCGGATTTCCTGCCGCAGACGCGGCACATCCGCGAAAGCGCCTGGACGGTAGCGCCCCTGCCGCCAGATTTGCTGGACCGGCGGGTGGAGATTACCGGGCCCGTGGACCGCAAGATGGTCATCAACGCCTTGAACTCTGGCGCGCGCTGCTTCATGGCTGATTTTGAAGACAGCAACAGCCCCTCCTGGGACAACAACTTGCAGGGGCAAATCAATCTGATGGATGCGATCAACCGCGATATTGATTTTGAGCACGCGGAGACGGGCAAGGCCTATCGCCTCAACCCCAAGAATGCTACCCTCCTGGTCCGCCCTCGCGGCTGGCACCTGGAGGAAAAAGGCCTGCTAGCCGATGGCGAGCGCCTGAGCGGTAGTTTGGTCGATTTCGGCCTGTACTTTTTCCACAACGCCCGCAATTTGCTAGCCAGCGGCTCGGGGCCATACTTCTACCTGCCCAAGCTGGAGAGCCACCTGGAAGCCCGCCTCTGGAACGATGTCTTCGTCTTTGCCCAGGACTATTTGGGCATACCCCAAAAAACCATCAAAGCCACGGTGCTTATCGAGACCATCTTGGCCGCCTTTGAGATGGATGAAATCCTCTACGAGCTGCGCGACCATTCCGCTGGCTTGAACTGTGGGCGCTGGGATTACATCTTCTCCTTCATCAAAAAATTCCGCAAGCTGCCGGGCTTCCTGCTGCCCGACCGCGCGCAGATTACCATGGCCACCCACTTCATGCGCTCGTACTCGCTGCTGGCCATCCAAACCTGCCACCGCCGCGGCGTGCACGCCATCGGCGGCATGGCGGCCCATATACCGGTCAAAGGCGACGAGGAGGCCAACCGCCTGGCTTTCACAAAAGTGAAAGCAGATAAGCTGCGCGAGGCCAGCGACGGCCACGACGGCACCTGGGTGGCGCACCCCGGCCTGGTGCCCATTGCGCTGGAGGTCTTTGACGAGTACTTGCCAGGCAAGAACCAAATCGCCAACAAGCGCGAAGACGTACACATCGCCGCCGCTGATTTGCTGCTCGTGCCGGAGGGCACCATCACCGAAGCGGGCTTGCGGCTCAATATCAACGTCGGCATCCTCTACCTCGAGAGCTGGCTGCGCGGCACCGGCGCTGCCGCCCTCTACAACCTGATGGAAGACGCCGCCACCGCCGAGATATCCCGTACCCAGGTCTGGCAATGGATCCACAGCGGCGGGAGCCTCGACGATGGCCGGCCCGTCACCTACGAGCTTTACCGCAGCTTGCTGCCGGAAGAGCTGGAGAAAATCCAAAGCTACGTAGGCAAACGGGCCTTCGCCGAGGGCCGCTTCGAGGAAGCCGTTGCCCTTTTCGACCAGCTGGTGAAGGAGGAGGAGTACGTGGAGTTCCTGACTCTGCCGGCTTATGAGAAATTGTAGGGCGCAGCATAGCCCTCGCAACTGGAACGAAGTGACATCCCGTCCGAACGTAGTGAGGCGGGATCGCAACTCGCAACACATCTCATCACACATAAAAACAAACAAAAATGCAGCAGCAAGGCATCAAAACACAACAACTCTTGACCGATTGGCTCACCAATCCGCGGTGGGAAGGCATCCAACGCCCCTACACCGCCGAAGACGTCATCAAGCTGCGGGGCAGCCTGCCGATCGAATACACCTTGGCCAAGGAAGGCGCCAAGAAATTCTGGCACAAGCTGCACACCCAGCCGGTGGTCTCCGCCCTGGGCGCGCTGACGGGCAACCAGGCGGTGCAGGAAGTGACCGCCGGGCTGGACGCCGTCTATCTCAGCGGCTGGCAGGTGGCCGCCGACAACAACCTGGCCGGAGCGATGTACCCCGACCAGTCGCTCTACCCGGTCAATTCGGTGCCCGATGTGGTGCGGCGTATCAATAACGCTCTGCGGCGGCGCGACCAGATCCAATCGGTCAGCGGGCAAGGCGCTATTGACTTCCTGGCACCCATCATTGCAGATGCCGAGGCGGGCTTTGGCGGCAACCTCAACGCCTACGAGCTGATGCTCAGCATGATCGAGGCAGGTGCGGCCGGCGTGCACTTCGAAGACCAGCTCTCTTCGGCCAAGAAGTGCGGCCATTTGGGGGGCAAGGTATTGGTGCCCACTCAAGAAGCCATCAACAAGCTAGTGGCTGCCCGCTTGGCGGCCGACGTAGCCGGCGTACCCACCGTGCTCATCGCCCGAACCGACGCTGAAGCGGCCAACCTGCTGACTTCCGATATCGACCGGCGCGACCGTCCTTTCGTCATCGAGGGCGGGCGCTCGTCTGAAGGCTTCTACTACGTGCGCAACGGCATGGAGCAGTGCATCAGCCGCGGCCTGAGCTACGCCCCCTATGCTGATCTGCTCTGGATGGAAACGGCCCATCCTGATCTGGAACAGGCGCGTGAGTTTGCCCGTGCTATCCACGCTCAATTCCCGGGCAAACTGCTGGCCTACAACTGCTCGCCTTCTTTCAACTGGGCTTCTAACCTCAGCCACAAAGAGATGCTGAGCTTCCGCGAAGAACTGGCCGCGCTGGGCTACAAGTTCCAGTTTATCACCTTGGCTGGCTTCCACGCCCTCAATACTTCGATGTTCGAACTGTCGAAAGCCTATCAGGCCCGCGGCATGGCGGGCTTCAGCGAGCTGCAGGAGCGCGAGTTCGCCCTGCAAGCCGAGGGCTTCGCTGCGGTGAAGCACCAGTCATTCGTGGGCACCCAGTATTTCGATTATATCCAAAATACGGTGCAGCAAGGGCATTCCTCAACCGTGGCCATGGCCGGCAGCACAGAGGAGGAGCAGTTTCAGGGGTGAGGCTGAAAAATCTACATAACATCATTGGGAGCGGGCGCAAGCCCGCTTTTTTTTGTCCAGGGCTTGAAGGGAAGATGGGGCCGCACGATGAAGCCCAAGCGGGGAAGTGGCTGTTTTAGCGCGAAGCACGAAGCCTGGACAAGCTCGAAATCAAAAGCGCCACGGCTCAACAACTGAATATCGGCGACGATTTGTTTGGCGAGAGCGCCTTGTACATCCTGGAAGGCAGCATCAAAAGCGAGGGGAACACCTATGAACCCAAGCAGATTTTAATCGCCAAAGACAGTAAAATGTGCACGTTCGAAATAGAGGCCGGCACGACCATATATATCTTTGGCGGCGAGCCATTTCCCGAGGAGCGCTATATCGACTGGAATTTCGTTTCTTCCAGTAAAGAAAG
Organism: uncultured Phaeodactylibacter sp.; assembly: GCA_964432875.1. Taxonomy (GTDB): domain Bacteria; phylum Bacteroidota; class Bacteroidia; order Chitinophagales; family Saprospiraceae; genus JACJYE01. Next base: position 17,849 of record CAYSPJ010000029.1, on the reverse strand, counting down.
GCTCAGCCAAGCCCGAGAGGTTTGGATCAATCAACGTTTTCCAAGGGTACCAGGCGAGACGGAGTTTGTGCCTTATCCGCAATTCAAAAAGTAACGATCAAGCATGGAGATACAGCAATTCAACCAAGAATCAAAAGGTTTTTTTAAAGCGGTGGAAGACAGCCAGGTCGGGTTTACGGATATTTCGCCCTACTGGTCGGCCTGAAGGACCTGCGCCCCATCCAGGCGCTCAGCACACGAACGGAATGGCCCGTGGCCATTATGACGGCCCACATCTTCAACCGCTAGATCGATTTGATTTACAACGCCAAAAAAACTTGTTCATTTACAAACAAAGCTTTATCTTTGCGCCCGCTTAATGAAGCATCAATTATTTTTTAACCAAAATATGTCTGATCCAAAATGAAGAATTACGAAGTAACCTTCATCGTAGACCCTGTGCTGTCGGGGGAAGAAATCAAAGCGACAGCTCAGACGTATGTCGATCATCTCACCTCGCAGGGGTGCAATATCGTACATGTGGATGAGATGGGTTTGCGCCAACTGGCCTACCCCATCAACAAACGCTCATCAGGAGTTTACTACTGCCTTGAGTTCGAAACCGAAGACGCCTCCGGGTTCATCGACCAGATGGAGCTGGCTTTGCGCCGGGACGAGCGCATCATGCGCTTCCTGACCGTGGCGCTGGATAAGTACGGCGCTAAGTACAATGCCGACAAACGCGCCGGGCTCATTGGCAAGAAGAAGAAAAAGAAAAGCGCGGAAGCGGAAAGCGGCGCCAAGCCGGCTGAAAGCCATGGGAACACCCAGCACAAAAGTGCTGCACCTGCACCTGCACCAGTAGCTGCACCCGCCGCCGCTATTCTTGAAGAAGAAGAGTAAACCCTTTGATTGTTTAAATCCAAAATCTGAAAAAAATGGCTTCCAGAGACGATATAAAGTTTCTCAGCAACCCTAAGATTGGGCAAAAGCGCAAGAAGTATTGCCGCTTCCGCAAGTTTGGCATCAAGTACATCGACTATAAAGATGCGGACTTCCTGACCCAGTTTGTCAACGAGCAGGGCAAGATACTGCCGCGCCGTATTACGGGCAACTCCCTGAAGTATCAGCGCAAAGTGGCCACTGCCGTCAAGCGTGCTCGCCACCTGGCTATCCTGCCTTATGTGACGGACTTGCTGAAATAATTTTTACAACCTGCAAAATTAACTGACATGGACATCATTTTGCTCCACGATATCGACAAGGTAGGGGACAAGCACGAGATTGTGTCTGTCAAGCCGGGCTACGCCCGCAACTACCTCATCCCTCAGGGCTATGCCCTGGTGGCCAACAAAGCCAACCGCGCCAAGCTGGATGATTTCAAGCAAAAGGAACGCGAAGAACTGGCTGCCCGTAAAGCAGAATTTGAACAGATTGCAGCAGTGCTCAAAGGCCAGGGCCTGAAAATTGGTGCCAAGGCCGGCGCTAGCGGCAAAATCTTCGGCAGCGTGACCAACGTACAAATCGCCGCTGCTCTGAAAGAGCAGTTCGATCTGGATGTGGACCGCCGCAAAGTCAAATTGCCGGAAGACATCAAGGTGCTGGGCGAATACACCGCTGAGCTGCTCCTCCACCCGGAAGTGGAGATCAAAATTAATTTCGAAGTGGTTGGGGAATAATTTAAGCTCAAAATCGTAGCTTTGCTATAAGGCTACTTTCACGAGCAGCCAAGTATTATCATTACCCCCCTCAACCGCAAACAAGCAATCTACATCACGCCCGGTTGCCCAGCTCTGCTGGCAACCGGGATTTTTTTTCTCCTAACCTTTTAGCTTTTCCAGGCCCGCTTCAATCATCGAGTCCACTCCTTTTTGTGCGTCCTCTTCATCCAGGCTGACGGGGATATCTACCGGGACGCCCAGCTCAAGCTGCTGCCCATCCGGGCTGATGGATTGGGTGGCTGAGAAGCGGTAAATCCAGCCGTTGGGCAATTCTCCAAAGACCGGGATGCCGCCGCCGCCGCCAGTCTGATCGCCCATGAGCACTGCCTGTGGCAGCGATTTCATCATCTGGGCAAAGAAAGTGGTGGCGCTATAGGAGCGGCGGTTGGTGAGTACCACTACTTTGCCAGTAAAGCGCGGCCCGCTACGCGGTGTGACCGACAAAGGCCTCCAATCAGAGAAATCCTCCGGGCTCGGGCCCGTTTTGATCCGCTCCTGCGCAAATATCCGAGGCTCAGTGGCAAAGCAGGCTGCCAGCATGTAGGCGTTGCTCAGGCTGCCGCCCCCATTATTACGCACATCGATGAGGACGCCCTTGAGCCCCTGCGCTCTTTCCATCAGGTGGTCGAGATGCGCCGCACTGATGGGGGCCCCAAATGAGCGGTAATTGACGTACAGGACTGAATCGATAATCTGGTTGAGCAGCGGCCCGGTAATCTGATAATCCTTCCCCAGGTAATTCCGCTCGACAAGAGTATGGTGGTAGTTTTCCGGGAAATCCTGAAACCATTCCCAGTTGCGGCTGCGGTCGAAAGAGCTGGTCAGGTTCACGTGCCCATCCCGCAACTCAAATAACAGCTCGGCAAGCAGGTCGAAGAGGTCCTGCTCGCTCATGCCTGCTTGTGCCCGGGGCCGGTATTGTGTCCGGGCGGCCTGCCAATCGATGCCCTTCAGCTCAAAGTAGGCATAGCGCTGGTGGATATCTTCCCATAAATAATCAAAAACCTCAGGCGGAGCGCCTTTGGCGGGGCCCAAAACAACTTGTTCGCAAGACGACAGGGAGAAGGCCAGGATGAGCCCGGCCATAGCCTGGCAAATGCTGGGGTAGATAGCGGCAAATGGTGTTGTTTTCATAAGCCTGCGATTAAACTGACCAACCATTGGCCGCGGCTTTTCTCGACCAGATGCGCGCCGTTCAGGCGCACATAATCGTAGTGGTAACTGATGCCTAGCCGATTGCCAGATTTCAGCTCAAGGTGCAAGGAAGGCCAAAGCCCGGCACTCCAGGCTTTACCTGGATGAAACCATTCCAGCGCGTTTAAAATAGCATTGAAATTGGGGTGCTGGCCGCTTTCAAACCCGGCTGGCACCGAGGATACATAGGAGGATAGCACCGTAAAACCAATTAACTGGACATGCGCCAGGGATTCCAGGCAGAGCCTGGCTTTCCCGAGCTGGAACGGCCAGCGCTGGCGCAGGGCAGGGCCAAAAGAAGTGAAGTAATCCGAGCGGCCATTGAAGTTGTCAAATGCTCCATGAAACCTGGCGCTGAACTCATTGTGGTTGGACCAGCCCCAATGCAGCCCCCGGGTGCCGCCTTTATCGCGGTGGTAGAAGGTATAGGTTTGAATGCTACCCGTAGTTACCTGCATGGCGTTGCCAAACTGGTTGGACAAGGCGCTTTGCCCAAAGCTGAGCACCAGGAGATCAGACTTATTTGCTTTCTCATTGGAATACGCCAGTGCGGCGAGGAAGCCAAGGCCTTGGTAAGGCAGGGGCGAATAGCCATAATCCCGTTCTGCGCCCCGGCTCAGGCCCGTGTTGATAAAAACTTGGCGGCTGGCCTGGGCATCCAGGCGCAGCCAGCCTAAAGTTGATATGGTTAGTATGAAAATTACCAAGGAACCTAAGCGCATCAGCCCTGATTTTAGGTGGGCTGCCGGCCACGTTAAAGCCCGCTATCGGGCGGCGAACAACGGATAACCAGCCCATTTACCGGCAAATATATGGGCCGACCAGGGCGAGCACAGATGACGCTTGTCATTGAGCGGCATGACATCTATCACAAACCTGATATTGCAGGGGCCGTACTGGGGTCAGAAGCCCAACTTCCCAAAGTGCGTCTTAATCCACTTTTCCTGTTCCAAATAATTGGGCATCGCTTTTTCCACTACGGCCCAAAAGCGGGCCGAATGGTTCATTTCCACCAGATGCGCCAATTCGTGGACGATGATGTAATCGAGCACCGCTGGCGGGGCGAAGAGCAGGCGGGTAGAGAGGTTGATATTGCCGTTGGTAGAGCAACTGCCCAAGCGGCTGTGGGTGTTTTTGAGAAACACCTTGTTGATGTGCTTTTGAAAGTAGCGGGCGTTGAGCTCATGGACCCTCTGGGTTACTTCCGGCAGGAAATCCTGGGCTACGATGCGGCCCAGGAGTTGCCGGATATTTTTTTGCAGGTTCCCCCCCTGGTCTAGTGTGCTGAGGCGCAGGTGGATGGTATTGCCATCCTGCAGCCGGCCGCTATGGGTTTTACGGTTTTCATAGCTTATTTTTAGTTTGTAGGCGCGGCGGCCCACTTCCAGGACATCCCCGTCGCGATATTCCCGGGTGTCGAAGTGGGCCACGGTGCCTTCGTTGTGGCGGATGCGCTTGGCAAGCCAGCCTTTAAACTTGCCGATGTAGTCTTCCTCCTGTTGAGGGGAGAGTCCTTCCGGGAGGCGCAAGATGGCAGCCTGCTTGCCGATACTGAAGCGGACGCCATTGCGCCGTTCCCGGTGTATCTCTACAGGTATCGCCTGCCCTTCAATAGTATATTGGGCGGTTTTAAAGTCCGCGTTTAGCTTCCTTCTTTTCCACATCAGGCATGCTTTTGGGCAAATGCCTGCATCGCCTCCACCAACACTTCTACGCTCTCCATTGGCATTGCGTTATAAATAGAAGCGCGGAAACCACCAACCGAGCGGTGGCCTTTGATATCCACGCAACTGACTTCTTTAGCAGCGGCCAAGAAGTCCTTTTCAAGCGTTTCTTTCCCCGGTGCCATTACGAAAACGGCATTCATCAGCGAGCGGTCTTCCCGGGCAACGACGCCCTGGAACATTGGGTTGGCATCAATCTCGGCGTACAGCAGCTTAGCTTTGGCTTCGTTGTGCCGTGCCATGCCAGCCAGCCCGCCGTTCGCTTTGATCCAGCGCAGGGTGAGCATGCTGACGAAGATGGGGAAAACCGGAGGGGTATTGTAGGTGGAGCCATTTTCGATGTGGAGGCGGTAATCCAGCATCGCAGGCAGCTTGCGGCTCACCTTGCCCAGCATATCTTTGCGCACGATGAGCAGGGTGGTGCCAGCAGGCCCCAGGTTTTTCTGCGCGCCTGCATAGATGAGGCCAAAGCGCTCTACATCAAGCGGGCGGCTAAAAAGATCTGAGGACATATCGGCTACCAAGGGCATGCTTACTTCTGGCCAGTGGTGGTATTGGGTGCCAAAAATAGTATTGTTGCTGGTGATGTGCAGGTATTTGGCGTGGGCCGGCACGCTAAAGCCTTTGGGGATGTGATGGTAGTTTTCCGCTTTGGAGCTGGCTACAACCTCTATCGTGCCGAAGTTCTTAGCTTCTTTAATCGCTTTTGCCGACCAGGTGCCGGTATCGGCATAAGCGGCGGTTTCGCCCTCGTCCAGCAGGTTCATCGGGGCCATGAAGAATTGAGTGCTGGCACCGCCCGAAAGCCAGATTACGGCAAACTCGTCGCTCAGGCCGAGCAGTTCCCGCACCAGGGCTTCAGCCTCGTCTAGCACTGCGATAAATGCGGGGCTGCGGTGCGAAATCTCGAGGATGGAAAGCCCCATGCCGTTGAAATCCCGGGCGGCTTGTGCCGCTTCTTCCATCACGCTGGCTGGCAGGATGGCCGGGCCGGCGCTAAAATTGTGTTTTTTCATTATTTTGGTCGTTTCTAGGTTCATATT
>CAYSPJ010000029.1:2629-12088 GCA_964432875.1 uncultured Phaeodactylibacter sp. | reverse complement strand
CTATTCCATCGCAATAGGCCTGAAATACTCAAACATCGTAATTCAGCACTGGCGCCAGCCATTTTTCGACCTGTTCGCTGCCCATGCCTTTGCGTTCGGCATAGTCTTCTACTTGATCTTTACTGATTTGGCCCAAGCCAAAGTACTTGGCCTGCGGGTGGCTGAAGTACCAGCCGCTGACCGATGCGGCGGGGTACATGGCAAAACTCTCGGTCAGTTTCATGCCGATATGCCCTTCTACGTCTAGTAGCTGCCAGAGGGTTTGTTTTTCGGTATGGTCGGGGCAGGCCGGGTAGCCGGGGGCAGGGCGTATGCCCTGGTACTGTTCGGCGATCAAGGCATCGTTCCCCAAGGTTTCATCAGCAGCGTAACCCCAAAACTCCTTGCGCAAGCGCTCGTGCAGGCGCTCGGCCAGGGCTTCGGCCAGGCGATCGGCGAGCGCTTTGAGCAGGATGGCATGATAGTCGTCGTGCTCCGCTTCAAAACGTCGGACGTGCTCTTCGATGCCGATGCCGGCGGTGAGGGCAAAAGCGCCCAGGTAGTCGGCTGGTGCTGGCGCTGGCTGAGCGGGGGCCACGAAGTCAGCCAGGCAAAAATTCGGCAGGCCCGGCGCTTTCTGGTTTTGCTGCCGCAAATGGTGCAAGGACGCTTGCACGGTCGTGCGGCTTTCATCGGCATAAAGCTCGATATCGTCATCGCCCACGCTATTGGCGGGAAAGATGCCGATGGCGGCGCGAGCCTGCAGCCAGCCCTCATCAATGATGCGGCGCAGCAGGCTGTGGGCATCATCGTAGAGTTTCTGTGCTTCGTGGCCCACGACTTCATCCTGCAGGATAGCAGGGAATTTACCCGCCAGCTGCCAACTGGTGAAAAAGGGCGTCCAATCGATGTAATCGAGCAATTCTGGCAAGGGGTAGTCGTCAAAGACCTTAACCCCCAGGAAGGCCGGCTTAGGCGGGGTGTAGCTAGCCCAGTCCAGTACTAATTTGTTGGCTCGGGCTTGTTTCAGGCTGAGGTATTTTTTTGTTGATTGCCGGCTGCCGCGCAGCTCGCGTACCCGCTCATAATCCAGCTTGACATCCTGGATGAATTTGCCGCGGGCCGGGCCATCTTCGCTGAGCAAGTTGCTGGCCACCCCCACGGCGCGGGAGGCATCCAGTACATGTATGACCGGGCCAGAATAGTGCGGCTCGACCTTGACGGCGGTATGGGTCTTGGAGGTAGTTGCCCCGCCGATGAGCAGCGGGATGGAGAAGCCCTGGCGCTCCATTTCCTTAGCCAGGTGCACCATCTCGTCCAGGGAGGGGGTGATCAACCCGCTCAGGCCGATGATGTCGGCCCCGGTTTCGCGGGCCCGGCTCAGTATCTTATCGGCGGGCACCATGACGCCCATATCGATGATGTCAAAATTATTACAGCCCAGCACGACGCCTACGATGTTTTTGCCGATGTCGTGTACGTCGCCTTTGACCGTGGCGAGCAGGATTTTGCCCTTGCCGCCGCTGCTGCCGCCGCCTTTGGCCTTCTCCGCTTCGATGTAAGGGGTGAGGTATGCCACGGCTTTTTTCATCACGCGGGCGCTTTTGACTACCTGCGGGAGGAACATCTTGCCGCTGCCGAACAAGTCGCCAACTACGTTCATGCCATCCATCAAGGGGCCTTCAATGACCGCCAGGGGGTTGGGCAAGTGTTGGCGGGCTTCTTCCGTATCGGCTTCTACATACTCGGTAATGCCGCGGACCAGCGCGTGCTCGAGGCGTTTAGCCAGAGGCCAGTTGCGCCATTCCAAGTCCTGTTTGAGCACCCGGCCGGCATCGCCTTTGAGGTGCTCGGCGAATTCGGTTAGGCGCTCGGTTGCATCGGGGCGGCGGTTGAAGAGTACGTCTTCTACTCTTTCGAGCAGGTCTTTAGGGATTTCCTCATAGACTTCAACCAGGCCAGCATTGACGATGCCCATGTCCATGCCGGCTTGGATGGCGTGGTAGAGGAAAGCGGAGTGCATGGCCTCGCGCACCTTGTCGTTGCCCCGGAACGAAAAGCTGATGTTGCTCACCCCCCCGCTGACCTTCGCGCCAGGGCAAAGGGCTTTGATCTGACGGGTCGCGTCCATAAAGTTGAGCGCGTATTCATTGTGCTCTTCAATGCCGGTGGCCACGGCGAAGATATTGGGGTCGAAGATGATGTCCTGGGGTTTGAAGCCCACTTGCTGGGTCAGAATATTAAAGGCGCGCAAGCAGATGCTCACTTTGCGCTCGGTCGTATCGGCCTGGCCTTGTTCGTCAAAGGCCATCACTACGGCGGCAGCGCCGTAGCGCCTTACCAGTTTTGCTTGGCGGATGAATTCGGCTTCGCCTTCTTTCAAGGAGATGGAATTGACGATACATTTGCCCTGCACACACTGCAAGCCTGCTTCGATGACTTCGAACTTGGAGGAATCGATCATGATGGGTAAGCGCGCGATATCGGGCTCTGACATCAACAGATGCAGGAAATCCACCATTGCTTGCTTGGAATCCAGCAGGCCTTCATCCATATTGACGTCAATGATTTGGGCACCGCCTTCCACTTGGTGTTGGGCCACGCTGAGGGCCCCGGCAAAGTCGCCGGATTTGATGAGGCGGGCAAACTTGCGCGAGCCAGTGACGTTGGTGCGTTCGCCGATATTGACGAAATTGGACTCGGGGCGGATGACTAGCGGCTCCAGCCCGCTGAGCATGGTATAGGGTGCTGGCGTAGGGATGCGGCGGGGGGTCAGCCCCTCTACGGCTTCGGCCATCAGGCGGATGTGCTGAGGGGTAGTGCCGCAGCAACCTCCGATGATATTGACAAACCCGCTGCTGGCAAAGTCGCGGATATACTCGCGCATTTCTTCAGCAGCCTGGTCGTATTCGCCAAATTCATTGGGCAGGCCGGCATTGGGGTAGGCACTCACAAAGCAATCCGCGATAGCCGCGAGGTCTTCGAGGTGCGGCCGCATCTCTTTGGCGCCAAGTGCACAGTTCAACCCGACGCTGAGCAAAGGGATATGGCTGATGGAAATCCAGAAAGCTTCAGCCGTCTGGCCAGATAAAGTGCGGCCGCTGGCATCAGTGATGGTGCCAGAGATCATGATCGGTAGGCGGGTGCCAGAATCTTCGAAGAGCTGCTCGATCGCAAAAAGGGCGGCTTTGGCATTGAGCGTGTCGAAGATGGTCTCTACCAAGAGCAAATCGGCCCCGCCATCGATCAGCCCTTTAGCTTGTTCGTAATAAGCCTGGCGCAGCTGGGCAAAGCTCACGCCGCGGAAGCCGGGGTTGTTGACGTCGGGCGAGATAGAAGCGGTCTTATTCGTAGGGCCCATCGCGCCAGCCACGAAGCGGGGCCTGGCAGGGTTTTGAGCAGTAAAGTCTGCTGCCGCTTTTTTAGCGATGCGGGCTGCTTCCAGGTTGAATTCGTAGGCCAATCCCTGCATGCCATAATCGGCCAGGGAGATAGCGGTCGAATTAAACGTGTTGGTCTCGATGATGTCAGCCCCGGCCTCGAGGTAGGCCCGGTGGATAGCCTCGATGATGTGCGGCTGGGTGAGGGACAACAAATCGTTGTTGCCCTTTACATCCTGTTGCCAATCGGCAAAGCGCTGGCCGCGGTAGTCTGCTTCGCTGAGGCGATATTGCTGGATCATCGTGCCCATGGCCCCGTCAATGACCATGATGCGCTTTTCGAGTATTTCGTAGATTGCCATGATGTTGTTTAAACGCTAATTTGAACCGATGGTTGTCAGATGCCGTAGCCTCAGGCCAGCCGTTCTTTGCTCTGCTGGGTGCATTCTGTCGGCACTCAGGCTATTGGCCTGAAATGCCGGGCAAAGGTAGGTAATTCCACTGCCACTGCCATCGACTAATTTGGCAAATCTTGGAGATGCGAAATAACGCTAACACGCTTGGGGTGTGCTCCTCTTTACGGTATCTGGGGCTTGCTAAACGTATTCAGCAGGCTAGATAAATATTTTTATTATCATAACTTGGAAATATCCGAGCCGCGACTTATATTTGCCCGCGTAAACAAAAAACGAGAGGCTTTTCAGGAGTAAGTCAATCATTCCTTCGGCTAAAAAACGTAAAATTTTTCTGCCCTGAGGTGTTAACCGCGCCTTTTAGCTTTATTTATTTTGTTTTTTGCGCTTTTTCTGCATACCTTTTCCACTTCCAAACTATTTTGAAAACGAGATTCGACGAGATGCGAAGCGTATTTCTGTATTGCATAACCCTGGTTTTAGCTATTTTAGTGCCAGGATGTAAGCCCAATCCTTCTAGCGACGTAGAAGTGAAGATGGGGGCTTTATTGGCAGAAGCCCGGCGTTTGCAGTGCCGCATGTTGGAGCTGCATCAGCAGTCAGTAGCGCTTTGGGATAAGGCAACCGCAGAGCTGGAGGAAAGCCTGCCGCTGGATATGCCTGCCGATGAGCGCCGCAACATGCTCGCCGTACGGAATACCGGCTTGATCCAGATGTTTGAGGTCTATCCCTTGCTGGATACCGCTATCCATCGGGTGGTGGAGGGGGCTGGCCAGCAGGATGAAATCCTGGCAGCGCAAATGCGGGCGGTGAAAGATAGCATCGATCAGAACGAAGAGCAGCTCAGGCATTTCCTGAGCCAGATACAAGCGCAAGAGCCGCAAGCCTACCCTGAGTGGAAAAAGCGCTATGATGCAGTAACTTGCGAATAAAGCCAACAGGAATAATCATGAACATTTTTTGCTAACACAATATGAATCCTATGAAATTCTCCAAAAATCTACTCAACACAAGCTGGCCAATCTGGGTAGCTCTGGTTTTGCTATTTGCCGCCTGTTCGCGCGAGGAAGGCTTGAAAATCGAAGATTCTGGAAAGGTGAGCGACTATTCCTACGAGGTAGCGCTGCGCTGGAATGAAATCCTGCTGGACTTGGAGCGCTTTACGCCCGGCTACCGCCCGCCGGTATCGGCCCGTACGGCTGGCTATATCGGCCTGGCGGCCTACGAATCGGTGGTGCCGGGCATGGAGCGCAATAATTCCCTGGGCAATTATTTTGCGGGCTTGGACCTCCCCGAAATTGATGAGGATCAGACCTATCACTGGCCTTCCTGCTTGACGGCGGCTTACGCCAAATCGATGGAATTATACTTCCCTACGGCCCCCGCAGAGCAGCTGTTCAAGGTGTATCAACTGCAAAATGAATTGCTACAAGACTACAAGCAGCAATTATCGCACGATGTCTTTACGCGCTCTACCAGTTTTGGGCGTGCCGTAGCGGAGGCGGTTTACGCCTGGTCAGCTACCGATGCTGCTGGCCACGAGGCCTATCGGCGCAACAACAACCCCAATTACCAGCCGCCACAGGGTGCTGGGCGTTGGCAGCCTACCTATCCTGATTACTCGCCAGCCTTGCTGCCAGGCTGGGGTGGGGTGCGCACCTTTGTCGCTACTAGCGCCGATGTAGTGCCTACGCCCTTGCCCTACAGCGAACAGCCTTCCTCTGCGCTATACCAGGAAGCAGTGGAGGTACATGAGATGGTTTCCCAAATCAAGCAAGGCGAACTGGAGGAAGATTACTGGATCGCCGAATTTTGGAGCGATGACTGCCCCATCCTCACCTTCACCCCAGCCGGCCGTTGGATTGCCGTAGCCAACCAAGTGGTAGAGAGCCAAAACGTGCGCCTGGACCTGGCGGTGGAAACTTATGCCCGCTTGGGTATGGCTTTGTGCGATGCCGGCATCCGCTGCTGGCACGAAAAATACCGCTTCAACTGGGAGCGGCCTATCGACTACATCCGCCGGGTGATGGGCGACAACAACTGGAACACAGTGATGTGCCCCGATGGCTCCGGCAATTTCTTCACTCCACCTTTCCCAGCATATCCCTCCGGCCACGCCACTTTCGGCGCTTCTGCTGCTGTGGTATTGGCAGGGCTATACGGCCAAAACTACGGTATGACCGACCGCTGCCACGAAGGGCGCACGGAATTTAGAGGTACTCCCCGTACTTTCAATAGCTTCTACGCAATGGCCGAGGAGAATGCTTATTCCCGTATCCCTCTGGGGGTTCACTTCCGCATGGATGCGGAGTCGGGCCTAAGCCTGGGCTATGGCATCGGCCAAAAGGTCAATGCCTTGCCTTGGAGGAGATAAGGAAACCTCTTGCCCCTTCCCCGTCCATAAAAAGATGGGGAAGAAAATCAATAGGAGCAAGGGGCTTCTACAAATATCCAATGACAAGGCTACAGCGCTAGCTTTAACAAATCTATTTCTAAAAATCCTAATTTTCAATTTCAAAACATCTATGCAATGATCCAAAAACTTACCACGAACCGCTTGCTGTGGCTGCTCATCGCCGTAGCTATGGCTTTTGTCACTGGTTGCCGGAAAGACGAAGCCGAAGAAGTAGTCAGCTCTAAAATTGCTGCTGCCTATGATGCCGACGTACCCGTGCGTTGGAACCGCCTATTCCTGGATATCGACCGCTACGCACCGGGTTACCGGCCTCCGGCTGCCGCCCGGATGTTGGCCTACACGGGCCTGGCCGCTTATGAGGCGGCAGTGCCTGGCATGCCCAATTACCAAAGCATGGAAGACAAATTCCCCGGCCTGCGCCTGCCGGAGATTGAACTGGACCGACAGTACCACTGGCCCTCGGCGGTCAATGCCGCTTATGCCGCGATGTTCAAATATTTTTTCCCCCACGTCGATCCGGCTTATCTCGTACGGATCAACCAGTTGGAACAACGCGTCGAGAGCGAATTTGCCAATAGCGGCGTAGCTTCTGACGTGCTCTCCCGCTCGGCAAACTTTGGCCGCGAAGTAGCGGATGCAGTAGCCCGCTGGAGCGAGACGGACACGCATGGCCATGAGGCCTTCCGCAACCCTAACCCGACCGACTATACGCCGCCTGCTACTGGCCCCAATGGAGAGGTGCTCTGGCAGCCCACTTTGCCTGATTACACTCGGGGGCTATTCCCCTACTGGGGCAACGTGCGGCCTTTTGCCATCCACCAAAACGATAAAATCGCCCGGCCGCCTATCCCGTTCAGCGAAAACCCCAACTCGCAGTTTTACAACCAGGCCAATGAAGTCCGTCTTTGGGTGAATAACGCTACTTATGACGACCGCTGGATCGCCGAGTTCTGGAGCGACGACATCTTCGAACTTACCTTCGAGCCTGCCGCCCGCCTGATCTCCATCGCCAACCAATTGGCAGCCGAAGACCAAATATCCCTGGAGCGCGCGGTGGAATTATACGTCATGCTGGGTATGGCGCTCTGCGATGCGGGCATCGCCGTATGGCACTCCAAATACCTCTACAATGTAGAACGCCCTGTGCAGTACATCCGCCGGGTGATGGACCCCAATTGGGTGACGATTTTGAATGACCCCATCAATAATCTTCGGGGCGTGACGCCGCCTTTCCCGGCTTATCCTTCCGGGCATTCTGGTTTCGGCGGGGCTGGCTCGGCGATCCTGGCTTACATTTTCAACAACCGGCCATTTACCGACCGTAGCCATGAAGACCGCAATGAGTTTATCGGTACGCCGCGCTATTATACCAACATCTTCGAGTCAGGAGTAGAAAATGCCTATAGCCGCTTGCCTCTGGGCGTGCACTTCCGCATGGACTGCGACGAGGGCCTGCGCCTGGGCTACCTGGCCGCTTCTCGCGTCATTGATATGCAGTGGAAGAAGTAAGCATCGGCTTACTTGCAGAAAAAAAGCGGAGGTGTAGCCCACCTCCGCTTTTTTATTGCTGCTGTTTGCCCACTGGGGTGAGGACCGAATCGGCTACCTCAACCGGGGCTTGATTCCAGGTGCCCAATGATAGCGAATTTTCCTTGAGCATGGCGTTGCTAGATAAGTATAGCGCCTTGAGATAGTCAGATTGGATTTGTACTTGTTGTTTGTAAACATCAAAATCTTGGATTGCCGCCGGGCTTTCCAGCGAATCTAATAAAGCCGTCAACCTACTCAGGTTCTCTTCGATCATGTTGTGGCTATTCATGATTTTGAGCGCCTCAAACTCATTAGTTGTGCCGATGCTGTCGCGTTTGGCCAAGAGCAAAGGCAGCAATAATTGGGTGGAATCGGCATAGCGCTTGGCTTGGGTGATGATAGGGTCCTGAGCCCAAGCCTGCGCCTGGGGTTTGGTTTTGGGCTGGCAGCCGAAGAGGCAGAGCAACAGGAAGAAATAGCCGTAATGATGCATGGAAATTGCGTTTTAAGGTTTGAGAGCAGGCGAAATTAAGGGTTTTCGGGAAAATAATCTGCTCCTTTTCATGGTTTGATTAAACAAAAAGCGCAACTTTGTCAAGCGCAACCAAAAAACAGCAGATATGGAAACTGATGTTGGGGCTTACATCAGCCATTTATTATACGAGCACGATTCGGTAGCCATACCTGGGCTGGGCTGTTTTGTGGCTCATTACAAGCCTGCCTATACCGATCAGGTACAAGGGGAATTGCACCCGCCCGCCAAGGATATCCAATTCAACGCCAACCTGGTGATGGACGATGGGCTGCTGGCCGATTATGTTTGCCGCCATCATGGCATCCCGCTCCAGCAAGCGCAGCAAGCGGTGCAGGGCTATGCCCAGCAGATCCGGGAAGCGATTGACCGCCGGGAAATCGTCGTGCTACCTAAACTGGGGCGCTTGTACAAGGATTTTGAAAAAAAGATCCAATTCCTGGCTGATGGCGTCAATTTCAATACGGATTCTTACGGCCTGCCGATGGTCCATTTCTATCCTGTTTTGCGCACTGCCCCTTCCCTTGGGAAAACCCCGGTGGCCGCAGCGAAGCCACAGGCGGTTGCCAAGGCACCTTTGTTTAAGCAGGCTATTGGCAACTTGCTGAACAATAGCCTGGGGTTGATTATTGGCCTGACGGTTGTAGTGGTAGGCATATCCATCTATTTCCTCTTCTTCAATCCACGCAATGGGCTGAGTAGCCAGTTGCCTCCGGATTCCCGGATCAATGTCAGCCCGGGCTCCGAACTCCCTCCCGCTGCAGCAGATGCCTTGGATAATGAAGATGACGACCTGGATAAAGATGAAGGTTACAGCAATGGCGCCGCCCCATCCCCTGGGGCAGGCGAAGGTAAGGAGTTCGACAGCGAATCGCCCACGCCGTCCCCTGGCCAGCGTTTTTTCGTCATCAGCGTCGGCGTTTTTGGCAATCAGGAGAACGTAGAGCGCATGATCAAGCGCATCTATGATGCCGGCTATGAGCCTTACGTGGAGGAAATGGGCAAGCTCACCCGCCTGGGCATCCAGAGGGCATATTCCTCCGAAGCGGATATCCAGAAGACCTTGCAAGATGTGCAAAAGAAGCTTACCAAGGATGCGAAGGTGATTCAGCGGTAGAGGGGCGCTTGGATTCTCTTCAGGCTTCTGCTCAGCAGCTCAACCTTTGCTGTTGAGTCAAAACCGGATATACATTTAGAATCAATCAGCAG
>CAYSPJ010000029.1:0-2529 GCA_964432875.1 uncultured Phaeodactylibacter sp. | reverse complement strand
CTTCATTGCCTTCAGGTGGGATGCCCTCACTCAATCATCGAGCTCCTCCACTTCCAGCTCCGAGAAGCTATCGGCCAGTTTATTGTGGCGCACGAAGTTGCACCAGGCACAATTGGGCTGGCCGCAGCCTGTATAGAAATCGTGCGCCATGATTTTAGCGTAGGTCTCGCGGATCATCTGCTTGACGAGCAGCACATCTTCGGAGGTATAGACTAGTTCCTTTTCCTCCAGTTTCCCTAGCTTATCGGGGTCGAGGTAGGAAATCAGGCCGCTGTGGGCGATGCGCATATTGGGAGGGTAGCTCTCGTAGAGGATTTTGTAGAAGACGAGCTGCCGCCAGTAGGTGCCGCCCAGCGGGTTGGCGGGGGTAGGGCGGCGCATCTTGTTATCGCTATGGCTACCCGTCTTGTAGTCCACGATGCGGGCGCTGGCAGCATTGAGGATTTCCAGCTTGTCGATGCTGCCCGTGAGTGGTACGCCCTCCATCTCCACCTGGCGGGGCCGGAATTCCAGCAAGACATCCTGATGCCATTGGCTGAGATGCTGGCGGTAGTAATCCGTCAAATTGTGGCGGCCCATCTCCAGGCGGCGCAAGTATTCCTTGCGGGAAAAATGAGCCTGACGGCGCTCCATTTCCTGCTCAAACAAGCGGATAAACGCCTGCTCTGAAGCAAAAGACTTGGTTTTAGAAGCTTTCATGCGCTCAAACAGCCGCTGCAAGGCGTAGTGCATAGCCGTGCCATAATGGGCGGCTTCGCTCATCAGCTCCGGAGCGCGCAGCACCATATCGTAGTAGAAGCTGAGCGGGCAGCGCAAGTAGCGGTTGAGGGCAGAGACGCTGAGTTGGAAACCCTCGAGCAAGAGGTCCACTAGCGCTTTTTCCTGGGAGGGGATGGACGGGGCTTCCAGTTCGGTCAGGCGCAGGGCTTCCGCTTCCAGCAAGGCTTCGTCAGGCACTGCTTTGGGTTGGGCCAGCAGCCCGGCATCCTCCAGCAGCTCGTCAACAAAAACAGCGCGGCGCTGTGGCTTGCCCTGGCCATTTTCCTCGCTGTAGGAAAGATGCAGGTGCTCTTTGGCGCGGGTCACTGCAACGTAAAACAAGCGGCGGCGGGCCTCCAGCGCATCCGCTTCGCCGGAGAAGGTGAGGGTATCGGGCAGGGTGAAGCGGTAGGAGCTGTTGTTGTTGCCCGGCTCCCAATGGTTGCTGTTGCAATCTAGCAGGAAGACATACTGAAACTCCAAGCCCTTGGCGCTATGGGCCGTGAGCAGCTGCACCCCGTCACCCATTTCCAGCACTTTGTTTACTGCCAGCGGGATGCGGTTGGCATCCATGCTGCGCAGGATGTCCAACAGGCGGCGGATGCTGAGGCGGGGGTTGCGGGCGGCTTCCTGCCTGGTGAAATCGAGGAAGGTATTCAGCACCTGCAGCAGCCAATTTTTCTCTTCGTGCTCTAGCACGAACTGCAACAGGCCGCTGCGGTTGATGAGCAGCTCGACCAGAGCCGGGGCGCTCAAGCTGGCGTAATGGCGCAGGATGTGGTCGTGAAAATCGGCGAAGCGGCGCAAGCGGCCCGTATCTGCCAGTCCAAGCTGTTGCCACAAGCTGGCATCGGCCAGAGCCTCGCGCCAGGGCAGTCGCCCCGCTTGTTCTTGCTGCGCCAGATGGTGGCTCAACCGCGCCAAATCTTGGGGTGACAGGCCGAAAAAGCTGAAGTGCAGGATGCGGAACAAGAGCGGCGCTCCGCTATGCGGCTGGTCCAGTTCGGCGGCAAAGTATTCCAGCATCTCTCGCAAGTTGAGGATTAGCGGCAGATCCAGGATATTGATGCGGCGCTTGGTAGAGTAGGGGATGCCGTACTTTTCCAGTAGGGCGATCAGCCCCTCGGCCTGGCGGTGCTTGGCGTATAGCACCGCCACTTCCCGCAGGGGGAAGCCCGTTTGCTGCAAGGCCCGCAACTGCCGGGCGATATCGGCCTCTTCGTGCAAGGGGTTCGGGTAGGCTCGCACCTCCGGATGCAGGGGAGAATGGGCAAAGTCAGCGCTGCGGGCGACCAACAGTTTGTCTAACCCCAAAGCAGCGAGCTGGTTGACGATGCGCAGGCTGTTGTGGCGGATGAGCGCCCGCGCTGCATCGAGGATGTGCTGAGCGGAGCGATAGTTGTCTTTCAGCATCACCAGCTTCAGGTTGTCCTGGTAGTGCGCGTAGAAATCGGTGAGGTTTTTCAAGCGGGCACCCTGGAATTCATAGATAGACTGGTCGTCGTCGCCTACGATAAAAATATTGGGCGCATCCCAGTAGCCTACCAGTTGGCGGATAATCTCGTTTTGGGCACCGTTGGTATCTTGATATTCATCGATGAGGAAGTAAAGGTATTGCTCCTGATAATTGCGCAGCAGGGCTTCGTGCTTGAGGAAAGCCTCCAGCACCCAGAGGATCATGTCGTCGTAGTCATAGCGGCGCAGGCGGGCCATGGCTTGCTGGTAGCGGGGGAAGAGGTCGGCAGCGGCACGCAGGCGCTCCATGCGGGC
>CAYSPJ010000028.1:14883-46709 GCA_964432875.1 uncultured Phaeodactylibacter sp. | reverse complement strand
AGCAGCGCCTTAAAGCCGTGCTTCAAAAGAGATGCCTAAACTTCATGCTCCTGAAGCCAAGCATGAAATCTGACGACCCTAGCAAGGTATCTGCCTTTGCGCCTAATTCTACGGCATTGCCCCGGA
Source organism: uncultured Phaeodactylibacter sp. (assembly GCA_964432875.1). Lineage (GTDB taxonomy): Bacteria > Bacteroidota > Bacteroidia > Chitinophagales > Saprospiraceae > JACJYE01. Next base: position 46,583 of record CAYSPJ010000028.1, on the reverse strand, counting down.
GGGGTTGCACATTCAAAATCAGGTGGAGTTTCCCGAAAAAAACGCAACCCAATCACATCGACCAAGTTGGTCAAGACCAAAACGGTGGGAACGGATTCCTCTTAAAAACGGCGCTATGCAACAGCCTAGATGCCATCCCTGTCGGCATAGAGTACCGCGACGGCAAGCTGGAAGCCATCTACCTGCCCGACGGCCTTTTGAGCTGCGAGCCCGGGAATAAAAGCTTCACTATTCCACGGGGGTTGATCTAAGCCTAGGCCACAGATAAAGCAATAGCGCCAAAGGTATCAAGAAATGAGGCAGGCGTATCAGCAATTCGTGTAGCCATTGCAGCACCCAGCTATCGGCGTAGTGCCAGTGGAAGTAAGCGAAAAAGCGCGCCAGCGCCGTAGCCAGGCCCCATAAAGCAGCGTAGGCCAAAGCCAAGCGGCTGGGCCAGCCAGGCAGGAAAAGCAGGACGCTCAGCACGATATCGAGTATGCCGGCGGCAATCAGGAAACTACGCGCGCCAGCCTCGCCTAGCGGCAATATATTGATGGTCATCTCCATAAAGCTGCCGGGGCGGGGGTAATAACCAAGAGCGTATAAACCATGACAAGAAAAAGTGAGGGCAATGGCTATTTTCATTGCCAAAACCAGGCGTGGGCTGAGGAGAGCTGCTTGATTTCGGCTCAGCAGAATCAAAAATACTGGCGCCCCGCACTGCAGGGCATACTCAAAAAACTGCCCGGCGAACAGGAACTGCTCTTTGTAGTAGAGCGCCGCCAGCAAAACCAGGTTGGCGCTGCCCAGCCATAACAGCAGCCGGGCCGGCCGGGGCCACTTATGCACCACTAGCGCCGCCACAGCACAAAGCCAATAAAAATAGCCCGTGCCGATGATGATACCCTGAATAGCCCGATCGACTGCCGGGCTAGCCACATAAGCCCGCCACTCCATGCCCCATAGCCCTTCTACCAGCCACTTCAAGCTGGCTTCATCCCACAACAACTCGCGATATGGCGCGTCCCAGTAGATGTGTTGCCAGCCCCTGCCCACAAAGACCGCGACGGCAGACCATTGGATCAGGCGATAAACATAGGTATAGTTGGCCATGGGTTAAAGTTTTGCCCGCGCGGTCGAAAAGCGGAGGAGGACACATCGAGGGCTGCCCCATCAAGCGGTATTGGCATCACCCGACCTTTCCGGCCTTTACTTCTCTACCGTAGCGCTCATGAGATAAGCCTTGAGGAACTCATCCAAATCGCCGTTCAGCACGGCATCGGTTTGGCTGGTTTGATGGTTGGTGCGGTGGTCTTTCACCCGGCGGTCGTCCAGGACGTAGCTGCGGATTTGAGAGCCCCACTCGTTCTTCATCTTCGTGGCTTCGACTTTCTCCCGCTCCTGCCGTTGCTTTTCCAGCTCTTGTTCATAGAGCCGGGATTTCAGCATTTGGATGGCTTTTTCACGGTTGAGGTGCTGGGAGCGCTCCTGCTGGCATTCTACCACGATGCCGCTGGGCAGGTGCCTCACGCGTACTGCCGATTCTGTTTTATTGACGTGCTGCCCGCCGGCGCCGCTGGAGCGGAAAGTATCCCAATCCAAATCAGCGGGATTGACTTCCACCTCGATGCGCTCATCGACCAAAGGGTGCACGAATACCGAGGAAAAAGAAGTCATGCGTTTACCCTGGGCATTGAAGGGGCTGATGCGCACCAGGCGGTGGACCCCATTTTCACCCTTGAGCCAGCCATAGGCGAAGTCGCCCTGGATTTCCAAGGCTACCGATTTGATGCCTGCCATATCTCCATCCTGCCGATTGAGCTCAGAGACTTTGAAGCCACGGCGCTCGGCCCACATCATGTACATGCGCATGAGCATCTCCGACCAGTCGCAGGCCTCAGTGCCGCCAGCGCCGGAGTTGATCTCCAGGATGACGCTCAGCTCGTCTTCGGGCTTGTTGAGCGTGGAGCGGAATTCGAGCCCTTCCACGGCTTCCAACGCCGCAGCATACTTCTCATCGACCTCTTCTTCCGAAGCTTCTCCTTCGCGCTGGAATTCGAAAAGCACCTCCGTATCCTCCAGGATCGATTTGACACGCTGGTAATCCGCCACCCATTTTTTATGGCTTTTTATCTCTTTAAGGATCGCCTCAGCCCGGGCAGGGTCTGACCAGAAATCTGGGTCGAGTGAGAGTTGTTCTTTTTCTTCGATCTGCAATAAGCGTTGATCGACGTCAAAGATACCTCCCTAAAACGAGGAGGCGGCCGTTCAGGTTCTTTAACTGTTCTACAGTCATAAGCCTTCCTTTCTTTTTTTAATGAAGCAGAAGCCAATGGCTTTGTGCGCCGCGGAGCTTAACCCAGCGGTGTATTTTAGCGCTTGGCATTGCCTCAATGCGTTAAAAAATCCTTTCAATATCAATACATACAACAAACCGGTAGCCAAAAAGATGGCGGTGTTTACGTCAAGCCCCGGGCCTGTTCGGGGCCCGGGGCTTGACATAAATACATTCATCGCAGCTTACTCTACCCCTACCAGTTCAACGTAAAACACCAGTTCAGCTTTGCCGGGGATACGCGGCGGAGAACCTTGTTCACCATAAGCCAGCTGATACGGGATAAAAAAGGTAGCCCGCGAGCCCTCTTTCAGCAGCCCGATGCCTTCATCCCAACCCGGGATGACCCGGCCCTGCCCCAAGGGGAACGCAATGGGGTCGCCACGCTCAAAGGAATTGTCGAACACCGTCCCATCAGTAAGCATACCATAGTATTGTACCTTTACCATGCTGCCGATATCAGCCTGGCTGCCAGTGCCTTCTTCGTGGATAATGTATTTCAGGCGGTTTTGGGTCTCTTGCAATTTGTCCTTCAAAGCGCCTGAAGTGTACTGCTTCAGCGTAGCCTGAGCAAAATCAGATACTTCGCCGAAGCGGGCCCGCGTGGCAGCGGCCAACTCTTCGTCTTTAGCCTGTTGCTCCCCTAAAATCTGGCGTTGTTGCTCTTCGGTACGGATTTCCATCAGCACCACATCGTACAACATCACATCAGCATCTTCAAAGCCCTGGGGCTTCTGAGGCACGGTATCGATCCGGATCATAATCGTGACGCTATCTCCCACTGCCATGACCCGCAGCACCTCCTCTACCGGAGAAATCTGACGGCCCGGCTCTTCGCCATAAGGCATTTGCATGAAAGGCGGGTCTTTCTGGACCCGGCTGGTAAACATCACTTCATCTCCATTGCGCAGGTAGGCATGAAAGAAGGCATAATCCCCTGGCTGAGGCGTTTGCCCTTCTACATTGGTGTGCTTGATGTACTCATAGCCCTCAGGAGTCCTCAGTGTCTTCGAGCCTTCCTGGCAAGCAGAGAATACGATACCCATAATCAGGGCAACAAAAAAAGCGATCCTCATAATTTATTGATTATTTAATTGTTATGGTTTAAAAATGACTGGCCTTTTCAGGCGTTCAAAAGTTCTTGATACTCCGGCAGCAATTTTTTAAAACGCTCGACCGTAGCTTGAAGCGACTGGAAGGAAAACCCTCCAGAGGCGTTTTTATGGCCGCCCCCTTTAAAGTGCTTTTTAGCGATCTCCTGCACCGAAAAATCCCCTTTGGAGCGCAGGGACAACTTGACGATGGTAGGCTGCTCGGCAATGAAAACAGCCATCTTGACGCCTTTTATCCGCAATAGGTAATTGACGATACCTTCTGTATCGCCTCTTTTGATGTCAAAGTTCGCATAATCTTCTTTAGAGAGGGTGATAATGCCCGTATTATATTCTTCGAGGATTTCCATGCGGTTGTGCAGGCAGTGCCCTAAAAGCCGCAAGTTCTTCTCATTCAGGCTATTGAAGATGGCGTCCTGCACTTTGTGGTCATCCACGCCCAATTCCACCAATTCGGCCACGATGCGGTAAAGCTTGGGCGAGGTGCTAAATTTAAAGGAGCCGGTATCGGTGATGATGCCAGTGAGCAGGCATTCGCCCACCAGGGGGGTGAGGTAGCGCGTGCCGCCCATCGCCTTGATGAAGTCCACCACCAGCTCACAAGTAGAGCTGGCAGTCGTATCGGAGAGCACGAATTCAGCAAAAGAGTCGGGATAGAGGTGGTGGTCGATCATGACCGTGGGGGTGCGCAGGGGGGCGATGAGCTCCCCGAGCTTATCAATGCGGTCCAAGCCATTGAAGTCCAGGCAGAAGATGAGCTCTGCTTGTTCGACGACCCTTTTTGACTCTTCGGGGTCGACATCATAGATCACCATTTTCTCCACATCCTGCATCCAGGAAAAATCCTCGGGATACTCCGAAGGGCAGAGCACATGCACCGTATGGCCCATTTGCCGCAGGAAGTGATAAAGCCCCAAGGAAGAGCCGATGGCGTCTCCGTCGGGATTGCGGTGGGTCGCGATTGCCACATCCCGGGGAAAATCGAGCAGGGCTTTGAGTTTGATCAGGTTTTCCATCATGTCATTCAGAATCAGGGGGCGAAAATGGGAAAAAAACCAGACTTTACCAAAATAATACCCCACACTCTTATTCAGTTAATGCGCTTTGCTTACTTTTGCGGCTCTTTTTGAAAACACATAGCTAAAATAATTTCACAATGGCTGGAAACAAGACTTTTACCATGATCAAGCCCGATGCCGTTAAAGCGGGCCACATCGGCGGCATCCTCGCCAAGATCAACGAGGCGGGCTTCCGCATCGTAGCGATGAAACTGACCAAGCTCTCCCCGGAAAAAGCCGGCGAGTTTTACGAAGTGCATAAGGAGCGCCCCTTCTACGGAGAGTTGGTGGACTTCATGTCCTCCGGCCCCATCGTAGCCGCTATCCTGGAAAAAGATAATGCGGTGGAAGACTTCCGCACCCTCATCGGCGCTACCGACCCGGCTAAGGCTGCCCCCGGCACTATCCGCGCCCTCTTTGCCAAGAGCATCGGCGAAAATGCCGTCCACGGCGCTGACTCCGATGAGAACGCCCTGCGCGAAGGCAGCTTCCACTTCGCTGCTACCGAGATGTTCTAGGCGGCTACATCCGTGTAGCGCTAATGAAAGTGCCGGGTGCTTGATAGCGCCCGGCACTTGATGTTTATGGCCAAGTTTTGCGGTACTATTTTGCCGTCCGGTAGCACGCCCGCAGCGGTATGCCCTCTGGTATCTCCAGGGTGAAGCCGTAAGAAAAGTCAGCCTTCTCCAACGCCTCGAACACGGCGGTGGCTTTTATTTTTTCAAACCGCGGATTAATAAAAGACGACATCTACGGCATTACACAATTTTCCCTTCCTTATTATATTCCCTCAAAACAGCTTGCTCGATAGATTGTTCGCTAACTTGTCGCGTACCGTCGGCCAGGGCGCCGACAAGACAGTATTGGACAACATTCATGATGCCGGCGCCGGTAAGCTCGAAACGGGCGGCGACTGCATTCCAATCCACACTCTCGGCAACAGCCACCTGCGGGGGAAAGGCTTTCTGCCAAAGTGCCAGACGCTCCTGCACGCGGGGCATGGGGAAATGGATGATGGACTGGAACCGGCGGCTGAATGCGTCGTCCACGTTGGCGCGTTGGTTGGTGGCCAAAATGACCAAGCCGTTGTATCCTTCCACCCGCTGCAATAAATAGGCGACTTCCTGATTGGCGTATTTGTCATGAGCATCACGGATGTCGGTACGCTTGCCGAAAAGGGCATCGGCCTCGTCAAAGAAGAGTATCCAGTCTTTGTTTTCGGCTTTGTCGAAAAGCCTGGCAAGGTTTTTCTCCGTCTCTCCGATGTACTTGGAGATGACCCTCGACAGGTCAATGCGGAACACATCTTTACTGGTATATTTCCCCAAGAGAGAAGCCGTAAGGGTTTTGCCGGTACCCGGTGGGCCGTAAAACAGGGCCCGATAACCTGGTTTAAGTTTTCGATGCATGCCCCAGTCATGCATCACCGTATCATTATGGTTAATCCAATGTTCTATTTCATGGATTTGACGAAGCGTGTTGGGGTGGAGCACCAAATCGCCCCACTCCATCTCGGTATGGATATACTCGGCGGGGAATTCAGCGCTGAAGCGCGGCTTGCTCACCTCGCCTAGGGTTAGCAGTTCGACGATCTCAGGGTCGAGGATGATGCGCCCGCTCATAGCGGGTTCTCCAGCGGGCATGGCTTCAAGCTGAAGGATGCTTTTTTGGTAAAACCAATGGTCGGTGCTGAAGAGGCGCTGCACTTCAAGGCGTTTTTCCAGGTCATCGCCAGCCAGTATGAATTGGGCGGTTTCACCGGTGGGCAGGATGTCGCGGTGGTTTTTGCCCTTGACGCCGCCGAATTCGGGGAAATCGCCGCCGTCGGGGAGGTAGCTGACAGCGGCAAGCTTGAAAAGGCCGGGTTCAATATGGGGGACGAGTGCAAGTAATAGAACGATATATTCCTCAAAACCTGGCTGGCAGGTTTCGATAAAATGGGCAAAGGCTGAAGAGTCATTATAGAAGCCAAGGGCGGGCAGTTCAATCACTTCCTCCTCATTGTTATTTTCACTGAAATGACTATGCAGGCGTGCCATAAGCACTTTCTGCAGGTAGTCGAGCGCAAATTGAAGGTTGGCCGCATTGGAAGAAAGCGCTGCTGTTGTTGTCTGTCCCTCTCTCATCAGGCGCAGTCCAAATCGACGTTTACCACAAAAGGATCGAGCGCGTCACTTTTATCCTGAGCACTTCTGCGCCTGATTTCTTCGACAGCACGGTGAGCTACACCAGCACGTTCGGTAGCCATAGCGGATAGCCTGTTGCGGCAGCCCGTGATGGCGATGGGAGTATCTACCGAGCCGTTATAGGTTTCAAAAGCCGCCACATGCCCCTGTTCATGCGGGGCAAGTAAGTTGTTGATGGCATCCCGGATGCGCTGTTGCTGGCACTCGGGATAGCTGCTATAATCACTCATATTTGGCAGGATTATATTATAAAAAAGACATATCCATTTTAATCAATGAATCAACAATTTTTAAATCCCTATAAGCCAATGGGTTTTTCATGAATTTTGCTTTCCTGATCTGATTTCTGATTTCACTTACTCCCAGGGATTCAATAATCAAATGAATATAAGTAATGAAATCGATTGGCAATGGTTTGCATTTTCCATCATCCACAAAATACATCACGACCTTATTTGTTTCTAACTTAAATGTAATATGCGCGTTTTCACTTTCAATTGGTTCAATCAGCTTATGTTTTTTTAGCTCTAATATCTCTTTTTCTTCATAGTAATCGTTCCACAAAACATCTTCAAAAGGGTCCTTATAAGCTGAGGAGGATATCCTGCCTCCCCATCCAAAAAAAACCCATTCAAGAGGCCAAATGCTCCAAAATCCGTATAAATTGATTTTCCCGATTTCGCAACTCCAATTCAATGAACACCCATTCATCGAGGAATAAAATTGTATTAATTCTTCGGGGATCAGGCATTGCATTATTTTTTCCATTTTTTCAATATTTGCTTGACTTATCCCTTTGGGGGTTTTGTAATCATAAATTTCAAACCCAGGTGTAGATTTAAGCGCTGCTATCTTTGATTTAGCAAGCTCTCGGAAATTGATTGTTGACGAGTTAGGCATAGTAAGATCAAGGATTATTTAAAACTATTTTATCGGGCATCTTATCTTTGACTGAATTTATCTTTTTACTGATAACGAGTGGAGTATAGTGATCAGCCAAAGCTATTTTCATTTTACTTTCGAAATTATTTACTGAGGTATAGAATCGATTTGTCTTAATGAGCTCTACAAATTTTGCATCTTTAATTATTTTCCTCAAATCTTTGCCTGAACTAAGGTTTAAGCTCGCTTTTTTTTCAATATGCAGCTTAGGCTTGGGTATAGGCGACTGAGCCTCTAAAGCAGGGGTGCTATTTTTCAACCATTCGGCCTTCCCTCCTTTTTTACCTTTAAACAGGTATAGCCCTGCTTTGCCAGAGATTTGCTTTGCAAATTTTGAATCATAATAATCCACTGAAGTTTCAAACCAAACCACATTTTTTATACCTCCTGATTTACTCTTGGCAAGAGCGACGACAGCGTGCTCAAATGTCCTAAAATAACCTGAATTAACACTATTAGGTGCGGAAACCAAATTACTTGAAATCCCCTTACCTCCTAACTTTTCTGTCACCACATGCATCTGGACCCATCTATCAGAGGCCTTGGTCAAACCAGCATCAAAAACTTCAGCCCACCCTGTCGTACCGGTAGCTCTTCCTTTTGATGGTTGCGTCCCACCTTTGGCTGTCCCAACTACATATTCAACTTTATTCTTTCTTGGAGGAGGCCCTGAATAGACAGGTGCAGTAGTCTTTGGATAATCTTCTGCCTTCAATTTGGCTGCTCCCAGCTTGGCAAATGCCCCGCTTATCCTAGTCAGGGAGCGCAGTACTTCTTCACGCTTAGCACTTGCTTTTGGCCCCTTGGTTGCAGGTGAGAAAATAATTTTCTTTTCTTCCGATAAAACAGTCTTGGCCGTTATGTAATCGCTGCTGCTCTTATCGTGGTAGTCGTCCAAATATTTTTCTATTGCGCTCTTTTTCGAGGCGATCATCATTTTAGCACTACTGCCCTCTCCCTCAAAGAAAATGGTATGGCTTTCGTTATCTGCATTTTTAAATGGTTTCCTCGCATTCCACCAATTGACTATTTTCTCCTTGACCCCCTTCATCCCTTTTTTCGCCTTCCCCCACACCCTCTTCACCCAATTCTTCGCCTTCGCAATCAATTTCGTCACCTCCTTGTCAATGCGCTTTCTGATCTTGGTGATGATGGCTTGGACCTTTTTAGCTAAGCCGCTGATACCGATGAGGCGGGCCAGTAGGCTGATGATGAGCGGGATGAGCCGGGCGATACCATCTTCGATGGCCTTGGCGATACCTCCAAAATTCTTGGCGGCAGCAGCCCTGATACCTTCGATGAGCGCCGGAATGAGCATAATGGCCGACTCTACAAAGAACACAATGACGTCCTTGATGGCCATTATGGCCTTGATAAAGCCCGCGCCGGGGATGAGCAGGCTCAATAGCCACTTAATGCCCGCCTGTATCACCTGGGTGATCAACATATTCTGGATGGCGTCAATGACCGTTTCCTTCAGGTCGGTAAACTTGTCTTTGACAAACTCCCAAAGCCCATCCAGCCCTCTTTCACGGATAATTTTAAACACCTCCATGGAGGTCTCTATCGCCCGTACGGCGGGCTCTGGAAGCACCATCAGCATCTTTCGGCGGATGAAATCCCAGCCCAAGCCCAGCACCTGCATGATAAGATTGAAGATGCCCGGCAGGCTAAAGAGATTGTCCGGCACCTGGATGCCCATCGGCCCCAGCGCTCCCGTTAGCCAAGTGAATAGCCCGGCCACCAAATGTTTCTCTACGTTGGCCTTGAAGTTTTCAATACCCTGCTTAATACCCGCGAAGAGCGTGCGCATGAAGCCTATGGGGTCAGCCATAATGACGCCAATCAGGGACTGTATGGCTGATAGCAGGTCGGCAATCAGTTGGCGCAGCTTTTTGATGGTTTCAATGACTCCGTTAATAGCATCCAGCGCCATATCCACCAGCCCACGGTTTGCAGCTTTCATTTCCTCGATGCGGGCATCCACCTCCTGTAGTGCTTCCGTGTATTGTTGTGCCAGTGAGTCGATGAGCTCGTCTTGCTTAGCGTTTACATCATCTTGCAACGAGTCAAATTGACTTTGAATGGCCTCGGCAGCTTCCCGTCCAATGGATTGCAAGCTCTCAGGCAGCGCGGCCACATAATCAGCTACTTCCTGACGCCCTTCAGCGATGCGGTTTTTAGCGGCGGTAAGCTGCTCGGCAACATACTGGGCAATGGTCGTCAGTTCACGATCCATTTGGTTGATATAGAGTTCGCGACCGTCCACGAAGAACTGGTTCACTTCATCGGGCAGCCCCAAAAACTTGTCTTTCACCCATCGCCCGGCACCGATAAGCCCGCTGTACCTACGGCTTTTGTAAGCGCTCATTTTTAAGTCCACATAGTTCTCGAAAGCGTCTTTGGCGCGGTTGGCCGCTGCAGTAAACTTCTCGGATACCTGCGTTTCGAGGTTTTCTAGTATCTGCTCTACGTCGGTTTGGGTTCTGTTGTAAATCGCATCAATTTCGGCGGATATGCGCTGCCGTTCGGTAGAATCCTGTGAGGCAGTTTCGTTTTGCTGTCCCGCCATCATGCCCAAAGTGGCTACGCGGTCGTTTTGCATGTTTTGCAACTGCTGGTTGCTTTGCTGCTCGGCGCCTTGCTGTGCAGATGACAAGGTCGCGCCTTCCTCTGCGCGGAGTTGATCTGGCGCGGATACCGTATTATCGCGGGCCTGATTGGTTTGCTCCAAGGCTCCTACAAAGGTCGGCTCGTTGGAGTTGGCGAGCATCTCGTCTGTCACCTCATTTTCAGCCATGGCATTATCTACCTGCGCCATGTTCTCCTGCAGGGGTTGTGAGACTTCCGATTCCGGACGGGGCGGCGGCATGGCAGAGTCGGCTGCTATTGAGCCGGGGGTGGAGCCTATATCCGGCGAGGGCAATGGAGTCACCTCTCTTTCGGCAACGGCTCCGGTATCGGGTTCGGCTTGTGAAACCGTATCAATGGGGGCGGCAGCATTTTGTTGTACTACGCTCACATCCTGATTGGCCGCCTGATTTATCTCTCCAATGTTATTGTTTTCGTCAAAGTTGGCGGCTTGTTCCTGATTAGCCGGTAACTGCATGGACTCGATGCGCTCCATAAGCCGGGTTTTAAAACCTTCGGCATCAAATTCACCCGGCTCTTGCTCATCCATGGCGTCCACCTGATTGGCTTGGGCTGCGCCCATTACCTCGTTGCTTGCTACTGGTGCTGCGGCTTGAGCGGATGCAGCCTCTGCTTGCGGCGGATTATGTCGTTGTTGGTGGTCGGCTACGGCGGCGGCGTTTTGTGCCACGGCTTGGAAGTTAGGGTCGTCCTCGGGGCTGCGCGGCGTCGTGGGTTCAGCCGCTTCCTCCGGGGCGGCTTCTGGGTTTTGCTGGTCGGCTTCCGGTACAACGTCAGCCAAGGCGTCGGCGTCTTCGGCTGGGCCGACGGGGAAAGGGTCGGTCGTGGGTATGGCAACGGGTGTTGTGCTGCCAGTCAATTCGTTGGCAGTAGTACCTTCGTTGGGCTGTTGTGCCTGTTCAGCCGACTCCAAAGGACGGGTTGCTCCTTGCTGGATGGTATGGGTCAGTTCGTGAGCCAGGAGCATTTTGCCTGCGGGGGTTGCAGGATTGTATTTTCCGGTGTTGAAATAGATGTCTCTACCGTGCGCGAATGCCTGTGCGTGAAGGTCTTCATTCATGCCTACCGCCAGCGCGCCAGTATGGATGCGTACATTGCCGAAATCAGCGCCAAACCCCTGCTCCATCTCGGCCCTGATACCGTCGGGAAGTACACTCCCCTGCCCTGCTCCGCTCCGCAGCCGGCTTACTAAAGGGAGGCTATTTCTCCGCATAAGGCCGTTAAATTTGGCTTGCACGGCTTCCTCCTCTTGGGCCATTTGCACGGGTTCTTCTTCCTCGGCCTGCCGCTGCAAGGATTGGGGCTGCACGGCTTCCTCCTCTTGGGCCATTTGCACGGGTTCTTCTTCCTCCTCAGCCTGCCGCTGCAAGGATTGGGGCTGCACGGCTTCCTCCTCTTGGGCCATTTGCACGGGTTCTTCTTCCTTTATCTGCCGTTGGATAAAGGGCGTCACAATCTCGGCTAAGGGCTGGCGCTGGGTTTTCTTTGCTGCCTCGCCTCGCTGTACCACTTGAGCTGACTCGGTGCCGTTCACCACCATTTCTGCCATGCTGTCAGCTTCCCGCTCATAGTGGTCGCCCGCTTTCCCGATATGGAGCTTAGCCTGTATTGCAGGGGGAAAAAAATCTCCGCTGCCACCTCTCGGAAAGAAAGGCTTCCCATTTGCCTGCACTTCCGTTACAGGCTTAGAGGTCGTGATCGAAGATTTTTCAGCGCTCGTTTTCAAAGTAAATGTTGTTTCCTCTGGATGCTGGTGGTCACCATTCTACCCAGAGCATATTGTCCATCCAGGGCAATTTGATCATGCCAATACCCCAGGGCAGCCGATCTAACAAGACATCATGGCTCATGCGCTCTACTTGTAGGAGCCAGTCATTAGCATCCCGGCGAGAAAGCTTGCCGGCACGGCAGAGGAAGTTGCCCCTCAGCCCGTCGGGCGAAGTGTTGCGCAAAGCATCCCAATGCTGGATCACAGCTTTTAGCAAAGCCTCCGCTTCTGCTTTTTCGCCTTTGCTCAGCCTTAACCGAGTTTTTATGGGCTGACCTAAAGGGACGTTACAGAGTATCTTGGGCAAAACCAATTCATGCTCCTCGGGAGGGCCTTGGCTGGTGGCCATAAAATGCAGGAGGAGCAGCGCCCGATCTGGCTGCACCAGAGCATTGGCTTCCGCTATGCTTAGTGTTTCGAAGAGCTTTGGCAAAAAGGGGTGCAGCAATACTAAGCCTGCATTTTCCAGGTAGACACCCTCTCCCGCCATATTTTGAACAAGAGCTCCGGGAGTGCTTGATGGGAGAGGCGATGATTCCGTAGCTTGCTCGATACTACTTTGCAAGGCAATGCGGAGTGCAGCCTCTACCTCGGGCTCAGTAATTAAATAATCTTGTTTTGCCCTGGCAAAAGCGATTTCCCAAAGCTCTGCCTCCATTTTTTTGCGCTCCTCAGGGCTACTATGCTTATTACGAAGCTTCTCCATGGCAGAGCGCGTGATGCGCGAGGTGACAGGGGCAATGTGCTCCAGCAGAAAATCGAGAAAGGCGAGGGAGAACTGCCACGCTAAGCGCTGCCGGGCAGAGGGCGTTGCCGCAAGCAAGCCCGCTAGCCCCTCCTTCTGCTTCCCGTTTATATCTTGCAGAGCAGCAAGCAGATAAGCCTCTAAAGAGGTATGTTCTGGCAAACGGACATACCATGGCAAATGGCCATTCTGGAGAAAGAATAAGAGGATTTCTTCAGCCTGCTGGGATTGGTCAACAATTGATTCATTCTTTACCTCGATACGAGGCTCTGCAGATGATGTATTTTGAATCTGCAATCGCTCCCGCACCTTTTCTTCCAATGCTTTGGCAACTGCTGCCGGGAGCGCCTCTTCCAAATCACCTTGATCCAAATTGCCAATATCGATTTCTAAATGATCGATGCGCAAAACCTCTGCTCCTGAAACCATACAGCGGTTTAATGCTTGTTCCAGTGCTGGCAGCAGCCGTTTGTGACATAGCTCTGAAAGTTGCTTTTGCAGAGCCATGCCTTCTACTTCAGCGCCAGTGAATTCCACATGAAGGAATTGCTTTTGGATATAGTGCGTCAAAATGGTGTTTTATTAAATTATTCTCTTGCCTTTACAGCTTATTTCAAGGTGCTTTTTGCTGTAAAGCTTTTTTTTTAAAATTATTCTCAAAAACACTTGCATTGAAAGATGAAAACACCTTATATTTGTGTCAGGCTCGATGCCACTTCCGGTTCACTTCGGAAAAGATTGTCCTACGGGGCAATCTTCGGCATCGGGGGCAGCAAAATCCCTTTTTGGCTGTTTATCTCTCCCTTGATTATACTCACATCGTAGCCTGCCTCTACTGCCAAAGCAGAGAGGTTTAAGTCCAGCCTGCTTTGTACTAACAAGTCAATATCGCTCAACCCTCGTTTGCCTTTGATGAGTTGCCGCAGTTGGAGTATCTCGGCAGGCGTATGTTCGTCTGCCCAGCCCCCATGTACCCAGCTGCCGATGAGTTTTACCTGGGCATGAGGGTCATAGCGCAAGATAAGGACTTGGACGGCTATCAATTTTTCCTGTACTTTAGCGGGCAAGGACTCAAAGTCCTTATGCCGCCGCGGCTTGGTTAGTTGCCGCCAACGGCGCCAATGCCGTGCCTCCGGTTGTAGCCGATTGGCAAGGACCTGTTCATTTCGAGCGTGAAGCTGTCGATATTGGGCTAATGCATCTTTATCTTTCATATCCTTATGGGCACCTATTCTCTTCAGTACAGCCCGTTGATGGTATCAAGAGCACCATCGTCCCATCCTGTTCCCTGAATATCCCCTCTGCCCTGAATTCAATCAGTTGTTCATCAAAACGGACCCTAAGCCTAAAATCATGGCAGATATACCGGCTGACGACCAGGTTGCCGACAGCCTGATTGCCATTTCCTTCATAGCTAAAAGAAAGCTCATGAAGCGCTAAATCGGCAGCCGGGAAAATCCGGTTGATGGCATTGATGAGCTCATTAAAGTTTACTCTGGTTATTGGCTGGTCGAGAAAAAGAAAGCGGTGAACTTGATACTCGAAAGTATTGGTTTCCGAGCTTGACCTTGGGATTTCCTCGGCATTGCCATCTTCACCAATCGTGGAAAGAGAAACCACTTCTACTGTTTTGGCATCAATGGGCCTCCATGGATACCGGCAGGTCTGCACCACCCCATCGCAAGGGAGCGTACATGGCTGAGGTTCATCATCATCCTGGGAATGGGTACAGTTGATTTTTTCGCCATAGGCGTAAGCGCCGCCATTGAGTCGCACGCCATCTGGTGAATAGGTAAATACATCATTTTCCCCCTCTTCTTGAATGACTAATTCGAAGCTGTGGCTTTGATAGCGCTGAATAGTGAGGTAAGAGTATGTTGTCCCCAAGCCGAAAACCAAACCGCCCAACCCATTGAGCGCATCCACCACTGCCTGCAAGCCTTGCGAACGGATTACTTCAACGGGAATAGCAATGGTATGGGGTGTGTCCACTACATCTGCCCCATTGATGCGATACTGCAGAATGGTGAAAACGTAATCCCTGGTTAAGTCTCTCAAATAGCTATCGCGGCTAGCCCAGCGGTACTCGCAGGTTTCTAAGATATCTCTTTCTTCGGAAGGCAAAACGAATTGGATCGGCGCACAATCAGAACAGCAGATATAAGGCAGGAAAAAATCAGCGATGACGGTGCCTCGGGGCAATTCATTCACGGCAGTAGCAATGATTTGGCTGGCAGAAGAGGATCCTGGCACCACAATAATGTCACCCAAAACAGGTGGGCGAAAGCCCAGCAAATGAGCCATATTGACTACCTGCGCATCAACAGCAAGCACCGGATTAGCTACAATGCGCTCGAACGCTTGTGCAATACTTGCCCGTTGCGCGAAAGTCAGATTATCCAAAAATGGATTGACCGGATCCTGTGGGGCCGGCACTTGTGGCGGATCGTGATAAACGACGATAAAAGTGCCGCCCAAAGGCACCCCCGCCTTGTGCTGTATACCAGGATGATGCTGTAAAAAGTGGCTAAGGAATTGTTTCCGCCTGATATCGCGGATACGGCGCGTGTATTCTGCATGCAAGGCTTGAAAAGCATCCAGGTGGCAAGCTTTTGAGAGTGCATCCAGGCGGTCATCCATTTCTTCCCAAGTCGGTATATCACCTTCGGTACCGATCTCCCGCAGGTACGCCTCTTTATTGCGCTCAATCAATTCCGCAATGATAGCAATGTCTCGAACCCGGGTTTCAAAACTAGCCAAATCAAAATCCAGCAGGTCATCCTTGACGACCTCCATGAACTTGGCCAAATAATAAACGATGTACAGGAAAATAAAATTAGATGGCCCGGGATTGGCAGCGCTGATCTGGCTTATCGGGCTTCCTGGCTCTTGTGTCGGAGGGAAATACGGCGCATTGCGGACGCTTGGCCACAACAGGCGCTCGAAATAGGCGCCCATTGTCCTGGGTTGAACCATATACCCTGGTGAACAAATAGCTAATAAAGGCACCGTAGAGGCAAAGGGCGGAAAAGTTTGCTCGTTGTTGGGAAATGGCAGGTTGTAAAAATACTCCAGTGCCATACAAAACGTGCATAACAACTCTGCCCGCTGCACATCATAGATAGCCTCCAAATCCTGAAACCGGCACTCCTGTCGGCTCAGATTCACTATCATGTTTTCGTCGTATTCTCCAGTGCGTAGCGCGATGATTTCGATGGGCAGCCGTCGTGCCGATTTGATATGCAACAGATTTTGTAGCACCGATTGGTAGGGCTTGCCCAAATGCCCCTCGATACGCAGAAAGTTGTTCGGCTCTAAGTCATAGCCCAGCGGATTGGTCACGAATGCCGGGGCAATTGGGGTATACTCATCCGAACGATAACCGAGGTTTTGGTTGGCGCGCCGGCGGCGCGTTTTATCAGGGTTCCACAACTGGAACAAAGCGGGCGTCCCATTTTGCCGATAATAGTACGGTATGGCTTTTTCTGAAAGTGGGAAATCCCCCAATTTACTCGGTGTAATGCGTATTTGGCTATCTAGCTTAGGGTCTCCGCTTTGGGCAGGCAGCGGTGGCGCGTTGGTAAACCGAACCGTCATTTCTACTAAGCGGCGGAATAACTGCATCACCTCCAGGGCCCGGTTTTCACAATCGCCCACTGCCGCTGACGCCAGGAAATGATGTCGATAAATACCGGGATTGACTAAGGCAGAAGGCGACAAAGCTCCCAGCATCAAATGCCTCGGAAACAAGTCTTCAGAGGGACAACAAGCACACATCAACTCCATGCCCTTGATCCGCAGCTCATCGTAAGCCTTGAGCAGGTCGTCAAATAAATCGTAGTAATACTGTAAAAACCGGACCTGCCCTGCATTTTGAGGTGCTGTATCCAAAAAACCAAAGGCGGCAGCAAAACCACCGAATGGATTAGCGGGATAAACGCCTTCTACAATGGGCCGAAAAGCATTATACGCTGCCGTCAGCGCATTACCGGTATTGGTGGCAAGGTTGTCGCGGCGAAATACCTCCAAGAAAGAGGCATAGACCTGATTGGAAGTGACCGGACTAGTGTTGGGGACATCGTAGCGGGGCAAGCGAATGTCGGGAAGGTTCAGGCGAGCCATGAGCATGCCCTCGATGTCGGCGGCAGTGGCACCGGTGTTCAGGTCATAAGCTTGACTGATAATCTGTTCGAGATCGGAAGTGCGGATGAGCAGGCGGCGTACCGTAGCGGTTATTTCTGAGCCTTTGTCATTGCAGTCATTGGGGCTACAGTTGCGCAAGCCTTCTTTCTTGAGCTCTAAAAAAAGCAGCAAAGCCTTGTCGCCAAGAAAGTTGGCCGGGCTATTCAAGGGCGTAGTTGAAGGCGTACCAGCAGGGAATAGCTCCCAAAGCGGATATTGTACAGCTGGCGCCGATTTGAAAGGGGGATAATCTACTTCCAAAGGCATTAGATACTCCCGGTATGCAGTGAGCACGACATCTTCCGGTTCGAGGAGGAGATACCCTTGCGAGCTGATGCCGCAGCCCCTCGAGAGATTAATGGTAGCCGCAGCCGTATTTACACTAAACTCCAACCCACATACTATTCCAATGCCGATGAGGTTGGCTCTGGTGAGGCGCCCCTGCTCGTCCAAGTATTCGAATATATCATTGAGGTGGTCATTGGTGAGCACCTGGTTGGCCTCGAAGATGGGATATTGAAATTCTGTTTGTTGCATGTCAGTATGCGATTATGACCATTAGAAAATGGATGTGATCACGATTAGAGCTGTTGTGATGATCCCCATCGCAACAAGCCTATTTTTTAGGTGTTTTTTTTGATTTGCCGGGCTTTTCAGGCTTCTGCTTGGAATCCCGCTTAGGTGCAGCCGCCTTGCTGCCAGAAGACTTTGTCTTTTCCGAGGCAGTCGGAGATTTGCGCTTGCGCGGCTTAGGCTTACGCTTATCAGTAGGTGCAAGCGGTTTTGCTGCCTCCGCGTCATCTGTTGGTGCTTCTCGGGGAGTGTCAGTAGCTGAAAGGCGGGCAGTCGGCCCAGTGTAATTTGAGGGTATCGGGGGAGAAGACGGCGTTTGGCTCAGAGAACGCTGCAGGGGATAGTTGCCTAATGCCGTACTTCCTAAGCGCACCGGATTTTGGTCGCTGCCTTCGTCGCAGTCATGTAAAGTGGCCCCTGGCCAGGTATTTCGCAACTTGCTAAGTAAATTGACTACTACGTGCAGCCGGTAAGAGACTGCAGTGTAACGAGCGTACTGCTCTGCCAAAAAATCGGCAATGGTTGCCCAGGTGTCAAGTTGAAACTCGAGCACGGTACAAGGCTCAATATCTGGCGGCGTGAAGGGCGGCAAATCATTTATAGAGAACCCGGCGCGGATATTCCCCTCCATCCAGCCGTAGAATGCGCTGCCATAATCGGAGAGTATGCGGGCAGCGCATTGACATACCAGTGCTGCCTGGCTGCTGTTTTGAATAGCCAGCGGCATCAACCCCGCAAACAACATAGCTTCTACGCGTTCGTGGAGCCGCTCTTTCGTCCAATCGAACTGGCCATTGACCTCCAGCCACTTGCACCAAGCCTCCTCAAAGCGTTCGAATTGCCAGCCATACAACGCCAATGAGATGAAATGCTCGAGCATGATACCCTTCACTTCATCCCATAAAGGCACTACGGCTGCCGTACAGGCTGTGTCGATCATGCTTGGTTCAAATAGCGCTTCCAATGCAATTTTCATTGCATCGGGGTGTATGAAGTCCAGTGTTTTGTCGGTGTACCATTCGGCAAATACCTCGCTGAAAGCATTGTACAAAGCCAAAGCACAATCGCAGGCTTCGCCCTCGCTGGCAGCCAAAGCGTTGTGGTGCAGGAATTGAGCTAACTTATTGATGACCGGATCGCATGGGTTGGGTATAAATCCATCATTGCCTACCCAGCATATCTTTGCCAGCAAATGGGCAGGCGTTTCCTGCTTGATCGTGCGGTCGGCAAAACGGCGCATATCCAGATTTGTATTGAAAGGAGCCGTCCAACCTGCCATTACAAAGGTGAGGCGGAAGGAATAAGGGTCCTCTTCCCCACAAGTACCACAGGCACCATCGCTGCAAGCCGGGTAAAGGGCGTCGCCAAGGAATTTTGGCCGCAAAAGCAGATGCTCCACGATTATAGCGCGCTCGTTGCTGCTCCAGGCCACCAGCTCGCTGAGCAGTTCCTGTGCTTCGCCCAATGCATCGAACAATACCGGATGCTGCCCAAGTGGATTGGCCTCAGCATCGAGCAGGATAAGCCGGTATTGCCCGCTTTCTGGAGAAAGGAGATAAGCATCTGACCGGGTCATTTGCACCATGATTATACGCAATGCCGCCTGCTGGGCTTCAACAGGTTCAGGAGCAACAATAGTGGGGTTGCCCTCTAGCCATACTTTCCCGTGGCTATCGGCTAAAGCAAAGCCGTTGATGCTGCTCCCATCAAAGCTCCATTCAAAATGCAAATCAGGAAACCCCAACAGCAAGCTCACGCGCTTTTTGATGCCAGGGATATTGCCGTCCAAGCAGTGGTGGCGGGTATAGTCAAATGCTTTAGCACGATCGTGGCTGATTCGCGGATAGGCTTTAATAAAGGCGATTTTATCTTCGACGAGTTTTTCCTGGCTGCTTTGCATCCCATACAAATTATTCACCATCAGGGCATAGTCTTCAAAGTTTTCACCAAAGCGAGCTAAAAGGTGGTCTAAGAAGCGATTGCGCCGCTTGAGGAAGCTGGGCATGGTTTCCGCTATCTCTTTCAGCTGAGCCGCGTCCAGGCCGTTCACCAGCTCGCTATAGCCCTGTATGGAAGCCTCACTCAGCAATTGGGTGAAATGAGTCTGGCTCATGGCGGGGTCGAGCGAGAACAAATCGGCAGTATGGGCTACCTGCGCCAAGGCATTAGCCATAATCTGTTCGAATACGAGCAGATAGGCTTTCAATTGCTTGGCTTGAGCCCGGCGCAACATAGAGGCATGCGAGGGCAAGCCCTCTGGGCCGATGCCATAGGTGAGCGGCAAACTATACTGCACGGGGTAGTAATTGAGCACATCGCGGAATATGCCTAAGGGTATGGCAAGATCGTTAGCGGCGTTTTTGATTTTGGGGCGCTCAGCCATGCCGCGCAGTTGCACCAGGGTATCCCGCACTTCATCCAAGCGGGGCAAAAAGGGCAGCCCGTTTTTGTAAAACAGAAAGCGCGACTGATTTTGATACAAGCGTGGCTGATGCTGTTCGTCCAGGTACAGCAGCCATGCGGCGCTTGATTTGTTGGGGTCGAAAACAGGCATGCCGTTGTTCCACTCTGGGTCAGCGGCGCCTTTGACGAGATTGCCCTCGTCATCGTACTTGCTCAGCAGCAGGTTGTTTACGGCAACAACACCTTCGATGTCCATCAGCAGATTAATGATATCCGAGGTGCGCAATACGGCCTTGAGTTGGGAAGCGGCAAGTTCGTCCGCTTTGATGAAGCCATTGTTCAATGCCGGGCCATTAAAAATATCTTCTACCGGCTTACCCTCATCCAGGAGTTCCTGTAAACTATAAAACGGTACCGGAGGATTGAAATACCGCTCAATGGCCAGCCATATTTCGGCTTGTACTCGTTCTATATCAGCTCCAGCAGCAACTTCCACATCCGCGCAAACGGATACGTCTTGCACTTCTACTCCTTTAATTCGACAGTAGTCTTCATCCAGATTGCGATGGGCGTGCAAGGCTTCTCGGGCGTGCGCGATGGCTTTTTCCATGGCCTCCAGTTTGCGGCGGTAGCGCCTGATGAAGCCTTGGCTACTGGTGTCTTCAAGCCAATCTTTTACATTTTCCGCGGTGGTGTTCTCTTTGGCAAAGGAATCGCTCAGCAGCCTCAATGCCGCATTTCCGATGCGGATAACTTCGCCGCCAGGCTGGAGGGTGATTTCGAAATCTACATACAACACATCGCGCCAATGCCTGCGCAGATAGCGATCTTTGCCCTCTGCGGTAAGCGTGGCATCGGTAAAAAGATCATAGCCTTTTGTAGCGCCGAGCCTGATGCTCAAATCAAAACTTTCCCCATTGAGCATATCAAAGGCATTGGCAGCATCTAAAAATTGCTGCAGGGCTGCACCCTGGGCCAACCCCCAGTCCGGAAAGCGCAGCTCCATGATGATGGGATGATTCTTGTTATTGGCATCAGTCAGTATCTGGGTGCGTTCGATTTTGCGGTTGTTAAGATCACCCAATTCAGGATCGTTTTCCAATTCCAACAACACTTCGTACAACCCCAAAGGGAAGACCTTCACCGGGTTTAAACCTGATTTGGAAGGTTTTTGGAAAGACAAGTGTAGCTCGTCCTCTTCGCACCAGGCAAAATAATACAGATCGCAGGCACATTCCTTACAGAACAGCCAGGCATTACGCACCAGGCCTAGGTCGATAAGCAGGCCGCGGAAGTCCTCGCTAGTCCAGGGGTTTACAGTCAGGATATGACGGGCGGTGAAGAAAGCCTGGTCCGGGAAAGGGTTGTCGGGATTATCGAGAGGCGGCTTGGGCGCAAGGATGTCTTTGATGTCCCACCCGGTGCGATAGGCCAGGTCAGTGATGGCATAGCAAAGCGATTCAAGCAGGGTGATGCCAGGATCGTGGGTATTGTAGTCCGTCCATAGCTTACTGCCCATCTGTTCAACAAAACCAATCCCTTCCCGGCGAAGCTGATAAAAATCTTCGGCTGTTTTTAGTGCTGGCTGTTTGGGTATGCTGGTCGGTTTAAGGCTCATGCTTAACAGATGCACTTTTCGCGGGGCGTTTCTTCCTCCGCAGGGTGAATGAGATGAATATCGTGTTTCTTGGCTGGCACAGATACCAAAATCGAAATAGCCAGGGTGCCTGCGGCCACGGGAAGATCGGTCGTGCCCTGAATGCCATTTACATCCTGAAACATTTGAAAATCAGTTACATAATCTACGTAAGGTTGCTCTTCTACAAAGTTGATTAGCGTAGCTTTATATACCTTCCCACCAAAAGATGGCGAACCTCCGCCTGCGAATGCCCAAGGCGAAAGGAAGCGCATAATGGATTCCTTGAGCTGCAAGGTGTAATACGTCTCGTCAAACCCAGCAAAGAGACGTAGCTTGAACTTCACGCGGACTTCTTCAAATTGCGGGTTTCTCACGTGCAGCTTTACAAAACAGGGGATCCGCTTTGAAAGATAGTGATGTATGTCTTCCAGCATTCCCAGGCTGGTATAGGGGCGCAGTGGATTGCGAAGATTTTGGCTCTCCGCACGAGGGATGCAGACAAGAGTAACATGCCCTGGCGCAAGCTCACGATAAATGCCGGTGCCGCTCTCAGTGGGTTCGTATTGGGTATGATTGAGGCATTTCACCCGAAATACTTGCGGGAAAGCTTCAAGCACCAGACGCTCGTAATCCCATAATGCAATGGCGCGGTCTTTGTGCCGCAGCCGCTCGCTCACCCGTGTATAAAAGTCATTGGGGGCTTCGGCACTGCGCCCGCCAAAGGTAGCAAAAGGCTGGTGGATCTTTTTTACAGCTGCATCGGGGCGATCTAACTTGCTGATAACCCCTGCTTCGAGAATTTTGGCAGCAAATGCGGGGTCGTTATCCCGGTCGGTAAAGGTAGCGCCAAACGCCTGAGCAGCTACGCTGATTAGACGGCATATGGCATCGCTACTGCTATTCACTGCGGCACGGATCCAGTGTTGACCGGCTGGAAGCAAGGTATTGGCGGTGGAAGCATGCCGTGGAAAAGCAAAGGTGATGATGCCCGACTTGAGCAGCCCCGCAGTAGCATCGTCCACCTCGTTGCTGGCAAATGGTATCCATTCATTACCAGTCAGATAGCTCCAATGAATGTGTGGGGCAGGCTTTTGAGCCAGTGGGTCGGCAGTCCCGTCAGCTACCTGGAAGAGCAAAGCCAAGCTTTGAGGCGGCTCCAAGCCACTTATGCCAATATAGAACTCCGCTTCGCTACGCAGCACGCTGGAGGCGCGCTGGAAAGAAAACTGTGGCAACAAGTGTACCTTGGCACCGCTGCCAAGAGCAGGATGCCGCTCGGTATGCCCAAAGGGCAAGATATGGTAATATCGGGCGGCTCGTTGGTCAAAATTGGTGCTGCTATTCAGCACAATGGACTGCCTGGCCACATAATCCATTGAAAGCGAAGCTGCAAAAGGCCCGCTGGGTGGCGTAGGTTTTACACCATCATTGCTAGGGTCATTATCGGTTACTCGTTTGATGTAGTCGATCAGGGCATTTTCAAAATTGGTTTGCCCAAAATGATTATTTAGCTTCAGCCGGATAAAGCCGTGTTTGGACTGCGTGCTATAAAACTCATTAGCGGAAGCGTCAGGACTATCCAATACGGCCTTATCCGTGTTATTGGTAAGGGGGAACAACGAATTGCTAATATTCACCGCCGTATTTTCAGAGGGTGCCCACTCGCCCTTGTGGAGGTAATCAGCATTAACCGCCACCGTGGTCCCGTAGGGCTGAGGCGGGTTTTGCCACGGCATATTGATCTCGGCAAAAACCAGCTTTTTTTGAAATACTTCCTTCGAGCCAATAATCAAGGCGCTGTTGTTTTGTGGCTGCGCCCCAAAAGGCTGAAATGGCTTGGAGGTATCCACCGGCCCAAAGTCGTTGGACACGGCAAGCGTCTTGAGCCCGGCAACCCCCACCCATAGATCGATTGCTGAAACATGTATATCTCGCAGTGCATCATACGCATATGGCGTCATTGGATCGTGGGTAAGGCCCACAAAAAGCACCGGCAAATCGGTCTCCAGCTCATAATTATGGACCTTGGGGTTCAACCCACTAATCGGTGGCGCATCGCCGTCTATTACCAGGTATAGCATCAGGCGATTGGCCGCATACTCACCAAAGTAAGCAGGAGCCTTCTCCAACCATCCTTTTTCAGTGGTGAGCCGACAGGTAATCTGCCCAGCTAAATTTGGAATACTTGCCCCTGAGTCGTTTTCTACTTCCAGTAAGAGGAGTATTGCCCGCTCACCCTCAGCCAAGTAGAGATAATGCGAGGCGACGGCAAAACCCAACTCGGCATGAGGCATGAGGATGGCTTGTAGCACGCCGTCTTCGTACTGCTTATGGTGCAAGGGGTGCCAGGAAAGGTCATCAGAGGTGAGCGGCTCGCCTATGCCATCATCAGAATTAGCCACAGGCGAAGCGTAAAGGCGCCCATTTTGCTTATTAGCGCTAGCCCCGGCACCTACCAGTTCAGCGCCATGTTGATACAGGGTTTTCACACTAGACACCACCGCCTGGTTGGCGATGAAGTCGCGATCGTTGGCATAAAAGGCCTCCTTTCCCGAGTCGTCTTTGCCTGCTTTGAGCAATACATTGGCCTTAAACTCATAGCTGCTCGCGTGTTTAGCCAACTCTGCTAGCAGATGGGCTTTGCTCGCTTGAGCAGGCCTTTCTTTCAGGCGGAGGATTTCTCGAAAATAGTAGTCTAAATGCCGCCCGGTAAGGGTGTTCATCTCCATGCGCGCATATTCCAACAATCGTACAAAAGCCAGAAAAAGAGCATAGTGCGGTCCATGACTATCCCATTGGGTGAAGCTCATCTCGAGTGCAGCCCTTGCATCAGATACCACTCGGGCATAAGCTTTGAGGAACTGGTCGAAAATGGATTTGAAAAGATTGTGCCCGCTGATGAAATTGGCGCGCTCAAAGAGCGTAGCGCCCGTGCCGTAGATTTGAGTATCTGGATATAACACCGTATCATCCAGGTTGCTCCGGTAGCCCGCCCAATCGGTGGCGCTGTCATCGTATATCCAGTCCTTTGAAAGCCCATTTTCACGAACGGCGGCAAAAGTTTTGCTAGCACCAAGTACAAGCATTGGCGGCGGCACATCATGGAGGAAAGGCCCGGGCGGTGGCGGCACAGGGTTTAGCCCGTCCCGGTAGTACAACAGCAGTTTTTTGAATGCCGGGGCCAATTGGGTACGGATGAGATTTTGCATGGAATGTTTGAGCGCAAATTCGGAAGGCAATTCTTCCTTGATGTTATCCAAGCTCAGGGCCAGCGTGCCCAGAGCGCTAAAGAGCTGGCCTAGCACATCAGCCAATCCCGAGTTGTTGGCTGCATTATCCAGGTTATTGAGGAAATCAAAGCCTTCTTTTATCCGCTGCCGGTACTCATCTACATTTTGAATAGAGGCCATTGCCAATTGAACGGAGACATCGCGGCTGAAAAAGCTCTGCCAATCATCTACGGGGATATTGCCAGAATCGAAATAGATCAAGAACTGCGACAGCGCCTGGCCAAAGACCATTTGATAAGCGGGGTCACGCTCATCAAGGGGCACTTTTGCTGCATCCAGTGCCATCAACAGCCGCTGATCCCGGCTCGTGCCTTCACGTTCTAATTTCAGCGGATCTGTGTTGTGATTGCAGTTATCAGTCCCTCCCATGTGTTCTATTTGTTATCCGGCAGGAGATCAACTCTGGCGGTAAGGTTGATGTCAGTACCTTCCAATTTGTAAAAAGGAAATACGAAATTGAAGCGGGAGTTGGTGGCTTTTACCCGATAAACGACTTCAATGAGGATTACCCCTTCCAATTCGCGGCTATTATCAATATGTATTTGCTCAACCCTGATGCGCGGCTCGTGGTAGAGTATGGCGGATTCCACCTTGTCAGCAGCAAGGGTTATCAGGCGGGTATCGAGGTTCTCAAAAAGCAATTCTTCCAGGTTGCAGCCGTACTGCGGCAACATGACCCGCTCCCCCCGCATGGTGCTTAGCAGTATCTCCAAGCTAGAGGCGATATCTGCCTCTTGTTCCAGCATTTCAACCCCGGCTATGCGCTTATTGAATTCGGGTGGAAAACTCCAGCCGCGGCCGAGAAAAGTAAGCTCCATTTGCTCAAGCATTTGTCAATGAATAAATAATCAGCCGCCGATCAGCACCGTAGGGGCACCGGGGGGCATCACCGCCCCACCTCCAGCGCTGAGGTCACCTACCCGCGCAGCAGGTATGCCGCCGATCATGACGGTGGCAGAGCCTTTGGCAATAGCATCTACGCCACAAGAATCGCCCATGCGCGCCGCTGGCAGCCCAGCTATTAATACAGTAGGCGCGCCAGGCGGTATTATCGGCATTGGGGCACCCTGGGTGGCCGTGCTAACAATCATATCGGTAATCCTTGCGGCTGGTAGCATGTCATT
This sequence comes from uncultured Phaeodactylibacter sp., assembly GCA_964432875.1. GTDB lineage: Bacteria > Bacteroidota > Bacteroidia > Chitinophagales > Saprospiraceae > JACJYE01. The sequence continues at coordinate 20,592 of CAYSPJ010000028.1, read as the reverse complement.
TTGTTTTTGGCTATCAATCAATTGATTTGGACCAAACCGCCTTGAATGATAGCAGTAGCACTACCTTTGAGGCTGGTATTAGCGCCAGAAACTTCGGCACTGCCGGTGCCGGCGGCTTTGAATGCAGACTGTGCGCTGACCTCTACATTCATGCCTTCTACTTTGATATTGCCTATTGCTTTTAGCACCAGGTCTTTGGCGCTTTCGATGGTCACACCATCGGCATCCGTCACGATTTTATTTCCATGCTGATCCTCTAAAGCGATACCCTGGGTGTCTTCTGAAATGGTGATTTTGTTGCCTTGTGGCGTTTCCAGTTGGATGACTTTTTTATCATCATCAAAAGTGAACTTCATTTTTTCCCGGCTCACATACCCCTTGATGTGATTGTCGTCTTTGGCAGGTTCGGGCGCAGGTTTGGCGCTGCTATGGCACATCCCGAGGATAATGGGATAGCGGGGGTCATCGCCCAGAAAACCTACGATTACTTCATCCCCAATCTCCGGGCGGAAAAAAGTGCCCCGTTGCGTGCCGGCATCCAGCGTGGCCAAACGGGCCCAAATCCCTTCTTCCGCTGTGCTCACCAATGGGAGCCGTACCTTGATGCGGTCTTCACCTTCCGGATCGTTCTCCAATACCGTGACTACTCCAATCTGTAGGCCGGCCATGCCCGGGATTAGGCCGGCGGCTGGTATTGGCCGCAGGTTGTAGGCTTCGGCAAAAGGTTCAGGGTTGAGCCCTAATTGCACATCGGTCTCCCAATTGCCTCCTGCCACTGCGTGGCGCACGCCACTTACGTACATTTTACCTTCGAAGCGGTCGCCGATGCCCAACAGTTCTATAACATCGCCAGGTTTCACACCGGCAAAACCCTGGAATTTGACCCGGCCACGTACTTTTGCCAAGCGCTCTCTGAGTAGGCAAGCATCGGCCCAGGCTTGCAGCTCGGGCTGGCTGAGCTTGCCTTCGTGGCGTATTTCATCTGCCGCTTCATGGATTACTCCAGCGAGGTCTTCGGGCGATAAGTTTCCATGTTGACTGATGGCAGGCTCTTTGGCCTCCGCTTCTAAGAGTTCCTGATCGGTGGCATTCCAACTAAATGCTATGATGCCCTTGCTTTGATAGCGCGCATCTATTTCCGCATCCAATTCCAATACGGTTGCACCGTATTGTACTTTCACCACCGGCTCCTCTCCGGTTGCAGGTTCCGCGATTGAAATCTGGGCATCATTTACGGCCACCACCATCCCATTAGCTTCGGCACGGCAGAGCATGAAATCCCAATCCGTGGCGTTGTATTGCACCACTTCTTTCAGATCGGGGGAAGTGGCTGCTACATCATTTTGTAGCCCGTACAGCCCAATGATTTCCTCCATGATGTCGCTATCCTTCTTATCTGCATAGTAGCGGTTTTTGAGGCCGCTAGTCATTTTTATGGCTTTGTCACGGCATTCCAGCACGAGGAAACTGCCATTCCTACGCACTTTGATGCTATGCTTCACGATCAGCCCTTTGAATACCGATTCGTTTTGTGCACGATAGCCCAGTTGTATGTCTACCTCCTTTCCCGGCACAAACAGCTCCGTATTGCTGGCTTCAAACGTAGCTCGTGCGGCTTCACCATCCCGCAAATGTATAGTAGCAGAGGGTATGCGATTCAGCGCTTTGCTGATCGCTACCGACACCACATGGTACTGCCCGGATATCTGCTCGCCCCCTATCAAAATGGCGATGGTACAAACATCTGGCGTTGCAGGTGTGGGGATGGTGGACTCATTGACTGCCACTATTTTTGTGTTTTTTCGATGGGTGGGAATAATATATCCATTCCGGGAATGAGCTCGCGGAAATTGCCCAGTTTATTGACTGCGGCTACTTGTAGGTAATATTGCGGAGTGCCGTAGATACGGTAGCACATCAGGGGCAAGGTATCGCCTGCTTTAACCTTGCGCACATGGGTAAGGTCGGGCGAACTGTTATTTTCTTGCGCCGCTCGTTTTTGTTCTTCAATGCTACTTTTGAAGGTTACTGTAGCCGTTGCCCGAATAGGCGTGCCATCGGGGCGGAAGAGCTTATAGGCGATACTCACTTCGGTAACACGCCCCTTGAAAATAGAATTTTTGCCCCATACCAACTTGAAATGACGTGGTTCGTGGGCATCGCCTTGATATTCGAGCACCACACTTTTGAAGCGCTTGATATCATCGGCGATGTCATCGCGTGCCTGCCCGTCAATGATGCCAGTATTGTCAAATAGAAACTCGAAGGTCATCTCTTCGGGCTCCGTGTACTCGTATTTCAATTGTTGCCCACTAGTCCCCTGCCCCTGCGCATCATTTGAAAACTTGAGCTTGTAGGCCAATGTATAGCTTTCTGGATTGATGAGCGCCTCAAAAGAGGCGTCGGCATCCACAATACCTCCATTTTCGACTTTCTCAGAATCTGCAAAAGCCAGGATGAGCATTTTTTCCAACTTGCCGCCCAGTGCCATCAGCGCTCTTTTTTATGGTGAAGGATCTGAAGTACCTGTTCTACACACTCAGCTACCATAGCCTCCTTCTCAGACTGGCCCGACTCGGCGGGATTGCCGCCAGGCGCAGCAGCGCGCACTGACCCGGCGCTCTGCTGCTCCTGAGGAGCGTTTACCATAACTTTAATGTGCAGTTCTCTAATTTCAATGGGCATAACCGTTTGCTATTTATTCGATGGTAAAATACCTGTACGTCAACTCCAGCGTTTCTATCACGATAGCGTTGTCATTAGCGTTGAGATCGCTCACCAGCCAATTCTTGGGTATGGCATGAGCTACCTTCCAGGTGCGCAGAGGTTCCCCTGCTTCATTCATGAGGATTACGGTGACGTCACTGGGCGTAAACTCCCGGTTGCGGAAAGCAGCCAGAAGCCAGCGCGTCACTTCCGAATCAGTGAGCATGCCGCGTTTGAGCACCATATCTGCATACTTAGTGCGCACGGGCAACTTGTGCTCAAAGCGATTTTCGCCCCCTTCCCGGAACATTTCGTACTCATACTCTACCGCTAAGCCCGAGACCGACTGGAAACGCACGTCATTTGTGTTTTGACTGATGCCGAATTCTACCTTGAAGTAGAAGCCCCAGGGTGGGTAATATGCGCTTGGGTTGGCCATGATCAGCGAACTAAGCTGAAGCCCTCATGAGCAACTTCAATGCTCTCGATGGCCACTTCATTGGCATCAGATTTGAGATCGGGCGCGGTGATTTTGACCGGAAAGCAATTGGTCGCCTTCCAGGATACGACGGGCTCGTGCTTTTCGTTCATCAGGCGTATGACGAGATCGCGCCGCCCCCCGATGCGGTCGTTGGAAATGGCGTCCATCCAGTCATAAAAATCAAAATCGCCTTCAAACTTGCCACGTTTCAGAGTGATATTGCTAAACTTGCGCATGCCCGGCATTTTGATTTTGCTAAAGTTTTTGCTGTCGCTATGCCGGTATTCAATGACTTCTGCTTCCTGATCCATGCCGGTTACTTCCGTGAAGGAAAGTTTGGCGCCGCCCCAGTCTACCTGATATTGAAACTTGGGCAAGGGATATTGTTGAGCCATGATGTTAATCGTTTAAAGATGAGTGAAATAATTTGTTCGATCCGATTGCCTACCCCTTATGATTCTGCCATTTTATGGGAGAATTTCAGGATGATAAATTCCGCCGGCCGTACGGCAGCCATGCCAATCTCTATTATCATGCGGCCTTCTAAGATGTCGAGTGGCGTCATAGTTTTACCTAAGCCGACCGCTACGTAAAAGGCATGCTCCGGCTTGATACCCTGCAAAGCACCCTGCCTCCACAGCGTCGTCAGGAAGTTTTCGATCATGGCCTGTACCTTGACCCAAGTATTGGCATCATTAGGTTCGAAGACGAACTGCTCGGTAGCTTTTTTGACCGATTCTTCTACGAAATTAAAAAAACGGCGTACGTTCACATAGCGCCATTCGTTGTCGTTGCCGGCAAGGGTGCGAGCCCCCCATACCAACACGCCTTTGCCCGTAAAGGCGCGGATGATATTGACCGATTTGCCTGCATTTACATCTACATTGTACTCGCCTTGCTGCTCGTGAGAGATTTTAACGGCGGGTTCAATCACGGAGTTGAGGCTCACGTTGGCAGGAGCTTTCCATACGCCCCGATCACGGTCGGTGGCAGCATAGACGCCAGCTATTGCGCCCGAGGGGGGTAGCAGATTAAGCGCCTCTGCGGCTTTTGTTACAAAATTTTTGTAGGCGCCGAAAGAGGCTAGCAAGGATTCGTTCAGGGCTTTCTCATAGCTCCTTTGCGCCGCCTGCATGAAGCGGAAAAACGCAATGGCTTCATTAACAAAAGACAAGACCGGCCCGAGGGCTACAGCGGCATCAGCGGCTACGCTTGCACTGGTGTATGCAGCAACTACACTGGCAGGAACTGCTAAAGCTAGAAGATTGGCTTGGGTAGTCCCCAAAAATACGGCGGCATTATTCAAATCAGGTGTGCCGGTGTTGAGCAGGTCAAATGCATCGGCTAAATTAATGGTGCGGTTATGATGGATCGCAACTGTCTCCATTGACCCTACCATTCCAGCGTTGGCGATATAGTTGGTGATATCATCCTGTAGTTTGAAGCGGTTGCCAAGAGATGGCGGGGCTGCATTGAACCTGGCTTGAACCGCTAGGATGATTGCAACTGCGAATTCCGTAATGGGCTGAAGCACCGCCTCGGCATCATTTTCGTCAGCTATCGGGCTGCCATTGTAATCATCGATCAACTGCATCAGGCGATCTTCCAGGCTGAGGGTGGGGTTACCAGAGAGCGTGCCCTCTGCCAGCCGGGCGTTGTCCACCTCCGTTTCTACCTGTATCAAATCAGCAATGAGGCTTTGTATATCGGTGTCGGTGGTCAAACTACTCAGTTGGACTACAGCGCCGCTGCGCTCCAGCTCGATATTGCGCCGCTGTAAGTTGCGAGGCAAATTAGCGCGGATCCAGGGCCCATAAGCAGCACCGTATTTGAGATGATTGATGCCGATATTGTTGCGGAAATCATTCACCATGTTTCGAAAATCTGTATTGGTCGCGGCTGCCCGGAGATCGCAGATGGCTACCCGGTCCATCAGTTTGTTGCACTGTGCCAGAGCTTGTTTTTGAAAACCATACAGCCCGGCAACATCTGATACCGCATCAGGCGCCAGTATAATAGTAGGCTCATCTTCTAACTCCAAATGAGCAAGCGCATCAGCAAGGTCTGCGGCAGAGACGGAGGAATCATAATCCCCAATGGAGAGGATATAGCACTTCCCCCCACCATTAGCATAAAACATGCGGAGGCTGTCGTAAAGAAAAAAGGGGCTGTCGCCCATTGCGCTGATGAAATTATTGGAACTATCTATGGCAATGGTCACATCCTGCGAAGGCCCACCTCCAAAGTATTCCTCGTATTCCGCAATGGATTCGATGCGGATTGGCTTGTCAAGTAGAGACTCTCCATTACGAGTGGCTTTCTCTGTGTACCCGACAAACGCGGGTATCGCCGTTTCCACCGCAGCGATGGAAGGCGGAAACTTAGGTATTTCCTCTACATAGACCCCGGGGGTCTTATACGATGCTGCCATGTCGGTTGCTTTTTATATGGTTTGGAAATGAAATATGGTGTTTATATAAAAATCTCTGAAAAGATCCGCTCTATTTCTCCCGTTGGGCTCA
>CAYSPJ010000028.1:1595-14783 GCA_964432875.1 uncultured Phaeodactylibacter sp. | reverse complement strand
GCGAAGAGGTCATCTGGAAGCCCCTCCGTCAATTCAATACCCCGGTCAGGCGCGTCAATCATCCCGGGGAGCGGTGCAATAGAGGGCACATCTTGCTGATGGGCGTATACCGGCCATGCAGCGCTAGCATCCACCAATTGCCAGTGGGCCGAGGGCGGCGAAAGGGCCGTATCCCGAACAGCCTGATACAACTGATTAGTTACAGCCAAAAGTGCTTCTGCCGGATATGGCCCCGCACTTACACCAGGCATCGGGCGCGATAAATAGAGGACGTTCCCTTTGGGGGCCCCTGTACTGTTGCTGAACACATACACGCCCGACTTATACCTATAGATGCGATCTGTCGGCTGGTGATATATCTCATAAATCTGCTGCTTGCGCATCGTCTGGGTAGTATAATTGAAAAAATCTGGGCGGATGACTTTGAGCACAAACTCAAAAACAGCATCGGGGAGGATAGAAACCCCAGCAGGGGCAGCAACCACAAAACCGATGCCTGTAACTTTGAAAACACAACTCAGTCCTTTTAGCAGCTTTGCAGTGGCAGGAGTCGGCTCAATTGCAAAAAAAGTTCTTGCATCGTATGTAAGCAAGCGCCTCTGCCGCAGGGAATCGGGCATGATGGCATCAAATGTCACGGCGCCTTCGTCTAACCAATAATGATGGAGCAGCCGGACTTCAAAAAGGCGTTTATAGCTGTTTACGATACGCTCTGCCATCTCAACTCTTGGGTTGTTGGTGTGTAAAGTCGCTTGCCACTTCAGTTATCAAGCCGCTTTCGCGCTGCACAGTGCGATACTTGAGGTCTAATAAACGCACCATGTATAGCGCAAAAGGGTACTGTTTGCCGCCCAAAGTGCCCCACAAATGGTTGACTTCTTCCATGGAAGGCGAGTACAAGTCTAAAATCAGCTTGAATGATTCCAAATGATCGAGGGGGTCTATATCAGTAGCATCTGGTATCAGCGATGCCGGCGCCACATTATCGGGCGTGAAGACATTTTGGGATTGGAAAAAGCGGATAACCTTAGATAGGTCAATCAGTGCATTCTGGTAAATGACATGAGTAGCGGTCATTAAGAGCAGGAAATTCAAGAACACAGGAGGGTTCTCGTAGGTAGCCCGCAACGTGATGTCGTTACGCACATAATTGGGTTGATTTTTTAATGCCTTCTCTTCCTTGTAGTTAACGATGGTCAAGATGATGCGGTTAGCTTCGACGCCACCAGGCTGGCTATCCCCCACCCCCATAGCGATATTGCCTAACTCTACTTTTTCTCCAACGTTCGGCACATTCGTATACCCTGTTTGGAAATGATTATTCAGCTCGGTCAGGATGATATGTAAAGCGTGTGCAATCATGATAATTGATTACTGGCCCTTCTCACCTCCAGGCCCCGCACTTCCACTTGTGCAAAGCAATGCAAACTGGGCAGTTCTAACTGCAAACGCGAACTCCCGCTCATTCCTATGATTTTGCCGCAAAAGCCGGCTAGCCTGCCGCTATGTATTTCGACCTCGTCTCCTACCCGTAGACCTTCGTAGGTGATTTCAACCTTAGCTTCCAGCCCACTTAAGCTTTTAATGATAGCCACTTCTTTAGCGGTGAGCGTAGCCATGCACCCGCCGAAGCTGAGATATTTAAAAACATTACCAGCTAAGAAGACTTGATTCCGGCGCTTCTCGTCAGCAGCTACAAATACATAGTTGTTAAACAAGACGACTTCGACCTGCTTTTTGCGGTCACTCCATTTCTTCCATTGCTTTTGGGTGGGGACACAGGCGTCAAAGCCTAATTCGGTGAGGCGCTGCCCTACTTTCTTTTCGGAGCGGGGCTTGACTAGCAAGACATGCCATTTCAGCTCGCTGGGCTGGTTAGGTATGGAATTCATTGGTGGGTTAGGTTTAGCAAGTCAGTTAAAGTTTTTGGGAAAAAGACGGCTTCGCCGCCTCTGAACCACAGGGGCGTTCAGAAGAAAAAAACTAAAATAAAATACCCTGTATTACAAAATTGCAGACAGACAAATATATACATCCTTTTTATCTCAAAAAAACCCTACCTGCAGATTTACACTAAAGTGTACTACTTTCCAAGATGCGCTCCCGCACTGCCTTAATAATAGCTTGCTTGCCAGTGCGCACCTTTAGCTTATGGTAAATGTTCTTCAAGTTCTTTTTAACCCCGTCTTCGGTGAGGTATATCTTTTCGGATATCCCCCTGATAGACAGCCCCTGTACCAGATAACCCAACACTTCCATCTCTCGGGAAGTGAGCGGATAGGCCGGTTTACCTGGATTTTGGTGGAAGTGCCGGATGAGTTTACAAGCCATACCCGGCGAGAGAGGCCCGCCCCCCGTAATGACTTCGCGCAAGGCTTCAGCCAGGCGGTGTGGCGGCGTCTCTTTGAGCAAATAGCCACTGGCACCGGCACGCAAGGCTTCAAATAAAATGTCGTCGTCTTCATATACAGTGTACATGATGACGTGCGCATCTGGCAACGCTTTTTTGATGCGCCGGGTACACTCAATGCCAGATATGTCAGGCAAATCGATGGCCATGAGCACAACTTCAGGGCTCAAGGAAGTAGCCTGGCCTGCGGCAGCCTCGCCACACCCAAAAGACCCCACAACTTTAAATACGCCAAAGCCTTCCAAGAGTATCCGAAGATACTGTCGCTTTTCAGCATCGTCGTCACAAAGCAGGATTTTAATCGGTGTCATAAAAAATTTGTTTTATTAAGGTTTAGGTATGCAGATTTGACATTTTCATTATTACACTTAGGGGTAATGCTTGTTGCCTGTCTGCCAAACCCTGAACCGAGCTGCGGTACAGGCGCAGCAGCGCAAAACTGAAGCTAGGGGGGAAGTATAGGTTTATTGTAAAAGGTACAGGAAAGGATAGTTGTACTTTACTATGCTGCTGTGCGCAAAAGCAATAGGTGCTCATGCTGAGGGGTAAATACGGCTGTACGATACAACCTTGCTGCTGGGGAGGGACCATCATTAAGGGTTTATTTAACAGGCTTGTCCGATACTGCCTCCTCGTCCCACTCAGCCATCCTCATGACCGTTGTTTAACGAAAAAGCTTATGCACTTAATATATGAATTGGCTAAAGATGTTACTGTGATGAAGAATTTTTTTCGGGGGAAATGGAAACGGCTTAGAACTTGAGCATGAACACTTCATCTATCCCCCCTCCCCTCTCCCCCCCAACCTACCATCCAGCCAAGCCTTTTTCGGCAAGGATTGCAGGCAGTACCAGCCCATAGCCAGCAATACACCCAGCACGGCACCCAGGTAAACATCTTTCAGGAAATGCTGGACCAGGTAGATGCGCGACAAGCCTACCAACAACGCCAGGGCGAATAAGGGCAGGGCCAGGCGGCGCTTGTCGGGCAAGCAGAGCGCCAGGAAGGTGCAGATCGCAAAAGCCGACATCGCGTGCCCCGAGGGGAAGCCATTCGAGCCGCTATGCACCGTCACGCCCTCCACCAGGTTGAGCTGATCGAAAGTGCCCAGCTTGCTGAGATAAGGCAGGGGGCGGTCGTGCTTAAAGAATTGTTTGGACCAGTAGCTGACCAGGGTGACGATGAAGGCCAACAAGGGGACGGACAGGGCGTAGCGGTAGCGCACGAACAGGAGGGCGGCGATGGCTAGGAAATAGATGGGGGCCTCCCCCATTTTGGTGACATACCGGAAAAAAGCATCGCCCAGGCTGCTGCGACGCGCACTGAAAAAAAAGATATCCTCGCCAGTCTCGATGCACAGCAGCAGGATGCCGCCGACTATCAGGAACAAGGCCAATGCCATGAAATACAGGGTATTTTGTCCGATCAGCCCCCTAAGCGCAAGCGGTCGATTCATGATTTGCGGCGCTTGAATACTTTACCAAAGAATACAGCAAGCGCATCTGTATTAAACAAGGCGCTGTCTTTCATCGCTTTGACGGTGAGGCCCAGCCCGATGGGGAAGAGCACGGAGCAGGGGATCCAGGCGGCGGCGGCGGCCGGGATGGCATAAGTCTCCGCAATCTTGCGGCAAAAGATGGTCAATACGATGAAGAGCATGAAGAAGATGATGGCAATGAGGATGGGATAGCCAAAGCCGCCTTTGCGGACGATAGCCCCCATCGGGGCACCAATGAAGACAAAGATGAGGCACACCAGAGCCATGCTGTATTTGGTATGCAGCTCGTAGATGTGCTTCACCCGCGCTTCCAGCAGGCGGTCCAGCGTGCTGTCGGCCGACTCGGAATGGGCATGGATACTGCGCACTGAAGGCTTGGCTTTGTTGAGCAAGTTACGCCGGTCATTCTTCTTGAACAATTCGGCAAAGGAGGTATATTCCTCCAGCGGCTTTTCGATGGCTTGCTCGATGGGCTTGCCTTCGAAAATCCTGACCGGCGGCTGCTCGGCCTTTTGTCTATTGTAAGCGGCAATCGCGAGGTCGCTGGTCAGCAGCGGCCGCACTTTGCTAGGCTTTACTGTGCTGGCGAGCGTATCGCTCAGGGTCGTATCGTTCAAGGCCGTATAGCTCGATGCGGTGTCTTGGGGGGTGGCCTGCGGGGGCGTTTCGGTATTGGGCGCAGGCTCATTTTCCGGGGAGGGCCGGATGAAGGTGCTGTCTATCTCCAAATAGTGGAAGTAGCTGCTCAGCTGGTTGCCAAAGGTCTTCTGGCGCTCCAGGATATTATAGTTCAGGGAATCTACCGCTTCGGCTAGCTGGCCCGTCGTCATCATGGTGCGGTTCGACTTGAAGAGCTCTTCATTGGTGCGGTTGAGCTGGAATTCGCTCAGGTCGAACACCTTGGTCCAACTGTCGAAATTGGTGCGCACGAAAGGATAGGACTGCCCCGAGCTGCCGACGCCCGGCTCGGTCTCGATATACTGGTGCCCCAGCTTGAGGTTCATCACAAAATAGCGCCCGTCTTCGATGGAGTACATCTCGCCCTCCTCAGAGAGGATTTGGCTGAGGCGCCCCCGGGCGGCATCGGTATGATCGTAAATGAGCACATCCCCGATGGTGCGCCCATCGGGAGATTTACTGCCGATATGGATGGCAAAGCCATCGAAATCGTCGTTGAATATCCCGGTATCCAGGCGCAGGGAAGGTTTTTGCCGCTGGATGTCGTACATGCGCGAGCCAAACTTGAGGTTCGCCACCGGGATGACGTTGTTGGAACAGAAAAAGGAAAAGAACACCGTGAGTACCCCAAAGATGATCATCGAGCGCATGACGCGCATCAGCGACACCCCGGCTGATTTGAAGCTGGATAGCTCATAGCGCTCGGCCAGGTTGCCCATTACCATCACGGAAGAAATCAGGATGCCGAGGGGCAAGGCCATGGGGATCAGCGCCACGCACTTGTAGGCCAACAGCTCGATGATATGAAAAAAGCCCAGCCCTTTACCCGCGATATCATCAATGTACAGCCACAACACCTGCATGACCAGCACGAACATCGCGATCGTGAAGGCTACGATAAAGGGCGGGATGAAACTCGTAATGACTAAACGGTCTATTTTTTTCATGGCACATCAAATCGGACGCAAAGGTAAGCCGAAATTATGATACGCGGAAAGAGGGCTCAGGGTTTAGCTTTTCATTCAGTTTTTGGGTCCGTCGGGGCAAAGCTTTCCGCTCGCCGATTATTTTGTAAAAAAATCCTCCAGCCTTTGTAACTTTATTCCTCTGCTACCGTCACCCTTATGAAATGCGCAATAAACGGCAATCATGACCATCGAAGCATTTAAAACGGATGTATTACCAATCAAGGACAAGCTCTACCGGACGGCCCTGCGCATCACGGCCAACCCGGCGGAAGCCGAAGACGTAGTACAGGAAGTCTTCATCAAGGTCTGGGAGCAGCGCGATCGCGTGGCACAAGTGCACAGCATTGAAGCTTGGTGCATGCAGCTGACGAAAAACCGCGCGATCGACAAGCGCCGCCTGCGCTACAACCAGGACGAGAGCCTGGAAGCCGCCTACGGGCTGAGCAGCAATGGCTACTCGCCCGAACAGCAGGCCGAGATGAACGACGCCATGGGGCAGGTCAGCAAGGCGCTGAGCACCCTGCCTCCAGCCCAGCGCGCCGCTATGCAGTTGCGCGACATCGAGGGGCTCAGCTACCAGGAGATCTGCGATGAGCTGGGCATGCCCTTACAACAGGTAAAGACCAATATTTTCAGAGCTCGCAAAGCTATTAAAACAAAATTAATGCAATCATGGGCCACCAACTGATCGAACAACTACTGGACCGCTACTTCGAAGGGGAAACTTCCCTGCGGGAAGAACAACAACTCCGGGAGTATTTCCAGCGCGCTGATGTGCCGGAAAACCTGCGGCCTTTTCAGCCGATGTTCCGCTACTTTGTACAAGAACAAAACAAGGCGAGCCTGGGCAGCGAGTTTGACGAAAAGCTGCTGCAAAAACTGCACGCCCCGACGCAGCAGGCTAGAATCCGCCGCCTCAGTGCCCCCGCCTGGGCTTTGCGCATCGCCGCAGTAGTAGTCCTGGGCTTTGGCCTGGCTTGGCTGATACTGCCTCAATTCGAGATGCAAGCACCCCTGGAAGCCACCGCTATCGATTGGTCGAAATACGAAGTACAGGACCTCGAGGAGGCTTTCACCATCACCCAAGCCGCCCTCAACAAGGCATCCGTCGAGCTGAACCGCGGCACGGCTATCACCTCCCGGGAAATGAATAACCTGAGGGGGATGGGGAGATTTTTCGAATAGAGATGGGGCAAAACAGCCTTTCTCAAGTAAATAACACAAGCAATTAAATCACTCGATTCTATAACTCGGAAAACAAGCAAACCATGAAATTCGCTAAATTATTTTTCACCCTGGCTTTTGTAGCCATCACCCTGTTCGCGCAAGCGCAGAATACGACTAGCGCCATTGACAAGTACTTCAAGCAGTACGTAGACGACGAACGCTTTACCGTGGTCTATGTAAGCTCCAAGCTGTTGGGCATGTTCCAAAAGCTCAACGTCAATGGGCTGAATATGGATGACCAAGAGACCAAGGCCATCATCGACTTGGCCAGCGACCTGGAGGGTATCCGCATTTTGGTTGCCGAGCAGGATGCCACCCAATTCTACAAAGAAGCCAAAAGCAAAATCAACACCAAAGAATACGAGGTGCTGATGACCGTGCGCGACGAGGGCCAAAACGTGGAATTCCTCATCAGAGACGATGGCGACAAAACCATCCACGAGCTGCTGCTGATGGTGGGCGGCGACGATGAGTTCGTGCTCATGAGCTTCGTCGGCAAAATCAGCCTGGATAAAATCTCCAAGCTCATCACCGAATTTGACAAGGGCGAGAAAAATATGCCGAAGGAAAATAAGCAATAAGCCCACCGCGAGAAGCAAAAGGGCATCCCCAATGAGCGTAGCGAACACGAGATTTTGCTACGCTCCCCCTTTGCCTCCTCTACGTCCGGATTCGACATTGCTTCTCCTCATTTGCCCCTTGGCTTAAACTGTAACCTTTAGCCTACTTATTTCGTCAAACCACCATGCTAATAACCTGCCGAAGCGAGCCTTTGGCGCAAAAATACCAACTCATGCGTTTCACCGCCATCATCTGCATACTTTCCGCCATCGCCCTGTCCTCTTGCACTAGCCCGAAGACCACGGCGCAATTCTACCATGAATACAAACACCAGGAAGGCGTCACCAATTTCAAGCTGCCGGGCTGGGTCGTCTGGTTGGGCGGCGGGCTGGCTTACAACAGCATCCGCAACGAGGATGCCCGGATGTTCGTCAAGCTGGCGCGCAAAGTTGGTAAAATGCGCTTCCTGACCTCGGAAGATGCCAACGCCATCGCCAGCGAGGATATCAATCGATTCCTGGGCAATATCCGCCAGAATGGCTACGAGGACCTGCTCTCCGTCAAAGACGGGAAATCCAATTTCACCATCCTGGTCAAGGACAATCAGCAACGCCTCAAAAACCTGGTCGTACTCGGCTACGACGATGGCGAACTGATCTACTTCGACCTCAAATCTCGCCTCAAATACGCTGATATCACCCATATCGTCAACAAAATCCTCAGCGGGGAGTATAAAAACCGCAATCAGCCGCAGGAGGAAGCCGAAGAGGAGGCGCCTCGGAAAAAGGAGGATGCGAGGGCGTAATGCGCTCGCCACGACTCGTCACGGAACTGGATTAGCCCCAGCGGCTGTATCAAATAAAGCGAGGTAACATCCCGTCTGAATAGCTTATTCAGAATCTGAGGGAAAAGTTGCCGCGCTTTTTTTTTTTTGCTACAGGTGCTGGAAGTTTGGGCTAATCTCGCAACTCGCAACTCGCATCTCGCATCTCGCATCTCGCAACTCGCAACTCGCAGCTTTTCGCCCATTCCCAATAGTCGCTTTTTCACTAGCCCCTTCAACCTGCTGCAGAGCCAGCAAAAAAATTTGCAAACCCCGCCCAAAGCCCTATCTTAGCACCCGACATAAAGCTAACGCGAATCCGTAGCGAAGCCCCACTAAAGACGCCGCACCATGGAACTCTCTAAAAAACTATTATCTGAACTCCAAAACCGATTAAAAATAGGCAACCGCCGGGGCGTGCACCTCAACGCCATCCCGGCGCGGTCCAGGTACAAATTCGACCTCAGCCGCCTGGCCCACATCGACCCCAAGCTACCCGGGCAATTCATCGACAGCCTGCTCAGCGAGCAGCCTCTGAAATTTAAGATCAGCTGGAAAGACAGCGCTGCCGACCTGCAGGCCCTGTTTAAAGAAGACCAAGCCCAGATGGTCAAAATCGCCAAGGAATTCGAAAACCTGATCAATCAGACCGAAACCATCGAATCTGAAAAAGGCATCAACACCTTCGGCTTCGGCTTCCCCATATTGGTGCGGCGCGACCGGCTGGACAACAAGCTGACCGTCGCTCCGGTGCTGATCTGGTCGCTGCGCATCAAAAGGGCCAATGCCTTTAACACCTGGGAGATCCACCGCAATGAAGATGACCCCATTTACCTCAACGAAGTCCTGATCAACCATCTGCTGAACGACGCCCAGATCCAGGTGGAGCAAATCCCGCGGGAAATGCTCGACGATGGCCTGCTCAGCGCCGAGGAGCTAGCCACCATCTGTGCCAACCTCCTGCGGGCGGTCCATGCAGGCGCGCCCGAGGATATCGAAGCCGCGCTACGGGCCAAGCTAAGCCGGGTGGTGCCCATCAAAGACAAAGCGCAGTACGAGCGGATATCTACCCCGCCCCAGCCGGCCTTCATCGAGTTTGGCGGGCTGTTTTCCATCTTCGAGGTGCAGAAGCAAAACATCATCGACGATTACGATAAATTGCTGCTGGCCGATGAGGCAGCTTTGCAAATCTCCGACGTATTCGAGCACCCTTTCCAGCCCATCTCATCGGTAGAGACCGACCCCTCCCAGCAGAGTATCCTCCATGCGTTGGAAGGCACCCGCAATATTCTGATCCAGGGCCCGCCCGGCACCGGGAAAAGCCAAACCCTGACGGCGGTATTGATCAACGCGCTCGAGAACCACCGCAAGACCATTGTAGTATGTGAAAAGCGCACCGCCCTGGAAGTGCTCCACCAAGCGCTGATCGACAAAGGGCTGGCCCACCACTGCGTATTGATCCGCGACGTGATCAAGGACCGGAAGACCGCCGTCGATTCCGTCCGCGAGCGGATTGACCAACGCGGGTATCGGCGCTACGTGCACGACTATTCGAGGAGCGGCCTGGACGGCATCATCCGCCGGGCTTCGGGCCTAATCAATGCCATCAATGCCAAGCACCAGAAGGTCGGCCAGCGGCTGGCCGATGGGAAAGCCTGGACCGCAGTGGTCGGCACCCTCTTGTCGGAATTGCGGGAAACTGACGAGGACTGCCGCTTGAATCTGCCCAATAGCCACTTCGATTATGCGCCGGAGGAGCTGAGCCAGCTCCTGGAAACCGCCCAGCAAGGCCAAATCCTGTATGCCGCATACTGTCCAGCGGAGCACTTGTCCTTCTTGAACCCGGAAAAGCTGGCTGGCGACAACCCCTATCTGCTCAAGCGGCAGATAGAGGAGGATTTTGCCCGCTATCAGCTCCTGCTAGACGAGCTCTACGCCATGGAGGCTGAATATGCCCAGCGAGCCTTTTTCCAAAAAGCCTTTTCCTACTTTAAGCACCGCAAGCGCTCACAACAGCTCCGCCTGGATCTGGCCGCCAAAGCAGCTGCCGACAACTGGTTTGCCTGGCCCGCCGAGCAGCAAAAGCTGTCGGAAACCACGGCTTTCCTGCAAGAGAAAATCGACCAACAGCATGCGGTATTCCAAGACCAGAGCTATTCCTTCGCCGATGAATTCAACTGGTTTGCCTTTTACAACCGCGCCTCACAAAAAAACAAGCTGTTGCTAGACGAGCTGCAGCATAAAACCGATTGGCGGCGAGCCTTGATGATCCACTATCTGGACTCCGCCCTCATCCATGCCGCCGATAATAACCTGCCGACCAATGACCATGAGCACATCGAGCTCAAAGGCCTCCTCGCCGGCATGGAAAAAGAACAGTTAAACTACCTCGAGGACTATTGGTATGCTCAACAAATTGAAGCCGCTAAAGTCTTTGCGCAAAGGCATGAAGACTTTTCGGTAGAAAACCTCTACAACAAGCGGAGCAGCACCAAATTCAAGCGCTTCTCGCTGCGCCGCATCGTGCAATACGACCTGGAGCTGTTCACCACTTTTTTCCCTATCGTACTGACTACCCCCGACGTCTGCTCTAATTTATTTACAGAAAATAACCGCTACTTCGACTTGGTGCTGTTTGACGAGGCCAGCCAGCTCAAGCTAGAAGACAACCTTCCCGCCCTGCTCAAGGGCAAACAGGTTATCATTGCGGGCGACGAGCATCAGATGCCGCCCTCCAACTACTTCAGCAAAGTATTCGACGGCGCCGTCGAAGATGAAGACGAACTAGAGGATGAAGATGAGATCGTAGTTTACAAAGACAACATGTTGCTATCCTGCGAATCCCTGCTCGATTTTGCGCTGGAGCTGAATTTTGAAAAACAGCACCTCGATTTCCACTACCGTTCGCGCCATCCCTATCTGATCGACTTTTCCAACCATGCCTTTTACGAGCAGCGGCTGAAGCCTTTGCCGAACAATTTCGACTACACCCCCATCAAGTACATCCCGGTGGGCGGCGTTTTTGCAGACCATACCAACGAAGCCGAAGCAGAGCTGGTGCTGGAGATTATTGAAAAGAACCTCCACCGCCTGCCCAATGGCGAGTATCCCAGCCTCGGCATCGCCACCTTCAACATCGCACAGCGGAACCTGATTAAGAGTAAAATCCTCGAGCGGCAGCGCTTCGAGCGCTACCAGGCTTTCAATGACAAAATCCAGGAGCTGGAGCAAAACGGGATGTTCGTCAAAAACCTCGAAAACATCCAGGGCGACGAGCGGGATGTCATCATCCTGTCTACCACCTACGGCCCGGGTAAAGACGGGAAATTCGCCCAGCGCTTCGGCCCCATCAACCACTCGAAAGGCTACAAATTGCTAAACGTGATCATCACTCGGGCAAAATACAAGGTTTACGTGTGTTCCTCCATCCCCGAGGAGGTTTTCCTGGGCTACAAGGAGCAGCTCGAAACTGAGGGTGCCAACAACCGGCGGGCCGTCTTTTACGCCTACCTGGCTTACAGCAAGGCCGTAAGCGAGCAAGATGACCGCGCCCGCCAGGCCGTCCTGGCCGAGCTGGGCAAAAACGCCTCGAATGCCAATGCTAGCAATGCCTTCAAACGAGATTCCGAGGCGATCTTTGGGCAGGAGGTCTATCGCAGCTTAGCCAGCGAGCTGGGTGCCGATAAGCTCTCGCTCAATCACCAATTCGCGGGTTTCGAGATCGACCTCCTCTATGACCCGGGCAACGGCCGGGGCCCAAAAATCGCCATCGAGTGCGACGGGGCCAAGTACCACTCCAGCCGCGAGGCTTACCTCCATGACCAGCACCGCCAGAAGATACTGGAGGGCTATGGCTTCGCATTCCATCGCATCTGGAGTACCAACTGGTGGCAAAACGCCGGGCGCGAGCGCGAGCTGCTACTGGATTTCATCCGCCAAACCGAGGCGGGCCAAGGCTATCAGCCCATCGACCACTCCCCCATCGCCCTGGCCTTTACCGACCTCATCGAGCCGGTGGATTATGCGGCGAAGATTTCTTTCCCGGATGGCGAGACGCCCTATGCCAGCAGCCCCTCCCCTGCCGGTAAAGCGCCTGCCATTCAACTGGGCAGCACCGTCAAACTGAAGTACTTGAACAACAACAGCTTCCTGAGCGTGCAAATCGTCGTTTCTCCCGCTGCCCCCAACACTTCACTTGCCGGCTTAATCGAGATCAGCCCCCAATCTCCTTTAGCTTTGTCTATCCTTGGCCACACCCCTGGCCAAGTCGTCAAAGTGGGCGATTTGGATCATTATGTGGAGATTGTAGAGGTGAAAGGGTGAGGCGTTGTAAGATACCAGCAACTTTAGCTGGATTGAAGGCCTGCTCCGCCTCGCCGCTGCCGACGGCCGGCTGCTGGACTCCCGCCGCATCGCCTGGCCGGACGGCACGGGCGAGCTCGACATCACCAGACTGGGTCCCGGCCTGCTCCTCATTGTTGTGCGCTGTGGGGAAAGGGAGTGGGCGGGGAAAGTGGTGGTGGAGTGAGGCGTAGATAACAACGCAAAGCTTTGCTTTCCAGGCGCTTGCGCTCGATTTTTTTTTAACACATAGGCACATAGAGCACATAGGCGCGATGTTGACCTGAGTGCCCAGCACCTGCCAGAGCGGGCCAACGCCATACCCTATGTGCCTATGTGTTTCAATCCCAAAGCGACGCAAAGCGTTGAACCCAAACGCTTGCGCTTGCCTCATTTAAAACACATAGGGACATAAGCAGATAGGCACATAGGCGCGGTGTTGACACCTCTGCGTTTCAAAAAACCGGCTCAAAAACAACAGCGGCGCAACCAAAACCTTCTTCAGTTGCGCCGCCTTACTAGCTATTACCCATCAATGGGTACTGATCCACTCAAGCACTGGCTGCCAAGCCAGCTCTTCGGCGTTATTTGCGATGAAGATGTCGATATGGCCGAAATCCAGCAGGGCTTGATCGTTCGGCAGTAGCTGGATGATGTGGTGGGTTACGTCGGTGCTGCCGAT
>CAYSPJ010000028.1:0-1495 GCA_964432875.1 uncultured Phaeodactylibacter sp. | reverse complement strand
CATCCCCTGGTCATCCGTCTTGATCGCCAAATCAATCGGAATATACCCCTTGATATTGCGCTGCCTCGGCCCAATCTGTGTTTCCGCGTTCAGGGCGGCAAAGCCCGTCACTGCGCCACTGCTATACCCCGCCAGTATCATCATGTCATTCGGGCTGCCGCTGCCGGTCAGGTAACGGGCCAAGCGGGCAATGCCGATGGCGCGGCGCAGGTCTTTCTGTTGCTTGTCGAGGCCCCAGTTGGCCATGAAGGAAAAGTCCGTCACGTCATCGGGAACCAGGTTCCAGGCCTGGTCGATGCCCCAGACGTCCACACCGTTCTGGGCCAGGTAGGCGGCCATGCCGAAGCCTCTGGGGGTAGTCGGAGAGTTGAGCCCCGGCAGCATCATGCCGACGAAGTCCTTGGCGTCGCCATGCTGGAAGAACAGGGTCTTTGATGTGCTGGCCGGCCGGTTGGGAGCCATCTCCTTCACCACCCGGTGGATGCGGATGCGGTCGTAAGACCCGGAGCCGACGCGCACCGTAAACCAGTAGTGGGCAATGTCGCCTTCGATCACCTGCCGGTAGTAGTTGTGTACGCCAATCCCACGGGTTTCCACTTCACCGGCTGCAGGCTCTACTTCAAGGGGCCAGCCGGCGGAGGCGACCAGCTCTTTAGCAATCCCGTAAACGTCGAGCCCCAGGCTTTCAGACAGATCTGCAAATGAGGCGGCGATTTCCTGTTGCTGCGCCAGTGTGGACAGCTCGTCTTTCTGGCAGCTGTTCATGAACAGGAAAACACCCAAACTGGCGAGAATGACAATTAGTTTTTTCATTGGAGATAGTTTTATTGGTTTATTATTCGTCGGGAATACCGCATTGACGCATTGCGCCTTTTACTTAGCCGTTAATGCGTCAATGTCGGCTACGTGCGACCCCTTCTTCTCCCCTCAGCGGGAAAAGGAGAAACCGCAACCTTTCAATCCAAACCAATCGAGGATGCCCCAGGGTTTAGCGCTGATGGCAGGCTCTGATTTTTCGTCCAGATAAATATACTATAAAATTCAATGCCAGTCAATACTCCCCGGGGAAAAAAGTTGTTTTTTTTTTCACAAATCCAGGCGCTCCAACGGGCATGTTTTGCAGCACTCACAACCGCACCCTTTTCCCCCGTTTGGCGCTCTTCCGCGCCGCCTCCAGTATCTCCACCACCAGCAAATTATTTTCCAGCGAGTAGAGGTCGTAAGGCGGCAGTAGCACCTCGCCCCGCACCACCGCCGCCAGCAAGGCAAAGGGATCGTCAAAGGGTGCGTCCAGTTCTTCGAGCGTAAAAACGTCTTCCTGATAGCCGTCGTAGCCCTCGGCGGTACGCAGGCGCAGGTGGTGGCGGTCGTCGGCGAAGATCGCGCCGGTCAGGCCATACACTTCCATATCTTTTCTGCCGATGGGCCAATTCCAGGAAGCCTGGATGAGGGCGGTAGCATCGTCATACGTCAGCACGATGGTGGCCTCATCATC
>CAYSPJ010000027.1:45184-46855 GCA_964432875.1 uncultured Phaeodactylibacter sp. | reverse complement strand
CCAGATGAAATCGCTACAGTCGATATACGCAAAGAAGGCGTGCTTGACAAGATTATTATCCGCTTGAAAGGGGATGAGACATCTGCCAGGGCTGGCTTAGACACCCTCCCGGATGGTGAGGAAGTATTCAAAGTAGTAGAAGACATGCCGCGCTTCCCTGGCTGCGAAGGCGAAACAGATGCCCAGGCACGGCAAAACTGCGCCAACCAGAAAATGCTGGAATTTATTTATACGCAACTGAAATACCCGGAAGATGCCCGCGAAGCCAAGCAGCAAGGTACGGTCGTCGTCAGCTTTGTCGTCAACAAAGCTGGGCAGCTAGTGGATTTTAAGATTGTCCGCAACGTCTACCCCAGCCTCGATACCGAAGTACTGCGCGTGGTGCGCCTGATGAACGAGCTGGAGGAGCCTTGGATAGCAGGCAAACAACGCGGCAGGACGGTGAATGTTCAGCTCAATCTTCCAATCAGGTTTAAGTTGGACGAGGAGGTTACTCAGGATCAGGAGCTGAAATCGGCCATTAGCCTGCCAGTACGCGATTTCCTGGTCTCTCCCAATCCGAGTTCTGGCCAGCTCCACCTGCGCTTTGAAGCTGCAGCCGAGCCGACGATCATCCGCTTGCTGGATAGCAATGGGCGCGAGGCCCGGCGTGAAAACCTCACCCGCTTCGAAGGGCTTTACGACCAGCAACTGGATTTGAGCAAGCTACCCAAGGGGGCCTACATCCTGCATATTAGCCAGGGAGATAAGTCTTTTACCGAAAAGTTGATCTTGAACTGAGGCGCATACATTGGACACTGAACAGGCTGAGGACTGGCGCCATTGTTTGGATGGCGCCAGTTTTTTTTATTATCTTGCCATGCAAAACACATGCCGTTAAGCAAAGACGCTTTATGGAAAGCAATCATGGAAGATTTGGCAGAGGATTTGATCAGCTTTTTCTTTCCAGATTTAGCTGAGGAAATCGATTGGGAGAAGGAAATTGTATCCTTGGATAAGGAATTGCTCAAGCTATTCCCAAGCCAGCAAGGGCAAAATCGGCGAGCTGACAAGCTGTTCAGGGTTTGGCTCAAAAATGGCGAACAGCAATGGTTGTTCATTCATATCGAAGCCCAAGGGTATGCCGATCGGGGTTTTGACCGACGCATGTACGAGTACTATTCCCGGATCGAAGCCAAATACGGGCTACCCATTGTGGCTTTGGCCATTTATACCGATGCAGACCGGAGTTGCCACTTCAACCATTATCGCCATTCCTTTTGGGGCACGGAACTTTTCTACAAATTCAATACGTTTGTACTGCTAGACTATCCCCCCGAGGAACTGATCAAATCAAACAACATATTCGCCACCGTCCTGGAAGCTGCCTGGCAGGCATTGAAAAAAGGCAAATGGGATCAAGAAGCGCTCTTAGCGTCTAAATTGGAATTAGTACGGCGTTTGTACGTGAAGGGGTTCTCAAAGAAAAAAATCCATAGTGCTTTGGGCTTTATCTTGTATTACGTAAATTTTGAAAAACCAGAATATTCCACTATCTTTGGAGATGCAATTAATGCGATAACAAAAACAAAAGCAACC
Organism: uncultured Phaeodactylibacter sp.; assembly: GCA_964432875.1. GTDB lineage: Bacteria > Bacteroidota > Bacteroidia > Chitinophagales > Saprospiraceae > JACJYE01. The sequence goes on along the minus strand of CAYSPJ010000027.1, from coordinate 45,277 downwards.
ATGGGTGTCATCGAACTCATCCAGGAAGAATTGAAGAAACAGGCTTGGAAAGAAGGCCGCGAAGAAGGCCGCGAAGAAGGCCGCGAAGAAGGC
>CAYSPJ010000027.1:3742-45084 GCA_964432875.1 uncultured Phaeodactylibacter sp. | reverse complement strand
ACAGGCTTGGAAAGAAGGCCGCGAAGAAGGCCGCGAAGAAGGCCGCGAAGAAGGCTTCGATTTGGCTATTGCGAGCCTGCTACGCAATGGCTTCAGCCCGGAGCAAATTTCTACCATGCTTTCGTTGCCTTTGGAAAAAATCCTGACCGTCAAAGCAAAGCTAGAGCAGCAGGAAACCACGGATGAACCGCCAGGGCAGGCCTGAATCCAAGCATACCGAAACCTGCTCTTAGCACGCTCCTTGCATGATTGCCAGATCAATGATTTGATGGCTCTGCACCCTTGGCACATTGATACATCCTGGTTTACACTGCAGCTGGGCTTGCTCTCAATGGGTCAAAGCCATAGCCTAATGTGCCTCCAGCCAATTTTCTCCCACTCCCATTTCCACTTCGATTGGCACCTTTAGCCCTGGCAGCGCATTGATCATCTTTTCGCGGATGATGGGCTTGATGACCTCCAGCTCGTCCTTGCGGGCATCGAAGACCAATTCGTCATGTACCTGCAGGATCATCTTGGATTGGATGCCTTGGCGAGCAAATTCCTGATGGATGTGAGCCATGGCGATCTTAATCATATCCGCCGCAGTGCCCTGGATGGGGGTGTTGATGGCATTGCGCTCAGCATGGCCACGCATGACGGCATTGCGGGAGTTGATATCGCGCAGGTAGCGGCGGCGGCCCATCAGGGTTTTGACGAAGCCCTGCTCGCGGGCCTCTTGGACGACCCTATCCATATAGCCCTTCAGCCCGGGGTAGCGGAGGAAATACTGATCGATTAATTCTTTGGCCTCGGCCCGCTTGATGTCCAACTGCTGTGAGAGGTTGTGCGCCCCGGCACCGTAGATGAGCGCAAAGTTGACCGTTTTGGCGCGGTAGCGATGCTCGCGGCTTACTTCGTCATAAGGCACCTCAAAAACCCGGGCCGCAGTGGCCCGGTGGATATCCTTACCAGATTGGAAAGCCTCCAGCATAGCTTCGTCGCCGCTAATTTCAGCGATGATACGCAGCTCGATCTGCGAGTAGTCAGCAGCCAGCAGGACGTGCTCGCTGTCGCGGGGGATAAAAGCCTCGCGCACCTTGGCTCCTTGCGGTGTACGCACCGGGATGTTTTGCAGGTTGGGATTGTTGGAGCTCAGCCGGCCTGTAGCGGTAAGAGCCTGGTTGAAAGAGCTATGGAGGCGCCCAGTACGGGGGTTGACCAGCAGCGGTAGTGCATCGACGTAGGTTGATTTGAGCTTGACCAGGCCGCGGTGATTGAGGATGCGCTCAATGATGGGGTGTGTTTTGGCTAGTTCAGCCAGCTTCTCCTCATTGGTAGAATACTGGCCGGTCTTGGTCTTGGCCCCCTGATAGGGCAGGCCCATTTTTTCAAAAAGCATCTCGCCGACCTGCTTGGGAGAGGAAATATTAAACTCACCACCAGCCAAGTCGTAGATAGCTTGCTCCAACTCTATGATTTCCTTGCCCAGCTCTTGCGAATAGGCATTCAGGAAATCGGTATTGATATTCACCCCCGCATACTCCAATTCCACCAACACTTTCACCAAAGGCGCTTCGATTCCTTCGTACAACTTCAATAGCCCCTCCTCCTCCAGGCGAGGAAATAAATAATTTCTGAGCTGCAAGGTGATATCCGCATCTTCAGCAGCATATTCCTTCACTGCTTCCAGTTCCGCCTCGCGCATCGTTATCTGGCCTTTGCCCTTTTTACCGATGAGCTGTTCGATCGAAACGGGTTGGTATTTCAGATAGGTCTCGGACATATAGTCCATATTATGGCGCAGCTCCGGCTCCAACAAATAGTGGGCGAGCATGGTGTCGAAATAATGCCCCAGCACCTCTATGCCATACCACTTCAGCACGATGGCGTCGTACTTGATGTTCTGGCCTATTTTCTCAATAGCCTCGTCTTCAAACAAAGGCCTGAATTCTTCCAGGATAGCTTGGGCTTGCGCCTTGCCTTCAGGAACTGGTACGTAGTAAGCTTCGCCCGGTTTAATGGCAAAAGACATGCCCACCAGCTCAGCTTGGGTGGGGTCTATATTGGTCGTTTCGGTATCAAAACAGATGCTTTTTTGCTGCCGCAACAGTTGAACGAGTTCTGCCCGTTTTTCCGGGCTGTCGATCAGGTGGTACTGGTGGGCCGTATTGGCGATATTTTTCGTGGCGACCGAATGGGCGGGCGGCGGTGGCGGCGCGACCACTATCTGGGCAGCGGGTTCATCCGAGCCGAAGAGGCTCATCTGGTCGCTGGGAGTTTTGGAGGGAGATTTCGCGGCAGGAACAGGAAGGGGGGCTTCTTCGCCCAGTATCTGTTGGGCTAAAGTGCGGAACTCCAACTCGCGGAAGATTTCCGTCAATTTTTCTTTGTTTGGCGGCTCTAGCTCGAATAATTTTTCATCAAATTGCAAGGGTACATGAACATCGATGACCGCCAGCTGCTTGGAAAGCAGCGCCTGGTCGGCAAACTGCTCTACGCGTTCTTTCTGCTTGCCCTTAAGCTCGTGGGCGTGGGCAATTACGCCTTCAATACTATCGTATTGCTCCAGGAGTTGAGCGGCCGTCTTGGGGCCAATACCGGGTATGCCCGGGATATTGTCCACACTATCCCCCTGCAAGCCCAACATATCGATGACCTGGCTGACCCGGCGAATGCCCCATTTGTCCAACACTTCCTGCACCCCCCAGATTTCGATGCCGTTGCCTTGACGGGAAGGCTTATAAAGCAAGATTTTATCGTTGACCAACTGCCCGAAATCCTTATCAGGCGTGACCATATATACGGTGTAGCCTTTTTCGGCAGCCTGCACTGCGAGGGTGCCGATAACGTCGTCAGCTTCGTAGCCGTCGGCAGTGAGGATGGGGATGTTTAATGCCTTGATTATCGATTCGATATAGGGGAAAGCGAAGGTCAGGTCTTCGGGCTGTACTTCCCGGTTGGCTTTGTAAGGCTCGTATAGCTCATGCCGGAAGGTTGGAGTGGACAGGTCAAAAGCCACCGCGATGTGCGAGGGTTTCTGGGCGCTCATCAAATCCCATAAAGTACGGGTGAACCCCATCACTGCCGAAGTATTTTGCCCTTTTGAATTCATGAGGGGCCTGCCGATGAAGGCAAAGTGTGCGCGGTAGGCCAAGGCGTGGCCGTCAAGCAGGAAAAGCCGTTTGTCTTCAACCATAGTCAATTGTTGTTCTTAATATTGGGCCGGATACCTAAGCCAGCCCTACTTTTTACTTTTTACTTTTTACTTTTTACTTTTCCTCAAAGGGAGGCAGCCACAAGGGCTGCCCCTACTTTTTACTTTAACCTTCACCCACCAACTACCACCTCCTCCTTCAGCAATTCCTCGACCTCTTCGCTAGTCAGCATCTTGCGCTTGCCTTCTTTGCTGGAAAGGTAAGCATAAATGGCTGGGATGACAAATAGGGTAAGGAGGGTAGAAAACAAAAGCCCGCCGATGACGGCGATACCCATCGACACGCGGCTTTCCGAGCCAGCACCCAGGGCCAGCGCAATGGGGAGCACGCCAAGTACGGTAGAGAGGCTGGTCATTAAGATAGGCCGGAAGCGCGCTACTGCCGCATCTTTGATCGCTTCGAGCCGATTAAGCCCCTGTTCTTTGCGCTGGTTGGCAAACTCCACGATCAGGATGCCATTTTTAGCTACCAGGCCAACGAGCATAATAATGCCTATTTGGCTGAAGATATTGAGCGTCTGGCCGAAATACCACAGGGATAGCACGGCTCCAGCTAGTGCCAGCGGTACAGTAAACATGATGATGAAAGGGTCTATAAAGCTCTCAAACTGCGCTGCTAGTACTAGATAGACCAACAGGATGGCCAGGGAAAATGCAAATAGCAAGCTAGAGGAGCTCTCGTCAAAATCTTTGGACGGCCCGGCCAATTGCGTGTAGAAGCCATCATCCAACACCTCTTTAGCAATAGCATCCATTGCTTCAATGCCGTCCGCTATTGTTTTGCCATCGGTCAGGCTGGCTGATACCGTAGCCGATACAAAGCGGTTAAAGCGGAACAAGCTAGGCGGAGTCGTCCTTTCATCCAGCCGGATGAGGTTGTCCAGTTGTATCATTTGCCCCGAGCCGTTGCGCACATAGAGCGAGCGCACATCGATGGGTTTATTGCGGCTCTCGCGCTCTAGTTGCCCGATGACCTGATACTGCTTGCCATCCATGATGAAGTAGCCAAAACGCTGGCCGCTAAGCCCCAATTGTAAGGTTTGGGCGATGTCGAGCACCGAAACGCCTAAATCCCGAGCTTTTTGCCGGTCGATACTGATATTGAGCTCTGGTTTGTTGAATTTCAAGTCGGTATCAACAAAGTTGAAGGTAGGGTGATTGCTGGCTGCTTCGAGGAAGCGGGGGAGGGCTTCCTGCAGGCGTTCGAAGTTGGGTGCTTGCAACACATACTGTACGGGCAGCCCCGCTCTTTGATTGCCAATACTTTGTTCTTGAGAGAGGAAAGTGACCGCCCCGGTAAGATTGCGCACCTTTGGTGCCAGCTCGTTGAGTATTTGGACTTGGCTGCGCTCACGCTCACTGGCATCCGTTAGGATGATGAAGGCCGTGCCGCTATTGACCGAAGTAGTGGCGCCAAACCCAGGAGAGGTATTAGAGATAATGCCTATCCGCTCTGGCACTTCCTCTTTCATCAAGTTAACCAGCTTAGCGATATAATCATCCATGTAATCAAAGGTTGAGCCTTCCGGGCCACGGGCGAAAGCGCGGATGCGGCCACGGTCTTCCATGGGTGCAAGCTCCGATTGTAATTGGCTGCCAATATAATAAATCATCCCTCCCGCCAAGACCATGACGACGAAGCCTAGCCAGCGGTAGCGCATGAAGCCGTTCAGGGTGTTGCGGTAGCTATTCGTGAGCCAGACGAAGAAGGGCTCCGTGAGCCGGTAGAAGAACGGATGCCGCGCCCGGCGCTTCAATATCTTGGCCGCTAGCATAGGTGTCAAGGTCAGGGCCACAAAAGATGAAATAATCACAGCGCCAGCGATGACCACCCCAAACTCCCGGAACAAACGCCCGGTAATCCCTTGCAAGAAAATGACCGGCATAAATACGGCTGCCAGCGCGACGGTAGTAGCGACTACGGCAAAGAAAATCTCCCTTGACCCTTTCAGGGCCGCCTGCAAGGGCGTCAGCCCGGCTTCGATTTTAGCGTAGATGTTTTCCAATACGACCACCGCGTCATCTACCACCAGCCCGATGGCCAGCACGATACCCAGCAGAGTGAGCACATTAATGGAAAAGTCTGCCAGGTACATGATGAAGAAAGTACCAATTAGCGAAATAGGGATGACCAACACGGGGATGATGGTGGTACGCCAGTCGCGCAGAAAGAGGAAGATAATGAGCACCACCAGGCCAAAGGCCAGATAAATACTCTGCTGTACTTCGGCAATCGAAGCGCGGATATATTCGGTTTTATCAAAGCCGATGCCTAGCTGGATATCCCCTGGCAAGTCTTTTTTGATTTGCTCCAGGCGGCGGTAGAATTCATCGGCAATCTCTACGTTATTGGCCCCTGGCTGTGGGATGACGGCATTGCCGACCATCGGTACGCCATCGCGCTTTAGTACGGTACGTATGTTTTCAGGGCCCAGCTCGGCATGGCCTATGTCGCGGAAACGGACGATGCTGCCGCCTTCTTCTTTCAGAATCATGTTGTTAAAATCCTCTGGCGTGACCAGGCGCCCCAGGGTGCGCACCGTCAGCTCGGTGCTCGAGCCTTCTACCATGCCCGAGGGCAACTCGATGTTCTCCCGGTTCAAGGCATTTTGCACATCCAGCGGGGTCAGGTTGTAAGCCGACAGGCGCTCGGGGTTAATCCACAAGCGCATGGCGTAGCGCTTGGCCCCCCAGATGCGGATTTCGCTCACGCCATCGATTGTTTGCAGGCGCTCTTTGAATACATTTTCGGCGATGCTGGTCAGCTCGAGCAAGGAGCGCTGATCGCTTTGGATATTGAGGAAGATAATCGGATCGGAATCGGCATCGGCTTTGGAAACGATGGGCGGGTCGGTATCGGGCGGCAGGCGGCCGATCGAGCGAGACACCCGGTCACGCACGTCGTTAGCAGCGGCTTCCAAATCAACCGACAAGTTGAATTCGACCGTCAGCGTACTACGCCCATCCCGGCTCACCGAAGTAATAGAGCGGATACCAGCGATACCATTGACTGCTTCCTCCAACGGCTCCGTAATCTGCGACTCTATGATATCCGCGTTGGCACCTACATAATTGGTCGTGACGGTGATAATCGGCGGGTCCACACTGGGGTATTCCCGTATGCCGAGATAGCTCATGCCGATCACCCCAAAAAGGATGATTACAATAGACATGACCATGGCTAAGACAGGGCGTTGGATGCTGACGGATGATAAACTCATGGCATAAGTCGTTTGGTGAAAGGATGCTGATTACCCTCAATTCTTTCAAGTCCGTTTCAAGCTCGAAATCGATACGCTGGTACCGGGCCTGAGCTGTAGCATGCCCGTAGTGATTAAGGTATCGCCCGGTGCCAGGCCCGCTGTGATTTGGATATCAGCTTCCTGCCGGATGCCCGTTTTTACTTCTACTGATTCGGCTTTCCCATCGCGGTATACAAACACTTTCTGACTGCTCTCTTCGGGGATGATGGCCTGGGTCGGCACCATAATAGCTTGGTCAAACTGCTGCAAACTGACCGTTACTCTGGCGAAAGCGCCAGGCAGGATACTCCGGTCGGGATTGGAAGCCTCGGCTTTGATGCGCATCGTTCGGGTAGTAGGGTCGATATTGGGTTCTTTGGCAATAACCTTTGCCGTGTAAAGGCGGCTGACCCCATCAATTGCAAACTCCACGATGGCGCCAAGCTTCATTTCCCGGCTATAACGTTCCGGCACGGAAAATTCCAGCTTGATCGGGTCGATGCTCACCAGGCTGACGATGGGGAGGCCCGGAGAAAGGTAGCTACCTTCGCTCACCAGCCGCAGGCCCAACCGGCCATCGAATGGAGCCCGAATGATGCGTTTCTCCAACTGGGCATCGAGCACGGCAATATCCGCTTTGGCTTTTTCCACTTCGGCTGCTGCTACTTCGTATTCCTGCAAGCTTACCCCTTCTTTATCGTACAAGGCTTTGAGGCGCTCCGCAATCTTTTCGTTCAACGTCTTCTGCACGGAAAGCCGCTTGCGCTCGGCTCGCAGCTCTTCGGAGTCCAGCTCTACCAGAGCCGCGCCACGCTTGACCTCAGTCCCTTCCCGAAAAAGTATCCGCAAGATTTTCCCCGGCACCTCGCTGGTAATGGCAACCTCTTCGTTGGGCATGCTGGAGCCATTTACGGAAATTGCGTCTCTCAAACTTTGCGGCTGCAACACGATCGCTTCCACTGCCAAGGATGGGCCGCCAGCAGGGCCGGCCGCCGTTGCATCAGCTTCAGGCGGTTCCGGCATTTTCTCACTAAAAAAACCAGCGCGATAAGCCAGGAATACGGCAACCAGTAAGGCGATGCCGATAAAGGATACGATTCGAGTCGTTTTCTTCGTCATAGGTTGTTACTTATAAAGCTCAAGCCCCAAATGTAACCACTTTTTGGCTAGCTGGTTTATCTTGCCTGGAGCAAAGCGATAAATGAATGAAACAGGCAAGACACAAGTGCTTGATTACGAAAAAACAATAAGAAAAAAACAGGCATCCTGCTGCAAAAGTTGTAAAAAAAATGGGCAAGCTTCAAATGAGGAGCCCCCCGAAGGCAACTGCCTCACTCCTGCCGCCTCAACGAATAACCTCCCCCACCTCCTTTTTATTTTGATAGTCGTAGCCCAACAGGGCTGCTACAGTCTTGGCTATTTGGTTTTGCCAAAACTGCGCGGTGTCCTTGCGCTCACCCAGTGCGGAGATACCTGGCCCCAGCAGCCCCACCCAAATTGCGTTGGAACCTTTGATAATCTTGCCGTGCGAAGTCCACTCCTTTTTGGGCAAATCACCTCGCCCGTGGTCGGTGGTGATGACGAAAGCGGTCTTGCCGGCGTAAAAAGGCTGCTGTTGGCAGTATTCCCAAAGCTCCTGGATGAAGGCATCGTTACGGCGGGCGGCGTGGAGGTAATGGTCGTAGCGCCCGTCGTGGGCAAAATCGTCTGTTTCGCCATAGGCGATATAGACCACCCGCGGCTGCGCCCTTTTGATATATTCCAGGGCATAATGGTGGGTAAAGGCATCCAACCGCACGCTGCTCCAGGGGCTGGGGGTTTGATCCTGCAATTCGTTTAGGAAGCGCTCCCTTTCGCTCAGGCCGGGGCCTGTCGCCTTGCGGAAACCAGCGTTCACCGGTATGCCGCTGCGCTCCTCATTGATGATGTATGGAAAGACATCCCAGGAGCCGAAGACCACGACCTTACCAGCAAACTCGGGCTTGCGGTGCAGCCACTCCAGTACAGTTATGTTGGGGTTGGGGATTTTGTCGTTGGTCTTGATATTGGGATCGCTGTAGCCCGTCAATATTTCATTATAGCCAGGGTAGGAGAACCACATGAAGTTGGTCAAATTAGCCTTGTTGCCCAGCCAGCGGTTGCCGATGAGCTGGCCTTCGCGGGCAAGGGTAGACCAAAACCAGGGTAGGAGCTTCTCCCGCCGAGCCTCTCGGCTCTCGGCCTCAAAAGACGCCTTCAGCGCTGCGGTATCCCGCACGAAGCGGAGGTCAACCATCAGGCTATCGTCAGCGCCGCCAAAGAGCTCTTCCCAGCGCAGGCCGTCTAGCGTGATGAGGAATACGTTTTCAGCTTGGCGCTCTTGCGCTGATGCTGCAATGGCCAGCAGAACCGCCGACACAAAAACGAGGAGAGGAAGCAAGCTTTTCATCGCGGAAAGATAGCTATTCCCAGAGAATAAGTTTGATAGACTTGTTGCGAAGGGAATCAATGTGGGCGGAAAACAAGCCTCCTTGGCTCACCCGATGTGATTTTACTATTACAAAACGGGGCTCTACGCCCTAAAAAAGCTTACCCTGCTGCCCAAGCGGCAGCAACTGGAACGACTGGCGGTGGTGGATCGAGGGGCCATGCACCCTGATTGCTTCCCGATGTACAACGGTGGGATAACCTTTGTTTTTCGCCCACTGGTAGTAAGGGTACTCCGCATGCAGATCCATCATGTAATCGTCGCGGTAAGTTTTTGCCAGGATGGAGGCCGCCGCGATAGCCATAAACTTGGCATCGCCCTTGATGATACAGTGGTGAGGGGTGGTGCCGTAGGGCTTGAAGCGGTTGCCGTCGATAAGCAGTGAATCTGGCGGCACGCGAAGCTGCTCAATAGCCAAATGCATAGCTAAAAAAGACGCGTTGAGGATATTGATGCGATCAATCTCCTGCGGGCTCACTTGGGCAACTGCCCAGGCAAGCGCTTCCCGCTCGATGATTTCGCGCGCCTGGAGCCGCTGCGCGGCGCCAAGCTGCTTCGAATCATTGAGTAAGGCGTGTGCAAATCCGGTGGGAAGGATGACTGCCGCCGCAAAGACCGGTCCTGCCAAACAGCCACGTCCAGCTTCGTCGCAGCCGGCTTCTATCTTGTCTTTTTCCAAATATGCTGACAACATAGAAACAAAGATACATAAATGCCGTTTCCAGTGAGTACGATTTCAATTTCCTCAAGTCACTTTTCGCTAGATAGATGTCAAAAGGATTGGAGAAAACACGTAATTTGTGCTGCCAAAATCACTGCCAAAGCTATGAAGGGACCATTACTGCTGTTGCTGGTTTGCTGTCTGCAGCACGTTGCCTGGGGTCAGGCACAGGCGCTTATCCGCGGCAGGGTCATTGATGCTGACACCAAAGAGGGCATCCCCTTTTGCAGTGTCTATTTTGAAGGTACTACCACGGGCGCTTCTACCGATATAGATGGCTACTATCAACTCGAAACCAAGGCATTACATGACTCCCTGAGCGTTTCGGCTATCGGCTACGCCCCCGTGCGCAAGCCGGTACTCCCTGGCCTTACTGAACAAGAGATCAATTTCATGCTCGCCGGGGCAGGCCTCACTTTGGATGAGGTCGTCGTCTTCGCCGGCGAAAACCCGGCTAATGTCCTCGTGAGAGGGATCATTGCCAATAAAGACAAGAACCGCATCGAAGCACTCCAGACTTTCCAGTATGAAAGCTATGCTAAAACAGAGCTAGACCTCGAAAATATTGACCCAAAGATGCAGCAAAGCAAGCTGATGAAGCCCTTCGCTTTCGTCTTTGAAAACATTGACAGCACCTCGGACGAAAAGCCCTTCCTGCCGGCCTACATCAACGAGATGTTGTCTGATGTGTATTATGCCAATGGCTTGGGCAAGCCCAAATCCATCGTCAAGGCTCAGCGCACTTCCGGCATCAACAATCAAACGGTAATTGACTATATCAAGCGCATCCACCTGGATTACAGCATTTACGACGACTGGATCTACGTGCTGGACAAGCCCTTCATCAGCCCCTTTGCCAAGGCGGGCCTGGGCTATTACGAATACTACATCATGGATAGCATGGCCATCAATGGCCACTGGAGCTATCAGCTCAAATTCAAACCCAAGCGCAAGCAAGAGAGCACTTTCTATGGAGACTTCTGGGTAGCCGATACCTCTTTTGCCGTACAGCGCGTCAATATGCGCATGAGCCCGGATGTGAATATCAACCTGGTTAGCCGCATCATTATCTACGAAGAGTTTATCCCCCAGGAGGGGATTTGGGTACCCGTCAAGAAAAAAATGGTGGTGGACTTTACCCCCTCCGAAAAAGCTCCTGGCCTGATTGCCCGGCGCACAGAAACTTTCCGGGACTTCTCGGCCAACCAACCGGATATCAGCCTGCACTATAAGGAAAAAGACCCCTTTTATATCTTGGACGATATTGTACAGCCCGATGATAGCTTTTGGGAAGAGGCCCGGCACGAACCGCTCAGCAAGAATGAACAAGCCATATACGCCATCGTGGACAGCATCCAGAACGTCCCCCTTTACAAGACTTATGAGCAGGTCATCGAAATCCTATTTGTTGGCTACTTCAAGTGGGGTATGGTCGAAATCGGGCCTTATTCAGCCTTGTATAGCGCTAATCCAGTAGAAGGCGACCGCTTCCGCCTCGGCCTGCGCACCAGCAATAAATTTAGCAAGGAGGTACGCCTGGGCGGCTTCCTGGCTTATGGCCTCAATGACCGCGACTTCAAGTACGGGGGAGAGGTGCAGTGGCTGCAGAGCAAGCGCCCGCGAACCTTATTCGGCGCAGGCTACGTCAATGATATTAGCCTGAACAGCGAAAACAGCGAAAATTTTGTTTCGGGAGATTTGTTCACTGGCTTCTTGCGGCGCGAATTAATGCAAAAGCTCATCCGGGTTCAGGAGGGCAAGCTTTTCTACGAACGCTATTGGCGCAACGGCTTCTCCAACCGCTTCGTCCTCCTTAGCCGCAGCATGGACCCCTATGGCGAGGTTACTCCTGACGGCCGTGGCTTCAATTATGCCTATTTAACTCGCGCCCCCAGCCAATCGGATATCGACACCCTTATCCATACCACCGAAGCCATCTTCAAAATGCGCTTCACCAAAGATGAGATGGTCATTGATGGAGATTTTAGCCGCACTAGCTTTGGGTCCAAGCACCCCATCCTGGAGTTGCAATATACCTTGGGCCTAAACGGGGTACTGGGCAGCGACTATTCCTACCATAAATTGGCGCTTTCCTACCGGCACTATGTTTATTTCAACCCCATTGGGTGGATGTCATACCGCTTCAATGCCGGCACGATGTTTGGCACTGTACCTTTTTTACTTATGGAGGTTCACCCCGGCAACGAAGGCTATTTCACCAGCCGGAATATCTTCAATATGATGACGCGTTACGAGTTTGCCAGCGACACCTATGCCAGCGTCTTCCTGGAGCATCACTTCGACGGCTTTTTCCTTAATAAAGTGCCCTTGCTGCGCAAGCTCAAGCTACGGGAATATGCCACCTTTAAAGGCGTTATCGGAGGTATCTCTGCTGATAATCGGGAAGCCAACCGCCTCAACGCCTTTGTGCCTACGGAAGCCGACACCTATGCCGGCTTCCGCACCCCTTCCAAGCGTCCCTATATGGAGGCCAGCGTGGGCATCGAAAACATCCTGAAGGTTTTCCAATTGGAATTGGCCTGGCGCCTGAGCTACCTCGACAACCCGCAAGCACGGCGCTTTGGGTTGCGATTTGGGACGGCATTCTATTTTTAAGCCTTATCTGGCATGGGCCGCAGCACGTAATACAGCCCAATCAGCACAAAGGGGATGCTCAGCAACTGCCCTGTGCTCAGGGCGTTGCCAAAAACGGATTCAAACCCGCCCTGGCTGGTCTTGAAATACTCCAGCACGAAGCGCGCCCCCCATACCAACACTAGGAATAAGCCAAACAACATGCCCTGTTTTTCCTTCGCTTTGGTGCGCCAATAAGCCCAAAACAACAAAATAAAGATAAGCAGATAACTGAAGGATTCGTATAACTGCACCGGATGGCGGGCCTCCACCAAGCTAATATCCACGCAATAAGTTTCCCGTGCCGTCTGGAGCACTTCAAGGCACTGCTGGCCAGCCTTGGCGATACAGGCTTGGCAGCTTTCCCACAAATCCGTTTCGTGTTTTGGGAATTTGAAACCGAAGGCGGCGGCGGTAGGTTTCCCGACAATTTCAGAATTCATGAGGTTGCCCAGACGGATGAAACAGGCCGCCAAGGCCGTGGGCACCACTACTTTGTCGAGTATCCATAATACCGAGCGTTTGGAATCCCGCACCGAGAATATCCACAACATTATGATGATGCCGATCGCCCCGCCATGGCTGGCCAGCCCGCCTTTCCACACTGCCGGAATCTCCAAAAGGTTGCGGGAATAGTATTCCCAATCGTAGAAAAAAACATGGCCGAGGCGCGCGCCCAATATGGCACCTATGACCATATAGATGAAAACTTTGTCGAGCCATTCTTCCGGGGCTTTCTCGGCACGGAACATGGCCTTTACGATATATAAGCCTAAGAGGAAACCAGCTGCAAACAACAAGCCATACCAGCGCAGGGTAATCGGCCCAATGTTTACAATTTCCGGGGAAGCGTTCCAGGTGATCGATAAAAGGATATTCTGCATAGTTATTGATTTTCCAGCGTCCCAATATTAGATATTGTTTGCCGTAAAACCCCTAACTGGACCTTATTTTTTGCGCTTTGGGGCATGTTTTTTCTTAATAGCCAGGTATCCAGCGCTTTTCACCACCTCAAACGCTATCCTAATTGTGTGCAGTTTCCCGCTCTTTGGAATCCAGCACAGCAACAGCGTAGCTAGTACTGCCTCGCCGGCTTTCCTTGATGATGTACTGTTGAAATTTGCTAAAGGCCACTTCCGGCAAAATCAGGTAATGCCCTTTGGGCTGTGCCGGCACAAAGTCCTGCAGATATCCAGGGTTGAGCCGGAGGAGCTCCTCTACGGGAAGCTGGCAATGACTGGCAATATCGGCCAAGTGCAGCGATGTATTGATGCGGAATACGCGGAAACGCTTTTGGTGATTAGAGTTGAAACGCGGGCTGATGCCGTGCATTTCATGGTTTTGAGCTACGTAAATCGTAGCGATTAGAGCCGGCAGGTAACGCTGGGTTTGGCGAGGTAGCAGATGCTGGATATCCCAGAAGCTATCGCAACCAGTCAGGCGTAGTGCTTTGCGTACCCTGCCTGGGCCACAGTTATAGGCGGCAAGCACCAAAGACCAATCGCCAAACTCCTGGTATAGCTGCGCTAGCATCTTTACGGCTGCTTCGGTAGCTCGGAAGGGGTTCAGGCGTTCGTCCACATAATCGTTGCTTTGCAACCGGTAGTGTGTTGCGGCAATGGGCATAAACTGCCACAAACCCGCGGCGCCAGCAGATGATTCTGCTTTGGGCTGCAAGCGAGACTCGAGCAAGGGGATATACTTGAGCTCATCCGGCAAACCGTTTTTCCGCAGATAGTACTCAAAGATTGGGAAGTACATCGCCGTACGGGAGAGCATTTGTCTTGTCTCGCGCTTCCCACGGATTAAGTACCCTTCCAGATGTTTTTTCACTTCCGGGTTATACTCCACCTCAAATGGCAAATCCATTTGTAACAACCTCATGGGTATCTCATACTCCAAGGGGTCAACTGAGGTGGGGGCAGTGGCCTGTAAGCCAGAAGGGAGGGCTGTCAGGCCTAAGGCGAACAGGGTAGAAAAGGCCATGGTGTTCATTTTTCTCATAGGATGTTCATTTTTATATCCTCGTTTTACGGGCCCACCGCATTTTTGTTAACCTTTTTAGGGTATTTTTCGAAAAAAAATGCTTTGCTTTCAACCAATTTCCAAAAAAAAGACACATAAAGTCGCGGCTTTGCTATGCTAGTTAAATGTACACGTGAGAGAAAAAATATCAGTTCCGGGGAACGAGGCTAGATGCCATCAACTTAAAATCAAGTATGGCTGCGCGGAGGTACTTTCAGCCTATGGGCTGCAGCGGTGAAACTAATGGCTCTGATTCTTCCCATGGGCACCTTTACGGGCTTGTGCCAAGCGGCAGGAGCGAGTGGTCTGTGCTTGACAGCATTAGAGAAAGAGGCCTGCTCTAAGCGCAAAGGGCGCCGGGAAATAGTTTCCCGGCGCCCTTTGCAGCGCACACTTGAGCTGGTTGGATGGTTTAAGGCCTGGCCATATAGCTTTTATCTGGCAAGAAAAGCGTCAATTCCTGATTGACAAAAACCTCTTTATCAGGCAGATTATTCCAGCGCATGATATCCGTTGTTGTAATATTGAACCTTTCTGCTAATTGGAGTAAAGACTCTCCCGGGCTCAGCACATAACTGGCTTTGTATAAATTTGGATACAAATATGCCGGGTCAATATTGTGGTAGTGCCCCTTGCTGGCATGCAGATATTGGCGGAAGTTTTCCATCGCGGCAGTCGGCAGCAGCAAGAAGTTACCCTGAGGGTTTTCCGGGATAACGGCCTGTCGAAAACTCGGGTTCAGCATTTTGAGCAAGGCTATGCTTACCCCGCTGGCGTAGGAGATATCAGAAAAAGAGTAGGAATCATAAAGTTTGATGGTACGGATTCCTCCTTCAACACCGGGCAAGTTTGGCTGCAACCCATAGTCCGCGTAAAAGTTGGTAATATAAGCTGCTGCAATAAACCGCGGCACATACTGCTGAGTTTCCCTCGGCAGGTAGTCCAGTAATTCCCAGAAGTTGCGGCAGCCTGCACTACGGATGGCGCTGTTGACCCGCACGGGGCCGCAGTTGTAAGCCGCCAACGCCAAAGGCCAATCACCATATTGGTCATAAAGTGCCGCGAGCATTTTTACCGCTGCTTCGGTAGAGCGGTAAGGATCGAAGCGCTCGTCCACTTGCTCGTTGATGCGCAGGCGGTACTGCCTGGCCGTAGCAGGGATAAACTGCCACAAACCTGCGGCACCTGCTCCAGAACGTGCATTTGTAATCAGGGATGTCTCCACTACAGGTAAGTACTTCAGCTCTTGTGGCAAGTCGTATAAGCTCAGGTAATGCTCGAAAATCGGGAAGAAAACAGCGGTGCGTCCAAGCATGGCTTCCGTTTCGCGGTAGCCGTTGGTAGTATACTCCTTAATGAGGTGGCCGACGTGTTCGTCGTACCTCGGCTCAAAGGGGATTGAAAGTTGAGCCAGCCTTTGTTTGATGCCCCTCTCATCAGATACCGGCAATAGGAGTTCATCGGCGGTGGGTGCGTTGAGGGGATACGCGTTTTTGTTTGTGGTTGCCATTAAGCCAATAGCGGCTATGGCAACTACAATTGTCCATGGGATCTTCATCGTTGATATGTATTTGTGCATTCTAAAATCTACCGTGAGGGATTGCTCCCAGAAACGGTCCAGGGGGAATGCAACAATTGGGATTAAAAAAAAACTCTTTTTGTTCGTACAGTTCTTCTTACAAATAGGCACTATCGGCCTAGGTTCATTTCTTTTTCAGAGGCAAAATTATCCCCTTTTATCCTTAAAGTCAATGATTTTGGCGGATAGCCCCATTTTCATGGGGTGAGAGGGCATCTAGCGACGGAGGAAACCCGGGCTCGGTTGTCAAGTGATATACTGCCTATTCCTGCATGTGTTTATTGTTAGGAAATTTTTCTACCCTATTCAAGGTAGGCTGCCAAATATATATTTGGTGATTTGGGGAGGCCCGCCACTCGTTTTCCATTGTTAAAGTTTTGTTAAAAAAACTAAACTAGCAGCCTCAGGGGGCCTAAAAGGCTATTTCTTTTCAAAAACAAGCCGTACCTTGCCCTTCATGCAAATCAACATTTTAGCATTTGGGGTCGCCAAGGAAATCCTCGGCAGTAGCAGTTTGCAGGTGGAGATGCCAGGCCGCCCTACCGTTGCCCAGCTCAAGTCCAGGTTGTGCCAGGATTACCCTGGATTTGAAAAACTGGCTTCACTATCCATCGCTCTCAACACGGAATACGCCGCTGATCATGCCGTGATCAAGCCGGGCGACGAGGTAGTTATCATCCCTCCGGTGAGCGGAGGATAAAGGCTCTGCCCCGCATCCTTTTTCTTATCTTAAACCCAAAAAAAACAGCTTGGTGGGCTACTAATTCAAAGAAATTACCTACTTTGGCTGCTTGAAACATCCCCCCGCTTTCTTCCCAAGGACATATTACTTTTTTCATGTGCTGCGCTCTACATGATTCAGGCGCATGCAAAGTCCGCCCGCTTGCCCGCTATAAGGTAGGGTGATATTTCAGTTTCATGTTTGAAGTAAGCCCTTTTTAACTATGAGAAAGCTGTTATTCATTTTCATACTCTCTTGCTCGTGCAGTTATCCACTGGCAGCGCAGCAGAATGCCGAGATGGCAGCCCAGTATCAAAACCAGGCTGTTTCGCATCTGCTCGGCAGCGAGCATGCTGCTGCGCTCGATAAATTGGCGTTGGCCGCTGCCTTGTACCGGAGCGCCGCCCTTTGGGAACCCTATTTCTCTTGCCTCAACCAGATAAGCAGTATTTACCTGGAAACAGCGCAGTACGACGAGGCCAAGCGTAGCGCCAAGAAGGCACTTTGGGAAAGCATCGAAAAGCTGGGGCGAGACAATGCCGAGGCTGCCAGAGCCGCCCACAAACTGGGCGAGGTATATAGCGGCGAAGGGCGGCAGGAAGATGCGCTGGAATCGCATCGCCTCGCGCTAATGATCAGGCGTAAGCTCTACGGAGATAAGCATCCAGAAATGGCAGACTCTTACGACTGGCTAGGGAAGGCATACGCCTCCGGGCAAGACTACGTGCAAGCTGAAACACATTTTCAAAAATCCCTGGCACTCCGTAAAAAACTACTTGGCGCTGAAAGTGCGGAGGTTGCCGATTCTTATTATCTACTTGGCGAGTTGGAGTCCAGCCGCCAAAAAAGCAAGGCTGCGCTTGAGTTTCACTTGCAAGCCCTGGCAATCAGAGAAAAAAAATTGGACCCGCTGGCCTCCTGGCTTGCCCATTCCTACATCAAGGTCGCGGGGCTATATGGGGCAAAAGGAGAGGAGGGTAAAGCGGCGCAAAACTACCGCAGCGCCTTGCACATTTGGGAGCAGGGTGGATTGCTGAGGCAGGAAGATATGCTGATGCCTTTATATTTCCTCACGGCAAACAACCTGCGCAAGGGGAAAACTGGTGCCGCAAAAGCATCTGCCCGGCAGTTGTTGCTCCTTCCGCTAGGCAAGACTAGCCCTAACGGGGCTCAGGATTATGAGCTGGGCAACGAATTCTTCTTCCGAGGAGCAATGGAAGAGGCCATTACTTTTTTCAAACGTGCCATTGCATCAAAGCAGAACGTACCAATCGCTTCCTGCTACCATCAATTGATTAGTGCTTTGCGCCAAGGGGGGCAGCCAACACGTGCCATTTCCCGCGCCCGCGAATACCTGACCTGGGCAAGCAGCCCCTTGGTGCTGGCTGACGCACAGCTTCAAATGGGTTATAGCCTGCTAAACAATGGGGAACCACAAGCGGCACTGCCCTATTTGGAACAAGGCTTGTTAGAGGAGGAATCTATCCCGGCATCCTGGAAGCAGGAGGGCTTACTGGCACAGGCAGAGGCCTACCGGCAATTGCGCGATTTCGAGCCGGCTATTCAGCTTGCCAGGCAATCGGCCAGGCTCGCACCTAATCAGCAGAGCGCTGCTTTTTACAGGGTCCAGGCATATTATATTATGGTCAGGGCCCATAGCGCCTTGGCGGCACAAGATCGTAATACCTTGTCCAACCTGGAGGCTACGCTGGAGGCTGCCCAAGCCGCCGATGAAGAGCTTAAAGCGTTATTTCAACAACCGCTGCCCCCCTGGCAAGTGAGCTGGTTGCAACAACAGCAGGGGCGCCTATACGAAAAAGCTATTCAGGCGTGCTTCAGCCTCAACCAGCAGAGGCAAAAACAAGCTTATGCCAACCAGGCCTTTTATTTCGCAGAGCGCAGCAAGCAGGTGGGCCTGGCGGCCCCACTCTTACTGGCTGATGAGATTACTTATGCCCATGTCCCGCAGCAACTTATCCAGGAAGAAAAAGCACTGAAGCATCAGATACAACGCCTGACTCATAACTTGCACATCGCGGCACTCATAGATGCCCCTACTGATAAGATGGAGCAAGAGCTAAACGATTACCTGGCAAAATTTGCCGCCAACCGCTCGGCCATAAAACAAAAAGCGCCCAAGTATTTCGAATTAAAATATGAAAGCCCAATCGCTGAACTCAGCCGTATGCAACCCTTGTTGAAAAGCCAGGCGGCAGTTTTGTATGCCTACTTTGTGGGCAGGCAGAAATACTACATCTTTTTTGCCGACGGCAAAGGGCTGAGTTTCTATCAGTTTGTCTTAGGGCCAGAATTGGAAGAAGACTTGAAAAGCTTCTCTTATCGGTCAGGCCAAAACAATCGCGACAAGCTCGCTTCACCAGAACATTTTGCTGCCCTTTCCGCCAGCCTGTATCGGAAGCTTCTGCCTGTAAAGCCGGAAAGCCATATATCACAGCTTTGCATCCTGCCACACGGCCCCCTCGAGTTGTTCCCTTTTGAAGCGCTATTGCCGGGAATGCCAGCATCAGCGGCTTTCTCCAACTTGCCATATCTAGGTAAACAGTATAGCATTACTTATAACTACCAGGCATCAGCCCTGATGGAAGAGGGTTACGTAGCCAGTGCTTCCGGCCCTTTGCCGTTCTATGCATTTATCCCAGATTACGGCACCCCCAAAAAGAGGATGATCGTCAGCAATGCCTCCTCCAGAAGTAGCGCGGCTGCTATTGGTGAAACGCTTTCCAGCCTGCATCATTTTTCCCAATTATCAGAATGGTGGGCAAGTGAGTCTGGAGGCCAGTTATGGGCGGGTGGGAATGCCAATGAAAATAGCCTTCGACGCCTTCCTAATGCGGGGATTCTGCTAGCTGCCGCGCAGACGGTGTTGGCTACTGAACCCCTGGATTCCCATATTTCCTTATCTGGGCCCACTGATAGCCTGTACGATAACTTGATCAGCATTGAAGAACTGTACGGTATGGCCCAACTTGCAGAATTGGGCATCCTGGCCTCCAGTATACCGCTGGAAGGGCTCTCCCCTGGTAGCTTGATGCACTTGGCAAGAGCATTACAATACAATGGCTGCGATGCGCTGGTGCTGCACCGCTGGCAGAATCCTGGGCCCCCCTCTGAAGAGGTGATCCAGCTTTTTATGGAAAACTATCAGCCGGGCACATCTATCCCCACTGCCCTGCAACAAGCCCGGCAAGCTTATCTGGATTTGCAAAAAGACAAGCCATCAGAAGCCCATCCTTATTATTGGGCCGGCTATATGCATTTTGGTGCATTGAAGCCCATGCCGCTTCAGACACCAATATCCCCTTATTGGATTATCGCTGGGATTGCCGTGCTAATCCTGCTGGGCTGGTGGGCCGCCAAGCAGCGCTAATCGTATTGGTGAAGCCCAAGATCTTCAATCAACTTGATGAGCTTGTCGGCATACTGTGTATCCGTAGCATACCCGGCGGCTTTCAGCCCTTTGGCCCATCGGCGGTAGTCCGTCTGCTTCAACTTGAACAACTCACTGTACCTATCCCCTTGCTTCAGCAATTGGCTGTGCGCCCGATAGCTCTCCCAGGGGCTTTTGTATTTGCGGAAAAAATCTTTGTGGGTATCATCCGTAAAATTGCTGCAATGCCCCCTCCCACAGGTTTTGGAAAAGCACTTGATACCAAAGTGGTTGTTGTTTTCCACCGCCAGTTTGCTCTCGCCCACGTTGCTTTCCAACAAGCCCTGCGCCAGGGTGATGCTGGCCGGTATGCCAAATTTATCCATCTCGGCCTGTGCTACTTTGGCAAAGCGCTTCACATAGCGCAATTGTTTTTGCCGCTTAGAAGCGCGGAGCGCAGCAGGTTCTGCCGCTGCACCATTATGGCTATTCAAATTGGAGTAGGTATTCGCCAGGTTGCTCACATTGGCCGGCTGCGCGTAATTCGCTGGCTTGGCTTCTGGTGCTTTTTCCGGGAGCCAGGCCTCCTCGGGTTCATAGTTGGCAATATTCATTGGTGCGGCATCCTCCGTAAACATGCTTGCTTCATAATCGTCCATCCGGACAATTGCTGACTGGGCGTTGTTGAGTTGGAGGTCTATCGCCAAATCCTTTTGATAAACTAAATACGTTGCAGCCAGGGTCAATGCTACTTTAGGCCAGTACTTCTGAATACCCTGACTCATCATTCGGCTTTTGTCACGGATGATAGCTCGTGTAGCGGGGAGGAGATACTTAGCCATATTTGAGCATTTTAAAGTGATTAAACAGTTTGTTGAGGCAAATATAAAACTTTTTGTTTTTATCGCAAGTAAAAAAACTTTTTGTTTCATTTTTTTATTGCTACTTGCCAAATCCTGTTTTACGTATCACCGGTCATTGACCTGAGGAGGGGCATTGCCCAATGGGAGAGGAGCACTGTCCGCTAATTTTCGGCAGGCTATTGGATAGTGATTTTTGCGTGGGAGGGCCTGGACGTGTTTCAGCTAAGTGGTTATGCTCCTGCTATATCCTTATTGCCGGCAGGCGCTTTAGTTGGACTAACCATCAACCCGAGCCCGCGCCGGTGTAAGGCCCAGTGGCTGCGCTGGGCCTGCAGCGCCTCTTGTAGATGCTGAACTCCGCGCTCCAATTCAATTTCCCCGCAGGTGAAGATATCAATAGCGGCGTAGCGATGCTCGGGCCAGGTATGGATGGTCAGGTGGCTTTCCTGAATAATGACTACTCCAGAGGCGCCATAAGGAGAGAATTGGTGGAAATTTGAAGTCACCACGCATGCCCCCATCGCTTCAGCGGCCGTTCGGAGTGCCCGTTCCAGCCCCTCGATATCCGATAGCAAATGCAGCGGGCAATCATAGAGTTCCAACAAGATGTGTCGGCCTAGTGCGGCATTCTGGTTCATAATTGCGGTAAGTTACAGGACATAATGCCCGACGAACTCTGCATCGTCATCCACGATAAGGCCGTCTTGCCGACGGAAACATAGGGCGCAGGCCTGCCCGTTCGCAATAAAGACGCTAGGTTGATAGCGGGTGCCGTCGCTGTCAATATTAAAAGGAGCTAGCTCCTGATAAATCAGGGGTAAATGTCCAAAGTCGCCATCATTGGAGGCAGCAGCTACTGGGCTGCCATCAAATAAGCGCACATTATCACCCGTGCGGCCGAAGATGGGCTTTTCGGCATAGCGAAGGGTGGGGAAGGCGCCAGGGTTGCGGCTCGCTTTGAGCAGGGCAGGATGGTGGATGCCGAGTTCATCCAGCAGGGGTAGTAATGCTTTGGACTGCAGGAGCATGCTATAAGCCGGGTTGAGCATCACCGCCAGCTCGCGCTGTTGGATCTGGGTCAAGATATCCATTAGCTCCGGTTCTTCATAAGCGATAAAATCCCAGGGCACCATTTTGAATACAAAGTCATACTGCAGGAATGCGCCTGGTTCAATTTCCAGGAAAACTCCCTCCTCTTCAGAGAAGGTCACCTCGGGCAGAGGGGCGCGGTGCACTTCGACAAAGCCCGCCTGCTTCGCTGCCATTTCAATCAAATCGAGGTTGAGCCAGTCTTCTTCGTGGCCCAGCCCAATGAGCAAGAGGTTAGCAGGCTTGCCCGGGTATCGATCCAGCACTTGCTGGAAGCCCTTGACAAGGCCCGCCCGCAAGTGGTTCCACTGACGTGCCGTTTTGCGTTCCTGGCGCGGCAACTGCTCCAGCAGGTGGGTCTGTATGCTGGCGGTTTCCGGCATTAGCGAGAGGGTATCACCATTAAATTCCAGCATTTTTAGAGGTATGCCATCCAGTCCGCCGGCGAAATCGAAACGCCCGACAAGATGGTTGCCCCATTCGCGCCGCATGGAGTGCTCTACGGCAGCGATGGCATTTGGGGGTATGCCAGCTGCCTCCCACAGCCCTCGCTCCGCTACTTGCCGGGCAGCCAACAGCATGCGCTCATAGAGCTCAGTTGCAGCCTGGCTGTAGAGGGCAAGTTCGCGCTCGTTGAGGCGCAACAATTCCGGGGCGAAGTAGTCGTAATTATCCCCCTGGCCAAACCACTCCAGGCCGCGTTTGCGCAAGAAACTAGCAGCGGGGCGGCCTGTTTGCGTCAAGCGTTCATCCACCATAAGAGCGGGTTGAGCGGGAACCTCCATAGCCAGATCTGCCTCTGCTGGGCCCCCTGCTGGTCTGTCGGCTGGTCGCATTGCGGAAGCTGTTGCCAGTAGTGTTGTTGATGCGCTGGTGGGTTTGCGGGTCAACATAAGCACTGGGGTTGGGGCTGAAAGAACCCATGCTTCGACCAAGCATGTAGCCCATTAGCCCATAAGAAGCTATACTCACCATAGAGCTGCGACGTTGATAGTGCCGCGAAGTATCGGCTGAGGATTGCGGGCTGCTCAGGAGCCCCTCCGCTTCGCTTAGGAGGATGGTGTCACTCGTATTGTCGGCATACTTTGCAATGATGGCGCTGGCGCTTTTCGATTCCACCATCTGTTCATCTTCGATGCGGAATTCGCCGTCGGCAACTTCCCTCATCGTGGTGATAATACCTTTATCTGCTTCGTCACTATTGCTGCTGCAGCTAGCCAAGGCTATAGCCAGGACAACCGCCAGGCTGAAAGAAACCCATGAATTGCTCATAAATCAGGTTATAGTTTTGTGAAGGCCACCCGTTATCCTAGGCAGAGCTTATCTTTACGGGCGGCCAATTGGCACAAAAATAGCGAACACTGTATGTATTTCCAAAAAGTATTTTCCGAAAAGACCGTCATTGTGCTGGCTATTTTCGTGGCTGGCCTTTGCTCTATCGTTTACGAATTGCTCATCAGTACCACTTCTTCCTATTTTCTGGGCGATAGCGTCAAGCAGTTTTCGCTCATCATCGGAGTCTACATGGCTGCGATGGGGTTAGGGTCTTACCTGAGCAAGTGGTTTCCTGAACGACACCTGGTACCCTGGTTTATTGGGATAGAGGGGGTGCTAGGCAGCATAGGCGGGGCAAGCGTACCCTTGCTATATTTCTCTTTCAGCCAGCTTTCACCCCATGGATACCAGGCGTTAGTGCTTGGCCTAACGGCATTAATCGGTACGCTCACTGGTTTTGAAATACCGCTCCTGGCGCGCATCATGAAGAAATATTACCCCTTGCGCGTCAATCTGGCCAATGTGATGTCACTGGACTATTTAGGGGCATTGGGGGCTACCTTACTCTTCCCCTTCCTTTTACTGCCTTTTTTCGGTTTGTTCCGCAGCTCCGTCTTTTTTGGGCTGGTCAACATCATGTTGGGCGTTTTCGTATTGCTGTATTTCCTGGGGCACGTCCACCGGCGCCTGGTGCGTTGGTTGCTCGGTTTTTCTGTGGTGATGGCCTTGTTTTTTGCAGGCTTGCTTTTATCCTCCCAATCCATCCTGGAGCATTGGGACAGCCGGTCTTATCCTCATCGGGTCATCTATTCGCAGCAGACCCCCTACCAACAGCTTACCCTGACGAAAAACCGCCAGGATGTACGCCTTTATATCAATCGCATCATCCAATTTTCCTCTGTTGACGAATACCGCTACCACGAATCGTTGGGCATACTGCCGCTGGAGTCAGCGCCTTATGCTGAGCAGGTGCTCATTCTGGGTGGGGGAGAGGGGCTGCTGGCCCGCGAGCTACTCAAGAGCACCCGGGTGAAAGGCATTACCATCGTTGATCTCGATCCGGAGGTATTTCGCCTGGCGCGCGAGCAGCCTGACCTGCGCGTGCTCAACGCCAGCGCGCTAGAGGACCCGCGCGTGACCTTGGTGGCTGAGGATGCCAGCCGTTTCCTGGCGGAGACTGAATCCTATTACGACCTCATCCTGGCCGATCTGCCCGACCCCTCCAATGAAGCCATCGCTCGCCTCTACAGCACCTATTTTTTTGGCTTAGCCCATAGCCGCCTCACCGCCCATGGTATCTTTGCCACCCAAGCCAGCAGCCCCTTCCATACCCGCAAGGCGTTTTGGTGCATCTATGAAACCTTGCGTGCTGCAGGTTTCGAGCATGTATTGCCTTATCATACTTACGTACCCTCCTTTGGCGACTGGGGCTTCATCATGTCTAGCCGCCAACCGCTAAAGGCCGTACCTTTTTCTACCAGGTTGCCCGTTCGCTACCTCGACGCCCCTCTGGTAGAAGCGATGCTCTACTTCCCCAATGATTCTTCCCACCCGGAAGGGCTGCTGCCGAATCGAATTGACCGGCCCACCCTCCTGGATTACTATCTGGCAGATTGGGGGAAGTGGCATCGGGAGCAATTGATGGAGTGAAGCAAATGGCCGGATTCTGGGCATGCTGGCCGGCCATTCCTATTTATATGCCATAAAAGTTAGTATTCTTGAGCGGCTAGCCCTACCTTTGCAGCAATTTTTAAAACGCATACTAATGATGAAGAGAATTTTGTTATTGTCTGCTTTTGTGGCTTTAGCCGCATCGGCAGCTTCTGCCCAAAAATATGGGCATCTGAATTTTGGCATACTCATTTCCTCCCTGCCGGAAACGAAATTAGCGGACCAGGAGCTTGAATCCTATCAAAAAGAACTCACTGAAAAAGGGCAGAAGATGGCGACTACCTGGCAGCAAAAAGCCCAGGAATTTACCGTCAAGGTCCAATCGGGTGAATTGACGCCGAAAGAGCAGCAACAACAGCAGGCTACCCTGGAGCAAGAACGGGATGAAATCATGGGTTACGAGCAGGAAATGCAACAACTGATGCAAGAAAAACGCCAGGAACTGCTCTCCCCTATCGTCGAAAAAGTCGAACAGGCTATAAATGAGGTGGCAAAAGAGAATGGTTATGTCATGGTATTTGACACCAGTGTTTTCAATGCCATCTTATTCGCTCAGGAAAGCGATGACCTTATGGCTTCGATAAAAGCTAAGCTAGGCATCGAGTAATACCCGGCATTGCCCTCTCTTGTGGATGATAGAGCAATGGACTGAAATGTTCTGGGGCCTTTAAAATCAGGCGGCGGAGCGTGTGTTCTATGGCTAGGCAGCAGGGTAATCGCGGGGGTAGGACCTTGGCTAAGCAAAGAAGCTAATGATGCAGTCCGACCAACGTTCTGCTCAAAGCGTACAAGCGGAGCAGCTAGCTTACTTCACATATAAAAGCTAAACAGCAGCCCCCGAGGAATCGTGGTTCCTCGGGGGCTGCTGTTTTAGCTTAGAAGACAGAATCCTTGCCGCTTAGCTTGCTTAGTTGAGGGAATCTGCTACTGCATCAGCTCCATCCCCTCTGAGTTCGTACGGGTGTTCTTGCGCTTGAACAACGAAGCATCCATTTTGCCGAAGCGGTAAGAGAAGTTTAGCCTCACGAGCTGCGGGTTGCGGATGCGCCAGTTATCCTGGATAAAGAAATCAGAAGCCGTATAAGCACCTGTACGGCGGCTGCGGAAGATATCTTGTACATTAAGCGTCAGCGTTGCCCGGCGGTCGAACAAGTCCTTGCGCAAGGCTGCATCAACAAACCAGTAATCGAGGGTATAGCCCTGAGCGGTATTGGTAGGCCCACCCCAATGGCCGCCGCCGCCCCAGCGGCCGCTACTAGCACTGGGCGAGAAAGCCGCCCGGCTCTGATATTCTCCGCTCACCTGCACCGTAAACTGGGCAGGGAGTTTTACGGTGAGGTTCTCTTTGAGGAACCAACTGAAACGCTCATCGATCAGCCCAGCTTCGACGTTGGAAGCATCCACCCTGGAGTTGTAGAGGTTGATATTGGAGGTCAATTCAAATATTTTCCCAAAAGCATTTCTCAATATCAACTCCAAGCCATAAGCTTGCGCCTGGTTTGAGTTGATGTAGCTGGAAACCACGAAATCATTGTTGCTCAACGGGTCAGTCTCTGGGAATTGGAAGGCCGTAATCAGCCCATTGGTTTGCTTGTAGTAAACAGAAGCCAGGATGTTATGCCCTTTAGAGAAGGGCTTCTGGTAAGACAATTCCATGGAGCTGGTAAATTCTGGCAACAAATCGGGATTGCCGCGGCGCAGGTTGAGCGAGTCAGAAAAATCTGTAAACGGCATCAACTGGAAAAAATTGGGGCGTTGGATGCGGCGGGTATAGGAAACCTGTAGGTTGTCCTCTTCATTGAGCTTATAGTTGACGAATACACTGGGGAAGAGGCTCAAAGGGAAATCGTTGGTGAAAGCATCGCCCGATTCTGGCAGCCGGCCGGTATAAGTACTGCTTTCCGCGCGCAGGCCGAGCTGGTAGCCCCACTTGGGCAGCTCGTGGCTAAAAGAGCCATAGGCAGCATATACGGCATCGTCAAATGTATATTGGCTGGCGAAGTTGGGCACCACCACCCAGGTGTCGTTTGCCGGGTTTAAGAATGAAATGACGTTGTTGTTGTCAAAGGTACGAATAGCAGCCCGTACGCCGGCTTCAAACTTCATTTTGTCATTGATAGGATCGACATAATCCGATTGAACCGTGAGGAATTTTGTGCCGCCGCTACTCACTTGTTGCTCACGGCTGATAAAATCAGACCCCAGGAAGGTGGTGGTGAAATTATTATCGCCACTATTGGTTATATTGTTGATGTTCAGGTCAGCCGTCAATTCTCTCCCTGCTTTTGGGAAGAGGCGCTTGTATAAAACGGACCCGCCCAGATTGCGGAAGCCGCGCTCAGTGGAGGCATCGCGCAAGGCCTGGCTAAAGCCAGTCCGCCCGGAAAAAATGGAGTCTGTAGCAATATTGATCAGCTCCTCGGGGTTGAACTTCCCGCGCACTAGCGAGCCGCTGAAAGTGAGCGTATTGCGGTTGTCAATGAACCAATCCAGCCCGGCGCGGCCCATGGCAAAGAAGCCCTGCATTTCATTTTCGCCGGTCTGAAGCTGATTGGTGAGCGGGTTGCCGAAAAAATTCTGGCGGTAAGCCTCGCTTTGCGACCAGCCGCGCCTTTGGTTGAAATTGCCGCTGATGAAGGCGTTGAACTTGCCTTCGCGAGCGTTGACGTCACCACCGGCGTTCAGGCCGCCCCGGCTGTCCAGCCCAGTGCGCAGGTTGCCGTTGTAGCCAATACGGCGTTCTTTCTTGAGGACGATATTGATGATGCCTGCCTGCCCCCCGGAGGCATCAAATTTAGCCGAAGGGTTGGTAATGACTTCAACCGATTCAATGGCGTCGGCAGCGATTTGGTCCAGCGTCAGCGTTGTCGGCCGGCCATCTATAAAAATCTGCGGGGCAGCATTGCGCATCGTGACGTTGCCGTCGATATCTACTGAAAGAGAGGGGATATTGCGTAGAGCATCCTCGGCGGTGCCGCCTGCGGCGGTTGAGTTTTTGTCCACCCGGAAAATCCGGCGATCCAGGGCGAGGGTAGCAGCGGCGGCATCTGCCGTTACGGTGACGGTCTCCAGCGTTTCAGCAGCGCTAGACAGGCTGATGTTGCCGAGGTCTTTATCGAGGTTGGGCTTGCCCTGAGCTGGTTTGGTACTGGCATTAGGTGCTCTGCCCGCGCCGGGGCCAGGTATGCCAAAGCTGACTTTCTGCTCTATCTCGGCATAGCCAATAAAGCTGACCTTTAAAGTGAAATCACCGGCTATCGGAAGATTCTCGAGGCTGAAATCACCATTATCTTTAGTGATTTGCCCGGATATCAGGTATTCTTGCAGCGCGCGGCTGACCGTATCAAAGCGCATGCCGAGTAATTGTACCGTGGCATAGCCTACCCCCTTGCCGTTTTCATCTACTACTTTACCGTAAAAACGGCCGATGTTCCGATTGCCGCCGCCCCCGTTACCAGGCGTACCACCCCAGGGTTGTTGCGCAAACGAACTACCCGAGAAAAGCAGCAAAGCTACTAAAGCGATGGCACGCAATGAAGCGTTGAATAATGCATTCCAGTAATTTTTCATCTAAGGGCACTGTTTTTGATGGGCCAGCCATCGTTGTCGGATGATTTCCTATACAAAGGAATGCCAAAAAGAGGAGGATGTTGGCCAGGTGTAGATAATCCAGCCAAATGTGAGGGCCAAAGGGCAAAACAAAGCGATATGCAAACAGGCAAGCACTTTGCCTACACAATCTTTCTGCATATCGCCAGAATCTGCCTTTTAATCGCTTCATGGCTGCAGATTGTTCGCAAAAGCTTAATTTTGTTACACTTGTTTTTTGTCAAGACAATTATTCAAATGAAAATCAGTGCTGACCGGCTCTTCCGCTTGCTTTTTCACCTGCTTTTCTGGGGCATGCTCCTGGCTTGGCCACTGTTAAATTCTTATGGGAATGAGGCCATGTGGCAATATACCATCAAGCTATTCCCTATTACACTGACCAACATCCCCCTGTTCTTTCTAAATACCGACCTGCTCATCCCCCGCCTATTGCGCAAGAGGGCCGTGGGGCCTTACCTGCTGTCTCTCCTGATTTTGATTATCGCTTTCACTGTCCTGAAATTGATTATGCGCGCAGCCCTGATGGGGGCAGAGAGCTTCTCTTTGCACAAGCATGTATTCATCACCCTGGTGTTCGTGCTGATGGTAACGGCTACTGGCACGGTTTATGGGTTTATCACAGATCTGGCCAACCAGGAGAAGGCTCGGCAGGAAGAGCAGCGCGAAAGGCTGCAATCGGAGCTGGCTTTTCTGCGTTCACAGATCAGCCCACACTTTATTTTCAATATCCTCAATAGTATCGTTTACCTGATCCGTACCCAATCGCCCTTCGCCGAGCCGGTCACCATTAAGCTCTCCGAGCTGATGCGCTACATCCTTTATGAATCAGCTGACCGGCAAGTGCCACTAGATAAAGAGGTGGACTATTTGAAAAACTACGTCGAATTGCAACAGCTGAGGTTTGAGGAAGACGTGGATATCCGGCTACGCATCGAAGGCCAACCCAGCTCGCAGCTCATCGAGCCGATGCTGATGATCCCTTTTGTTGAAAATGCCTTCAAACACGGCGTGGGCCTGACGGAAAATCCAGTAATCGATATCGCGCTTTCCTTCGATGAACAGGGCTTGCATTTTTCCGTAAAAAACAAAATCGCCCCAGAAATGCCCGAGGATAAAGATGATAGCTCTGGTATCGGCCTGAAGAACGTGAAGCGGCGGCTGGAGTTGCTCTACCCCGGCCGGCACCGCCTGGAAGTTGCCGAGCAGGGCGAGTGGTTTATCGTCAGCTTAACTTTGATGCCTTTGCGCCCATGAAACTAAAGTGCATCGCTATAGACGACGAAAGCCTGGCGCGCAAACTGCTGGAGGAAAACATCCGGCAAGTGCCTTTCCTAGAATTGGTAAAGAGCTGCCGCAATGCCTTCGAAGCCATGCAGGCCCTCCAGGAAGAAGAAATCGACCTCATGTTTCTCGACATCCAGATGCCGGGCATGTTGGGCACTAAGTTTCTCGCTAGCCTTCAAAAAAAACCATTGGTCATCTTTGTGACTGCCTATTCCAATTACGCTGTCGAAAGCTACGAGCTGGACGTGGTGGACTACTTGGTGAAGCCCGTGAGCCTGGAGCGCTTCATCAGGGCAGCGCATAAAGCCCTGGAGATTTTTCAGCAAAAACAGGCTGTGGCTAATTCGGCACCTCTACCGGTTTCTACACCAACAGAAGCCCCCAGTGCCTTTTTTGTCAACGTTGAATATGCCCTGGTGAAAATCACCATTTCTGAAGTCACCCACATTGAAAGCATGAAGGATTATGTGAAGATATTCCTCGAAACCCGCCCCAAGCCCATCCTCACCAAATCTACCCTGAAGGCTATCGAAGAGAAGCTGCCGCCTCAACGCTTCATGCGCGTCCACAAATCCTACATCGCCAATCTGGATAAGATCGAGTCCATCCGCAGCCACCAGATTAGTATCGGCAAATATGAAATACCAGTCAGCGAGGCCAATATGGAGGAGCTGCTGCGGCGGTTGAACCATCGCTGAGCCAGCCAATGCCCCACTCGATAGAACGGGACGTAATCGTTTCCTGCTTACCCAAACCGCTTCAGCTTCCACGCAAAACGCAGCATCCAATATTGGTTCAGCACCGTGGAACTTACATCCTCCAGGTAACAAACCGTGGCATTGCGGGCCAGGCTCAGGTTTTGGCGCCGCAGCTTAGAGGCAAACAGTTGAAGGAGGGCATTAGTTAATCGCACCTTGAACGCGACAGAGAAGCCTATAGCCCACGCTGCAGCAAGACCTCAGCCCTTCTTTTAGCAGATAAAAGGCTATCGCGCAGCTCCTGTTGGATGGATAGCGCGTGTTTTGCCGTTATTTGGGTTTGGGGGCCGTGATGGTGGTCATGACCATCGTCGTGGCCGTGATCATGGTCATGGTTATCAAAGCCAGGGACTTCGGCATGATTGTCTATATAGAAGCGATAGGCCGTTTCGACTGATTCCACCTCTGCTACAAAATCTAATTCTTCCGCTTGCAGCGCTCGCCCCTGGATGTTGATGCTGTTTTTTCTTTGTACCAACTCCTCGATAAGCGGCTTGACTGCTTTTTCGAGCTGGTCAGCTTCCAGATGGATAGTGGCAGCCTGCTCCAGCATTTGCTTGTCGGCAGATTTATCGGTACACGCGCTTAGCGCAAAGAAGAGGGCCAGCAGATAAGCGGCAGGTTTCATACGGCAGATCATATCTATTTTGTTTTATAATTGGCAGCAATTTACCCCCTTTTGAGTCCGAGAGCATGGCTTGCGAAGGCTCAACACCGAAGCTTGCACCGCAAAGCGAAGGGTGAGGAAGCCAAGCGTTTTATGCCCAGCATAACGAAGCTATCGGACGATTAAGACAGACACTCATTAATCTGCGCAAGCAGCACACTCTCCTTCCAGCACCAAGTGGGCATGTTTTACTTTATAGCCTTTGGGGGCTTTGGCTTCGAGCTCGAGCTGATCTTCCAGGCAAATCGTTTTGCCGCATGACAGGCAGTGGAAATGAGCATGCTCGTCATGGTGTTCGTGGGTGGTACAATTGCCAGAGCATAAGGCATACTTGGCGGTACCTGTACCGTCAACGGCCTGATGGATCAAGCCTTTTTGCTCGAAAGTCTTGAGCGTGCGATACAAGGTAATGCGGTCTAGATTCTGCAACGCAGTTTCGATATCGCGGCTAGATAAGGCTTTGCCCTGAGCTTCGAAGAACAATTGCAGGACTTCTTTGCGCACAGCAGTCCGCCGCAATTTCATTTGATCCAGCTTTTGCACGATAGCATCCTTCATATTCTCTTTTTTTATTTAGCCTTCACAAGCGGTAGCGCAAAGATAGTTTTTTTTGCAACAATATTGCATTAAAGGCGCCACATTGGAGCATAGTAGGTTAAAAGCAGCTCAGAAATTGTCATTTCGTGGCACATTCACTATCAATTAATGCTGAGGGCTTTACTTTGTTGACAAAATTAGCACATTTGACCATGAAAAAGAAGCGGATATTCATCCTACTATGATGCTTTCCAGGCGCTCGGAAAAAGCTCGTTGATTGGGAAGACCAAAACTACTCCAGCAGGCAACGATTACTCCCATCTCAAATTTGGGGTGGTATCCTGTAGCAATTTCCAGGCCGGTTATTTCATCCTGGATGTACAAGCGGATAAAGTACTAGCTGATTGGTTCTTTTCGCCTATTGTTAGCATGGTGGAAATGGAAAGCTTCGGACAAGCCTAGTATACAGCCAATGGGGAAAGCCGCCTGCAAAATTTGCCAGAGCCTAGCCCCCCAAAAGCCTCAGCAAGGCAGGCCGGCGCCCAATGCCCCTCCGCATCACCGTTGATAGGCAGGTATCTACGGCGAAGGGCTTCAAGAAGTGAGGCACCAGGCAATGACTTAGTAGGGAAAGGTGAGGGAGGTGAACCTTTCTCGCTGAGTTACCGATCCTATTTGGATTGGGCTTGCGCTCGCCACAGGGATGAATCCTCTGATGAGAGCCCTTTTAAAAAAGTGATTCTACGCCTTACCACAACCAGTCATCGCTATCTACTCAAATATGTATGGGCCGGTTGTCCGTAGCAGCCAGGGCCGCTTCCTTGAAAGCCTCGGTGTAGGTAGGGTGAGCGTGGCTCATGCGGGCCGCATCTTCGGCAGAAGCGCGGAACTCCATGAGCGCTACGGCTTCCGCAATCATGTCAGCAGCGCGGGGGCCAACGATATGAACGCCAAGTATCTCATCCGTATCTTTGTGAGCGAGCACTTTGACCATGCCGTCTGTATCGGTGCTGGCCCGGGCACGCCCCAGGGCTTTGAAGGGGAATTTTCCATTTTTGTAGGGTACCCCCGCTTCTTTGAGTTGTTCTTCAGTTTGCCCTACGCCTGCCACTTCGGGCCAGGTATAGACCACATTAGGGATGAGGTTGTAATCAATATGCGGCTTTTGCCCGGCGATGATTTCGGCAGCTAATACGCCTTCCTCTTCCGCTTTGTGGGCCAGCATCGCCCCCCGCACGACGTCGCCGATGGCATAAATATTTGGCACGTTGGTTTGCAGGTGGTCATTGACCAGTATGCGGCCTTTATCGTCGGTTTCTACACCGGCTTTGTCCAGCCCAAGTTTATCTGTGTAGGGGCGGCGGCCAATGGAGACCAGGCAGTAGTCAGCATTGATAGTGAAGCTCTCCTCGCTGTCCCGTTTTTGGACGCTCACGGTCACGCTTTTTTTGTTGACTTTCACCTCCGTTACGGCATGGCGCAGATGGAAGGTCATGCCCAGTTTTTTCAGTGCGCGCATCAGCTCTTTGCTGCAATCCCCATCCATGCCGGGTATGATGCGGTCGAGGAACTCGACGACCTCTACCTCGGTACCCAGGCGGGCAAAAACGGAACCCAGCTCCAAACCGATGACTCCGCCACCCACGATAATCATGCGTTTGGGTACTTCAGCGATGTTCAGGGCTTCCGTTGAGGTGATAACCCTTTGTTTATCGTAGTTGAAATTGGCCGGCACGATGGGTTTTGATCCGGTAGCGATGATTGCTTTATCCGTTTCAATTTCCTCGGTAGTACCATCCGCTTTAAGGATACTGATTTTATGGGCATCTACAAAAGAGGCATGGCCGTTGTAAACCTCGATTTTGTTTTTCTTCATCAGGAAGTTGAGCCCGGTGACGGTTTGCTCCACTACCTCATTTTTCCGCTTGATCATCTGCGGCATATTGACCTTCAACCCGGTAAGCCCGATGCCGTGCAGTTCGAACTTTTCTTTGGCGTTGTGGTAGTGCTCGGAAGAATCGAGCAAAGCTTTGGAGGGTATGCAGCCCACGTTAAGGCAAGTGCCCCCCAAGGCAGCATAGCGTTCGATAATGGCGGTCTTCATACCCAGTTGGGCGGCGCGTATGGCGGCTACGTAGCCGCCCGGGCCAGAGCCGATGACGGTTAAGTCGTACTTCATAGTTTGATGAACATTTATTTAGCCCTCAATCGGGCGTTAGTTTTACAGTCCCCCCCCTTTAACCTTTATCCTTTATCCCTTAACCTTCCTACCTCCTCCTTTTCCGGTTGCGGTTATTACGGCGGCGCGCTGAGCCCTCGCCCCCTTCTTGCCGGTTATCCTGCCCCCCCTCTCTTCGGTCGGGGTTGCTTTCTCTGCGGTCTTGCCCTCCCGTCCTCCTGTCGGGGGCGGGAGTATCGCCCTGTCTGCGGGCTGGCCGGTTGGCATTATCAGGATCTGGCCCCTTTTGCTCGCCTTTCATCTTGCTCGCCAGAGGCTTTTTCTTTTTCCTCCTTTTCTTACGCCTTTCCTCTTCCGGAAGTTCAACTGCGCCGGTGACATCTTCGAAATCCATGTCTTTTTCCTCTTCCGTATCAGGAACAACCTGGAGGCTAAGCAGGTCAGTGGGTTTTTCGCCTTTTTTATTCATGGCAAGTATCTGGGTTGCCAAGCTGGCATCCAGAGCGAATATTTTCCCTCGCCCATTATCGCTTTCATAGGCATAATACAACAAGCGTTTGAAGATATCGGTTTTTATCAGCACCGCATTTCCTGCTTGGGTTTGCAGCCTGTCCGCATTGCGGGGGAAGCGCTCCAGCGCATCGAGGTAAGTGTCGAGCTCATAATTGAGGCAGCACTTGAGGCGACCGCACATACCGGAGAGCTTGGCCTGATTGATGGCCAGGTTTTGGTAACGGGCAGCACCGGTAGTAACCGAGCGAAAGTCAGTCAGCCAGGTAGAGCAACACAGTTCGCGCCCGCAGGATCCGATGCCGCCGATGCGGGCCGATTCCTGGCGCGCGCCGATCTGGCGCATTTCGATTTTCACGCGGAATTCCTTGGCGTACTGCCGGATGAGCTCGCGGAAGTCAACCCGCCCATCGGAAGTGTAAAAGAAGGTTGCTTTGCGCTTGTCGGCTTGGTATTCCACATCCCCTATTTTCATATTCAGGTTCATGGTACGGGCAATGACCCGCGCACGGACCATGGTGGGCAGCTCCAATTGACGGGCTTCGTCCAAGCGTTCCAGATCGCGCTCATTAGCGACGCGGATGATGCTCTGGATTACTTCCTCCCCTTTGGTGCTCTTTTTGCGCATCTGCATGCGCACCAGTTCGCCGGAAAGAGAGAGCCGGCCTACATCCAAGCCGGCACCAGTTTCCACCACCACCATATCGCCAGTATTAGCACGAGTGAAGGGCTGGTTGCGGTAGAAAGCCTTGCGGGCGCCATTCTTAAAACTCACTTCCACTATCTCAAACGGGCTGGTATCGGCAACATCCATGCTGGATAGCCAGTCGAAGGTATTGAGGCGGTTGCAGCCACCTGTAGCGCAGCCGTTATTACTATTGCAGCCTTTTGTGGCGCCATTGCTGGTGCCACATGTGGTACATCCTTTACATCCCATAATATTATCATCATTTATATGTTAAAACAGAAGCTCACTAAGGGCTGTCGGCTCAGGTTATTACACTGGCTGGCAGCCCGGTATAGGCTTCTATCAATTTTCCTTTCATGATTTTGTGCATCTGTATCGAAGCATCCAGGAATAAAATCTTCGGGTTGGCATTGCGTTCTACGGCGAAGGCGCAGTCCGAAAAAAGTTTTGCCAGTTGCTCCATTTGGCTCATATCGAGTTGGCCCGCCATTTTCTGGGCGGTATCCAGCTCTTGTTGTTGCAGGCGTACACGGGCCGGGCCGCTTATTTTCAATACGGCCAACTCCCGTAGGAAATGCAGGGCATAGCGCAGGAAATACTTTTGGTTTTCCCGGCCTATTGCCGCAAAACCTTCCACCCACTTCACCAATTCGACGCCATTGCCTTTGAAGCATTTCCTCATCCAATCGATAAACAGGCTGGTATTGTCATTCGCCTGTTGCGCTGCCAGTTGTAGCGCTTCGTTGAAATTGCCATTGGAAAGGAACGCGATGCGCTGGGCTTCATCCCGGCTGAGCTGGCCTTGCCCTAGCAAGCCTGCCGCCACTTCTTCATCGCTTAACGCTTTGAGGTTGACTACCTGGCAACGGGAAATGATGGTATTGAGGATGAGTTCCTGGTCTTCCGCCACCAAGATGAAGATGGTCTTATCCGGTGGCTCTTCAATGATTTTTAGCAGGCGGTTGCCTTCTTTACCCAGAAACTCTGGCAGCCACATGACGAGCAGCTTATACTCGCTTTCAAAAGCTTTCAGGCTCAGCTTTTTGACGATATTCACGCATTCGTCCCGGGTGATGTTCCCTTGTTTATTCTCCGCACCGATGAATTGCAGCCACTGATTGACATCCTGATAGGGATTGAGCAGTACGGCTTCTCGCCATTGGCTGGCAAAGCTGTCGCTGACAGCCTTGGTGCCGACGGTGGGGAAGGAGAAATGCAGGTCGGGATGGACGAGTTTTTCGGCCTTCAGGCAGTTCGGGCATTGCCCGCAGGCATCGGTGGAGGTCTTGTTGTGGCAGAGGATGTACTGTGCCACGGCAATAGCCATAGCTAATTTCCCGCAGCCTTGCGGCCCGAGCAATAATAGAGCATGGGGGAGCCTTTCGCCGCCCGCCATTTGCCGGAGCATATTTTTGCTTGCTTCCTGCCCAATTACTTTACTAAATGCCATAGCTCATTTATTATATCGAGCTACGGAGAACAGAATCGTGAGTATTGCTGAAAAAGCCCGCCAGTTTAGCTGGGCGAGAGCCACTCCAGGATGGTTCCATCCAGGGGGCTGGTTGCAGAAGGGAGGGAGCGCACCAAATGCCCTGCTTCATCAAGCAGGAATTTGTGGAAATTCCATTGCACTTCGCTATCCATCACGCCGTTCAACTCCCTCTGGGTCAGCCACTCATATATGGGATGGGCTTGGCCTTTGATGCGTACTTTCGCCGCCATAGGGAAGCTCACTCCGTACTTTAGCGTACAGAATTGGCTTATCTCTTCATTTGTGCCTGGCTCCTGGCCTCCAAAATCGTTGGAGGGGAAGCCTACGATCGCCAATTTGTCCTGGAACGCTTCATAGAGCTCCTGCAATTGTTGATACTGCGCTGTATAGCCACAGGCGGATGCGACATTGACTACCAGGAGCTTTTTGCCCCTGAAAGCAGTAAAATCAATGTCTTCGCCTCTGATTCCTTCTACTATAAATTTATGGATAGAACTCACTGGTTACGATTCTGCTATCCGTACAATTATCTTCGCCGGTAAAAATAAGGATTTTATTGAAAAAAAACGTTTTCTAAGGGAGAGCTTTTTTTTGCCAACTTCTATTGCCTGAATTTGTTTGGTAGGCAAACTAGAAAAAAACCGCCTGACATGAGGATTTCAGCATACCGCAAAGCACATTTTAATGCCGCTCACCGCCTGCACAACCCCAAATGGAGCGAGGAGAAAAACCGGGAGGTCTTTGGCCTATGCAACAACCCCAACTACCATGGGCACAATTATGAGCTGGAAGTGAAGGTGACCGGAGAGGTGGATCCCGAGACGGGCTACCTCATCGATCTTAAGTTCTTAAAGGATATCATCAAAGAAAAAGTGGAGCGCCGTTTCGACCACAAAAACCTCAACCTCGATACGGAGGAGTTTAAACACCTCAACCCTACTGCAGAACACATCTGCTTCGTAATCTGGCAAATCCTGCGCCGGGAGTTGGATGATCAATACGAACTTTCCGTACGGCTGTACGAGACGCCGCGCAACTATGTGGAATATCCCGCTTAAGCAGAAAGCTTAGGGCTGAACCGAGCGTTTGCTGACGCGTAGGGTTTTGATTACCCCTTTGCGGTTGTTGACCAAACTAGCCAGATAAAGCCCGTTGGGCAAATCGCCTACGTAGTAGCGGCCACCCATAGCTGCATTGAAAGCGCGTACCTCTTTGCCGACCACGTTGTATAGCACGATGCGATCTACCTCTTCGGCACCACGTAGTTCTATATAATCAGAGGTTGGGTTTGGGAAGGCCGTTAGCCGGGCACGAGAATTGCTGCGCGTACTGGTGGCAGGCGTGGCAGTAAACTTATAGGTGCCGGATACCAAAACGGTAGAGGGCGCTTCTTCAGTAGAAATATCAATGCGGATTTCTGCATCTCCTGCAACACCTTGGGGGCGGATATGTACATCCATATTGGTCTCTTCGCCAGGGGCCAGCGGCAGGGGGAAGTTGGCACCGATATCCGGAGCGATATTGGAATAGACGATAGGGATGAAACACTGGTTAAGGTCGCACACTTGGCTGTCCCACTCATCAGGCATCTCCACGATGACCCGGGTCCATTTCACGTTTATCGTTTCGTTGCTGACGTTTTTGACTTTGGCATAACCCACTATTTCCAGAAACAGGTCATCGGGGTCGGCCACACCGCTTACTTCAACTTCCTCCGGGGTGAAAGTCAGAGAGACTTGGGCTGCTGTATTTGCGAGCAGTGAAAAAAACGGCAAAACGCAAAGTAAAAAATGCCTCATTGATCAGTATTTTAAGTTTGATGCTATTTAGAGTATGTACAAAGGTCGCAATATATATTAAGAAAGTCAAGCCCTGAAGTATTAATGAAGTGTGAAAGTGTCCGTTACGGGCAATTTATAGCACCTCATGCCAGGGTCGGGGGGCAAAAAAGAGAGGAGAAGCATGCTGCCCGCTACCTTATATTCGACAGCAGGGGCAGTGCATACTTCTCCTCTTAGCCAGGGCTAATCTGGGCTTATTCTACGATCACCTTTTTAACTGCCAGTTTATTGCCTAAATGGAGGTAAAAGGAGTAGCTGCCAGCGGGCAGGTTGCTAGCGTTGAACGGCAGGATGCTGCGGCCGCTTTGCATGCCATAAACCTGGCTGGCCACCTGTTGGCCTAACATATTGAATACATCAAGGCGTACAGGTGCCGCTTCCTCTAGTTGCACCTCAATATTGATGTTGCCCTTTGCGGGGTTGGGGAAGATTTGCACCTGTTCGTTGATGAAAGCTTCGTTGGAGTTCACCAGGAAGTCAAACTCGGCCAGTTTGGCGTTGAGTATTTCGCCGGTGCTGCCATCCAAAAGCAACACCACTGCGCTCATGTGCATGGGGTTGTAAGAAGCAGGCACATTATAAGTATAGGTATGCTCTACTACATCGCCGGCTACAACCGAAGCCGGGATGATGCCCGCCTGGCCAAAGTAGCCACCCAGGATGCTGCGAGCCACGTCGTTGTAGTACATGTTGGCGGCAGGGACCGGGTTGGTCGCTTGCTGCCAGTTGTGGCCAGCGCCTACCAGCGGGATGTTCTGCGACTGGAAGCTGTAGAAATTGACTTGATTGTATCCAGAGCCAGTGCCCTTTACGCTGTCTTGCATAATGACGACGCTGAAGCGATAGTCGATATCGTCTAATTGCGTGACAAATCCAGCCTGCACGTTGATGGTCGCCACGCGGTTGGCGGGGTCATATACGGCTTCGACATCTACATCGATCGGAGCGATGCGCTGTTGCAGGTTATTATGGAAGGAAATAAAGTCATTCTGGCTGACGCTAACATCATTCAGGACGCGGTTAGCGTTGGCGCTCGGGTAGCCGGTCAGGCCGATATTGTTGTCATATTCGGCAAAAACCATAGGGTCGCCATTGTGAACGGCGATGCCGATGAAAGTCTCCGGATAGGTATTGCGCATATATTCCATCGCGACATGGCCGCGTGGGCACCATCCGCACCAAGAGCCCGTGCCTTCCTCTATCACCACCCGCTTGCTGGGCACATAAGTGACGCCAGAAACAAGCAAGGAGGAAACATCATTCATAGGGTCGCCGTCAACTTCGCCATTGGGGTTGGAGATGCTCACCTCGATTTCATAGCTGATAGCTTCCTCGGCCGTAAAAGACGTACTGTGGGTAAACTCATAAGTCGCCCCTGGCGCGACATTCAAGCCACTGAGGGTGTCTGTGTAAGACGCTCCCTCATAGCTCCAGGTAATTTCGAGCGAGGTGATGGGGCTGCTCCCATTATTCCTGAACGTGCCCGCAATTTCAATCGGGCTGTTAAGTTCGTGAAAGCGTACCGTGTTGAGCTGGGTAAGAGCCGCATCATTGGCCAAAATAGACTGCACAATGATGTTGTCAATCAGCAAGAGGAACATGTCGTTGGAGTTGTTGCGGAAGGCGATATGGATGGTGTCGCCAACATAGTCTGCCAAAGAAACAAAGCGCTCCTGCCAGGAGGGGGCCTCAGCAGCGATGTTGAAAATAACATCCGTGAAATCGGCAATGTCCGTACCAGTGGTAGAGACCCGCACCTGATAGCCATCGGGGAAAGAAGCATCCTGCGCCTTGGCTTCCCATGCCACTATGGTAGCCGGATCGGTGATAGCTAAAGCTGGCGTGATCATCCAGTCGTCGGCTGCACCCGCAGGGCTATACCAGGAATTACTGATTGCGACGTTGGTGCCGTTGCCGAAAGCAGGATTGGCTACGTTCCAGGCCTGGCTGTAGGCAGCTACGTTGGGATGCGGAGTTTTACCATCGGCATCGATTAAAGTCATTGGGGCCATGCCCGATTCAAAGTCATGCTGAAAGACGACTTGTGCGTTCAGCGCCCAACAGAGGCTCAACATGGAAAGTAGAGTAGAAGCTCTTTTCATCGTTTGTAAAGGTTTTGATTTAACGTTTTGATTATAGTTTTTTCCGAAAGGCTGCTGAATACAGCTTTCCAGCGCGTAAAAGTAGGTTAATAATTTTTCATATTCAGCTATTCTAGATTTTTTGGAACATCACATTTGCTTCTAGCAGAAGGAATATATCGAGATTTGTTGGATAGCAGACACAAAAATGGAGGCCAACGCTCCGCATAGAGACTGTCCTGGAGAGGACAATGGAACCACTTATGTCGTCTTATCCTACCCACTTTTCATTATTTGACGCAATTTTGTATTTTGCAATGCGGCTATAATGCTGCTCTAAATGTCAAGCCACAACCCTATGCACGTCGTCATCCTTGGAAATGGCATTGCCGGCATCACGGCTGCCCGCTTCATCCGGAAAATGAGCAATCATCAGATTACGGTGATCTCTGCCGAGACCGACCACTTCTTCTCCCGCACCGCTCTCATGTACGTCTATATGGGGCACATGCGCTACGAAGACATTAAACCTTATGAAGATTGGTTCTGGGAAAAGAACCGTATCGAACTAAGGCGCGCCTATGTGGAACGCATCGATTTCAGCGATAAAAATATTTTTACCCGGGGCGGGCAGCAGATCCGCTACGATAAGCTGCTGCTGGCCACTGGATCGGCATCTAACAAGTTTGGCTGGCCCGGCCAGGATTTGGAAGGCGTACGCGGGCTTTACAGCTATCCCGATTTGGAGTACATGGAACAAAACAGCGCGGGCCTTCAACGCGCAGTCATCGTCGGTGGCGGCCTGATTGGCATCGAGATGGCCGA
>CAYSPJ010000027.1:0-3642 GCA_964432875.1 uncultured Phaeodactylibacter sp. | reverse complement strand
GCCTTCAACGCGCAGTCATCGTCGGTGGCGGCCTGATTGGCATCGAGATGGCCGAAATGTTCCACTCCCGCCACATCCCGGCTACTTTCCTGGTGCGGGAAGAAAGCTATTGGGATATCGTATTGCCGCCCGAGGAGTCGGCC
Organism: uncultured Phaeodactylibacter sp.; assembly: GCA_964432875.1. Taxonomy (GTDB): domain Bacteria; phylum Bacteroidota; class Bacteroidia; order Chitinophagales; family Saprospiraceae; genus JACJYE01. Next base: position 3,499 of record CAYSPJ010000027.1, on the reverse strand, counting down.
ATGATCAACCGGCATATCCGCGAGCACGGCATCGACTTACGGCTGTCCACTGAATTGAAAGAGATCGTGGACGATGGAAACGGCCGCGCCGGTGCCGTCATCACCAACCATGGCGAACGCATCGACTGTGGGTATGTGGGCCTCACCGCCGGGGTGCACCCCAATATCGGCTTCCTGAAAAACACCGCCCTGGAAACCGACCGGGGTATCCTGGTGGACGAGAACCTGCGCACCAATCTCCCCGATGTTTATGCTGCTGGCGATTGCGTACAACTGCGGCAGCCACCGCCGGGCCGGCGCCCCATCGAAGCCGTGTGGTACGTGGGGCGCATGATGGGGGAAACCGCCGCCTACAACATCTGTGGCCAGCCGGTTGCTTATCAACCCGGCATCTGGTTCAACTCTGCCAAATTCCTGGATATCGAGTACCAGGTTTATGGCGATGTGCGCGCCAAATTGCCTGAAGAACAGGCAAGCTTGTACTGGGAGCACCCCGAAGGCAAAAAGAGCATCCGCCTAATCTATGACCGAGCTGGAGGGCATGTCGTGGGCTTCAACCTCATGGGGGTACGCTACCGGCACGAAGTATGTGAAAAGTGGATCAAGGATAAGGCACCTGTGGAAGAAGTGCTGCAAAACCTGGGCCTGGCCAATTTCGACCCTGAGTTTTTCGATGAGTACGAAGCCAAAGTGGTACAGCTATACAACCACCAGAGTGGCCGCAACCTCCAGCTTCGCAAACGGCGGGGGCTGACGGGAGTGCTGCGTTTTTTGAAGCAAGCACATTGAACCGCCTAAAACACAACTAAACAATCCGCCATGAAAATCATCGAAAATATCGGCCTGCTATTCTTTTTTGCTGCCCTGCTCCTCTTCACCGCCAGCCTGGGCATTGGCCACTACACACTCACCCCTGAGAGCCTGGAAAAAGCCATCAGCAACCCTCATCACCGGCAGGAGCTGGCCGAACTGGCGCAGGCGCAGAACTTGTTAGGCAAGCGCTACGCTACTAGCTTCGAATTTGTGCCGGCATTTAAGGGGCTGCTCGAAGCCGCTCAGCAATCATTGGCACAAAAGGCTAAAGAAAGCTTGCCGGAAGGCGTCAACAAAGGAGATTTCCTTTTGCCCTCCTGGCGGTTTAAAGACTATACCTACCAAGCCACGCGCAAATCTGCTGCTGGGCCGGTAGCCAGCCAGCCGCTGTTGTTTTTCTTCCTCACCTTCGGCCTGGGCATCCTGGGCGGGCTGCTCTACATCCTGCCCAAATTCCGGCTTATCCCCGGCATCAAGAACGACCACATCTATCACCACTCCATGACGCGGGGCGTAAGCCTGGGCTGGCGCAGCTTCTTCCTGGGTGCGGTAATGATTAGCATGCTAATATATGGTGTGTTTTACATGGGCAAGGCCTATTTTTGGCCGGCCGTATCGGCCATGACAGCCCTCTTGATCATCGGGTTGGTATTGTTTGCTGAAAAGCAAAAGCGCAATAGCCCAACCCGCTCAGCTTCGCCCCAAGCCACGGGCTGGCTAGGTATCCTCGCTGGCTTGTACCTCATCAGCTTTTATGTACTCCTCTATTGGGCCCCCCAGCACATCATCAACTGGACGCTCATCGTTGACCCGCTCAGCAAAGCCTTGAGCGGGGGGGAGGCCAGCCAGTGGTTCCTCTATGGCCTGCTCTACACCCTCATCGTCATCGTAATGGGAGTGCGCATGATGGCCAAGTACCAGCACAGCCGCTACCAGCTCATCCGAACCTGGTCGGTGATGTTTTTCCAAACCGCCTTCGCTTTCCTCCTTCCCGAGATACTGGTGCGGCTCAACTATCCTTACTATGACTTCAAGAATATCTGGCCGCTGAACTACACCTTCTTCTTCGATTGGAACCTGAAGAGCCTCCTGGCCAGCGGCGGGCTGGGCCTGTTCATGCTGGTGTGGGGCATCGCGCTGATCGTCGTGGCCGTGCCAGTCATCACCTATTTCTACGGCAAGCGCTGGTACTGCTCCTGGGTGTGCGGTTGCGGCGGCCTGGCCGAAACGCTGGGCGATCCCTATCGGCAGCTCTCCGACAAGAGCCTGCGCGCCTGGAAATACGAGCGCTGGATCGTCCATGGCGTGCTGGTTTTTGCCGTCGTTATGACGGGCATGGTACTTTACACCTACTTTTCGGGCTCGCGCCAAATCTTGATTTTCAATAGCGATACTGTACGCAGCTGGTATGGCTTCCTCATCGGCTCGGCTTTCGCCGGAGTAGTCGGTACCGGCTTTTATCCCTTGATGGGCAACCGGGTATGGTGCCGCTTCGGCTGCCCGCTGGCCGCCTACCTGGGCTTGGTGCAACGTTTCAAATCCCGCTTCCGCATCACGACCAACGGCGGGCAGTGCATCTCTTGCGGCAATTGCTCCACTTATTGTGAAATGGGCATCGACGTGCGCGCCTACGCCCAACGCGGCCAGGATATCGTGCGTGCCTCCTGTGTGGGCTGTGGCGTCTGCGCCGCAGTATGCCCTCGGGGCGTGCTGCGCCTGGAAAACAGCGGCCTGGATATAAACGAAAGGGCGCTGGAGCTTAGGACGGAATTGATACGGGGGGGATAGTTAATCGGCTATCGCCGTTCATCGCTTCGCGTTCAGGGACGATTGGGACGCCAGGAACGCCAGGGACAGGGCTGCATCGCTAGCGGCAGCATTTCAGCCGTGGCTGGCACGGCTGCCCCGGCGGTGTTGGGCTGCGACTCCGTAGCCGCCGCCCGACTGCTCCGGGGGGCTGGGAGGCTCAGGCTCACTCAGGCGGCGACTATGGAGTCGCGGCCTGAGACGCAGGCGGGGGGCTGGCTTCCTGCCCAGCCCCCCGCTAGCCCTAGCGCGTTCATCGCTAGTTCTGCCGCTTTTCGCCTTCCCTTGCCACTTTGCTAGATGCACGACAATTCCGTTTTTTTTCAAAAAAAACGCACCCTGCTTGCATTGTTTGAAAAAAAACGCATATATTTCCGCTGCATTCAATCCATTCTTTCATCCTAAACCGAAAAAAGATGAGGTTTAAAATTTTATTCCGAATCCCCCCCCCTGTGGGCATTAATTCTGATTGCCATGTGCGGATTTGAGAGCTATGCCCAGGAGGGTGGGCACTGCACCTGCGCCGATCCAGACTTCAACGTGGTCATCGACCCGGTGCTGTACCCGAATGGCGCCACCATGAACCAATTGCAGAGCGCCTACCCCTTCTTTGCGGGCAACGCCATGACCAACACCTGCCTTTCCATCGATGGGCATTTGATCGTCAACAAAAACTTCACCATCACCGGCGGGGAGATTATTATGGCGCCGGGGGCGGAAATCACGGTGAATAGGAGGTTGACGCTAGTCGATGTAAATCAAAATGGAGGGGTGCACGGCTGTACCATGATGTGGAAAGGGATCAGCGCGACCCTCAATCCCTCTACGACGGTGGTGATTACCCTTGCCAACTCTACTATCCAGGATGCCCGCCATGCCA
>CAYSPJ010000026.1:40068-46977 GCA_964432875.1 uncultured Phaeodactylibacter sp. | reverse complement strand
TTGGCGGAGCGCCCTGAGCCTACTGCTGCTTGCCGCTCTGCTCTTGCCGTCTTGCCGGAAAGACGATTTGGCCCAGCTCGGAGATCCGAGCGATCATGTACAGCCGTTTAGCCAGGATGCCGGCCCTATCGCCTTCCGGTCGAGCGAATCGGGCGAGCTGCGGCCGACGGTGCTCGGCGCCAAGCACGCTGCAAACCCCTATCAAGTAGATACGATGACCAAAGCTTGGAATCTGTTGTATCGCCAAAGCGTGCCGAAACTGCCGGTGACGGACTACTACGTGCGCTTTTGCCCCGAGAGCTTGGAGCAGGTCGAGCTTTTAGTGGAGAGCGGCATCGCTTTCTTCGACTTCCCGCTTGGGCATGAGGTGATCGAGCTAGGCGATTACTACCCGCAGGAAAATCTCGATTCCACGGCGATCCCCTGCTTTTATGTGGTCTTGCCTCAGGGGCAGGCCTTCCCGGCGATGCCCTACGAAATACTGGAGGAGCTGGTGCTGGCCCCCTACTCCTCGCTGTTGGCCTATGCCGCCTTCCGGATCAGCGGGCTGCCGCATGAGGGCTTCCCAGGGGTGGTGGACGACCCGCGCAGCCCGCTGATCTGCGACCCAGACTGCCCCAACTTCATATGCTGCTCCTTCGGAGGCTACGATTGCGAAGGAGTTGGAGCGCCGCCGTATTGCCGCGACGTGACGATCGATTGCAACCCGTGGATGCATCCTGAAAATTGGCCGGCTTGTTTGGAAGATGGCGGAGGCTCCGAGCCGCCTGCCCATACCAATGCTTGCGGCTGCGCCATCCCCGGGCCTTCCCGGCAGCCAGCCGGCTGCATCCGGGTGCAGGATGTCGAGCTGGGGCAATTCGAGGGCGTACGCCGGGCGCGGGTGATCTGGTGGGATGGCTGGTTCAGGGTGCGCACCGCCGAGACCAGCCAGCAAGGCTGCTGGAGCATCCCCGGGCACCGGGAGTCGGGCAAGGCCTATATGTGGGTAGAGTTCCGGAACGCGGATGCCAAGCTGCGGGGTTTCATCGGCAATACGGTGCAGCTGTGGCGGGCGGTGCTGCCCATCACCAGCTACGTCGGCCAGTTGGGCGGAGGGGTTTACAACAACATCCTGGTAGAATACCCGGCCTGGGCTAACCAAGGCTCTGCCGCTCATCGCGATTGGGCCGCCGCCAGCATGATGAACGCCCTGGCAGAACATCGCGAGCAATCGCTGGCTGATGGCATCACGCCCCCGCCTTATCTGGATATCTATCTGGCGAGCAACCGGACGGATGGCTTTGCGCTGATGAAGCGCTATCTTGGCCCGATAAGAGTGGGGATTGCCATCTCCGAAGGGCTGCTTCAGGCTAGTTTTTTCGATTTAGCGCTCTGGGTGAATTACGGCATCCCCAATTACAGTATTATCTACCCTGTCCTGCCTGACATGATGATTGGCGCAAGTTATCAGAATTCAGACGAGTTTCGTTCTTTAGCATATCACGAGCTTGCTCATGCCTCGCACTTTGTTAATGTCGGGCCCAACTATTGGCAAGGGCTGGCAGCCGCTGAAATCGCTGCCGACGGCTGGGGCAACGCCAATAGTGCCGATGCGGGCCGCATCGCCATCTGTGAATCTTGGGCTGAGCACATCGCGTGGACGTATGTGCACCGGCGGTATCAGGGGAATACTTCGATTGCGGGCACTTGGGAAAGAAGATTAGAAACAACTAGAAACCATTTCCCAAGCCATGTCCCCGTCGGCTTGCATCACGACTTGATAGACAACGCCAATTTACTGGATGGCAATGCCTGCGATCGGCGCGGCCCCGATGCGAACACCCCGCCTGCTTGCGGCATGGTTGTGGATAACGTTGTCAGCTTCACAAATGGACAGCTTTTTTCCATCCTAGGCGTCGGCGTCAATAGTATCGAAGCCTATCGGGCTCGCTTGATTGATGAATTATTGCCGACTGTGCCAGCTAATACCGTTCAACAAGTGAATGGGCTATTCAATAGCTATTGAATTTAAAACGCCGCCGCCTTGGACGTGGATGTCCGAGGCGGCTCAAAACGAAACAAAATGAAAGCTATTCGTCCTTATACCTTTTTATTGCTGTTGCTGGTGTCTTGTGTCAAAGATGAATGTCGCTTTCCGGGTGCGTATGAATTTGTGTTGCCCGCAACGCTTTTACCCGCAGAAGCTGTCTTTCATGTCGGAGATACAATTAGGGTTACATCGATATTTGCTGATGAGGTCTTCGAGCGGAAGACTAACAGATTTTACACTTTAAAAGACTTTCGATTCCATCCAATCACAATTGTCCATCGGATTGATGCACTTCCAGGAAGAGAGGATGGCTTAAGGCATTTTGATTTGTTGATAGATTCGGTATATGATTACAATGTTCAATTGTTCAGTGATGCTATTGAGCTTTTGGGGCAATATCGCTATGAGGACAATACTTATGACCTAAGATTTGAATTGGTTGCTAGGGATACCGGATTGTATTATCTACAGCAAGGTTCTGTACTATTGCCTATGGACCGTTGGCAAGACTTCCCTGGTAAAAAATGTAAGCATACCCATTCTAGTGCTCGGGTGGCCCTCAACGGCGGTGCCGACAACAACATCGAATTCCTGAGCCAGAGCCCCGACCCTCATTATCATGATTGGATGCTGCAGGACCCGGAGGGGCGGTTTCATAAGTTTGGGGGGTATTGTTTTTACGTGCGGGAGTGAGCGTGAAGGGGCATCTGCCGCCTCTGAGCCATGCTCAAGCGTACCGCCTTTACTTTCGGGAAGCTCGCCGCGCTTCTTTCCGCTGCGATCCGAGCGTCGAGCAGTTGATCCTCAATTTCAATTTTATGCCGGGCGATACCACCTGCGCTGGCCAGCGCACCTATTCAAAGATGCCAGAGGATAGGTAACGGTCGCCCCGGTCGCAGACGATGAAGACGATGATGCCTTCATCTAGCCCTTCCGCCAGTTTAGCGGCGGCGGCGCAGGCCCCGCCGCTGCTCATGCCGGCAAAGATAGCTTCTTCCCGGGCCAGGCGGCGCATCATCGCCGTGGCTTCGTCTTGCGAGACGTCAATGACCTGATCGACCCGCTGGGGCTCGAAGATTTTAGGCAGGAACTCGGGCGACCAGCGGCGGATGCCGGGGATGCTGGAGCCGGAGGTAGGCTGCACGCCTACGATTTGCACTTGGGGGTTTTGCTCTTTGAGGTAGCGCGAAGTGCCCATGATAGTGCCAGTAGTGCCCATGGAGGAGACGAAGTGGGTGACCTGCCCCTGGGTGTCGCGCCAGATCTCCGGGCCGGTGGTGCGGTAGTGCATGCCCCAGTTGTCGGGGTTGGCAAACTGGTTGAGCATGTGATAGCCGCCCTGAGCGACCATCTCATCGGCCAGTTGGCGGGAGTATTCGATGCCGCCCTTGCTAGCGGGGGTCAGGATGACTTCTGCGCCGTAAGCCTGCATGGATTGAGTGCGCTCTGCCGTAGCGTTGTCGGGCATGATCAGGGTGATGCCTACCCCGAATTTGCGGGCGATCATGGCCAGGGCGATGCCGGTATTGCCGCTAGTGGCTTCGACGAGGCGCATGCCCGGTTTTAGCTCGCCCCGTTCCAGCGCGCCTTTAATCATGCCGTAAGCCGCCCGGTCCTTGACGCTGCCGCCAGGGTTTTGCCCTTCCAGCTTGCCGAAGAAGCGCACGCCAGGCTTTTGGATGAGCTGCTCGATTTCTACCAGGGGCGTATTGCCGATCAAGTCGAAGATGTTTGCCATAGGGGAGGTAGCCGTTTTATTGTCCTGATGCAAAGTTAAGCAAGATTATCACAAACCTGCTCTAACGCATTTCTTGATCGAAGAGATGTTGTCAACCAGGATATTGCCCTGATAGGAGAATTTGCCATCCTTGTAAAAGGGCTCGATGATGATGTAGTTGATGGGCTTTTTAGCGATGAATTCCACCTCGTAAGCACTCCATTCTGCTTTGCGCACGAAGCCCGTTTCCAGCAGCAGCTGTTCTTTGCTGCATTTGGTGGTGCCACCCCATATTCTTAGCCGCAGGGGGTTGCTGTAGCCGGCATAAGTTTTGGATTGCGCTAGTTCCAGCGAAAAAGTATAGCATTCATTTGCCTTTAGGGAGGAAGCCAGGCGCTGGCCGATGCTTTCCCAGGTGCCGTCTTCGCGGGTAATCAGGCCCAGGTAGGTATCCCCGTCAGCGGCTTCTTCGTGAACGCCCCAAGGGCCGGGCAGGATGTCGGGTGTAGAGCCTTCTTCGCAGACGAACCAGCCAGCTGGGATGGTCGCATCTTGAGGGTTGCCTTCAAAAGAAGCGTTTTTGATATAGGATTGAGCCGAAATCGTGAGTGCAGCCACTACTGCCAGCGCGGAGCAAAGTATTTTTTTCATAGTTTAATCCTTTGTTTGGAATGCCTCTCCCCTTTTACGGAAAGGCGCTTATTTTGTTGCTGTTTTCAAGCTTGTTGTTGCCAAAAAGCACTCGTTTTAGGGAATATAACGAGCATAGCGGCAATAAATTGAGCGGCATTGGGGCTATCTGTATCCGCTTTGGAGTATATTTTATACTTTTGTGCCGCAAAAGAAGCGCTATGGCGGAAACGAACGGCTATATTGCGGGTAAAACCAGGCCCAACTACCTCTACTCCATCCTCAGTGTGGCGCTAGTGCTCTTTACCCTGGGCTTTTTTGCCCTGGCCCTGATGGATGCCCGGCAATTGGTGCAGGAGCTGAAAGAGCGGGTGAGCATCATCGTGGAGCTGAAGCAGGACGTGGCAGTAGAAGAGGCGCGGCAATTGCAAAAAGAGCTGGAAAGCAGCCCTTTCATCAAGCCAGGCTCGGCGGAATATACCACAAAGGAACAGGCCGCCGAGTTCATGCGCGAAGATTTCGGGGATGATTTCTTAAAACTCGGGCTGCCCAACCCGCTTTATGACGTCATTACGTTTAATGTGAAAGCAGCCTATATGGCAGCCGACAGCCTGCGGCAAATACAAGCGAACCTGCGCCGACACGCGGCAGTAGCTGATATATACTACCAGGAAAGCCTGGTGAATGAAATCGGGGAGAACCTGCGGTCCGTCGGGCTGATTGCCCTGGGGGCTCTGGCTTTTTTCATTTTTGTGGCGGTCACTTTAATCCACAATACCGTGCGCCTGGCCCTTTACGCCAACCGCTTCCTGATTAAAAACATGGAGTTGGTGGGTGCTTCCTGGGAGTTCATCAGCCGGCCGTACATCCGTCGGGGGGCCTGGCATGGCTTGTTGAGCGGCTTGTTGGCCTCGGCGGCTTTGATGGCCACCTTCACCTGGCTGCAAAGCGCGCTGCCCGGCTTGAAGGGCCTGCATACGTGGGTCAATTTTTTAGCCATACTGCTGGCCCTTTGTGTGCTCGGCCTGGCCCTTAATGCCCTCAGTACCTATAATGTAGTGCGCAAGTACTTGAAGATGAGGGTGGATGATTTGTATTAGGCAAGGTTAAGGGATAAAGGTTAAGGGTTAAAGGATAAAGGATAAAGGTTAAGGGTTAAAGGATAAAGGTTAAGGGTTAAAGGATAAATGTTAAAGGATAAAGGTTAAAGGTTAAGGGATAAAGGGGGGGGCGGGCGATAGGCGATCAATAAAGAATAACAGACAACGAACAACGAAGCAACCATAATCATCCAAACTAAGATTACTAGATGAGCCAAAGCAAACCACCGAAGAAGAAAGTCATCGTGACTACTGCCAAGAAAGCGGAGAGCCCAGTTGTGGCCAAGCGCCGGGCTGCCGAGAGCAGCAGCCGGGCGATAGAGCTGGAATTCGGCAGGCAAAACTACATCCTGATGGGGATCGGCGTAGCCCTTATCGCCTTGGGCTTGCTGCTCATGTCCGGCGGCGATATGCCAAATGATCAGACCTGGGACCCCGACATCATTTACAGTACTCGCCGCACCTTAATCGCTCCGATGGTCATCCTGGCGGGCTTGATTGTGGAGCTATTTGCCATTTTTAAGAAGTTTTAAATGGAGGAGATCATCCGTTCCATTGTCCTGGGCATTGTTCAGGGGTTGACAGAATTTCTGCCCGTGAGCAGCAGCGGGCACCTGGAGCTGGCAAAGTACTTCCTGGGCGACACCAGCCTGGCCGAAGAGAGCCTGCTGATGACCGTGACGCTGCACGCCGCGACGGCACTGAGCACCATCGTGGTTTTCCGCAAGGATATCGTTGCCATCTTTGGCGGGCTGTTGCGCTTCCAGTGGAATGAAGAAACGCAATATTCCCTCAAAATCGTCCTTTCGATGATACCGGCAGTACTGGTAGGCTTATTGCTGGAATCTCAAATCGAAGCGCTTTTCAGCCAGCGGATTATCCTGGTCAGCCTGATGTTGCTGGTGACGGGGAGCTTGTTGTTTCTGGCTGATCGTGCCCGCTATACCGATAAGCCAGTCACTTACTCCAATGCCTTCCTGGTGGGTATTGCCCAGGCCATTGCCATCATCCCGGGCATTTCTCGTTCTGGGGCCACGATTTCCACTTCCGTCCTGCTGGGGATAGATCGGGGAAAAGCCGCGCGTTTTTCTTTCCTCATGGTGGTGCCGCTGATTTTAGGGAAAATGGCCAAAGACCTCCTGGATGGGGACTTGGCGCAGGCGACGATCGGCTTTGCTCCTTTGATGGGCGGGTTTATGGCAGCTTTCCTAACTGGCCTGCTGGCTTGCACCTGGATGATTAAACTGGTGAAAAAGAGCAAGCTAGCTTACTTTTCCATCTATTGCTTCGCCATCGCGGCCATTGCCATTATCTTTTACACCATAAAATAGCAAAGCGCTTGGGCTATTCAATATTTGACCACCAGATTCAAGATTGCCCGATAACCAGAAAAAAGGCTCGCTCATGACGATTGCACAATACAACTTTCT
>CAYSPJ010000026.1:0-39968 GCA_964432875.1 uncultured Phaeodactylibacter sp. | reverse complement strand
TGCCCGATAACCAGAAAAAAGGCTCGCTCATGACGATTGCACAATACAACTTTCTGGATGGTGCGCTATTGTTGGTAGACAAGCCCGCGGGCTGGACCTCTTTCGATGTCGTCAATAAAATCCGCTACAAGCTTAAGCACCGGTTGAAGGTAAAGAATATCAAGGTTGGCCATGCCGGCACGCTCGATCCCATGGCTACCGGCTTATTGGTGATTTGCACGGGCAAGTTCACCAAGAAACTGGGTGATTTCCAAGGCCTGGATAAAGAGTACGAAGGTACATTGTGCTTGGGGGCGGTTACGCCTTCCTATGATGCCGAAAGCGAAGTAGTGGAAACCTTCCCTACTGCCCATATTACGGCTGCCTTGCTCGAAACAGCCCGGCAGCAGTTTCTGGGAGATATTGAACAGGTACCCCCCATGTTCAGTGCGATCAAGGTAGGTGGGCAGCCGCTTTATAAGAAAGCCCGCAAGGGCGAGACGGTAGAGATAGCAGCCCGGCGGGTTCATATCTACGAGTTCGAGCTCACCCGGATCGAACTACCGGAGGTGGACTTTCGCGTCCGATGCAGTAAAGGCACCTACATCCGCTCGCTGGCGCATGACTTGGGCCAAGCACTTGATAGCGGAGCTTACCTCACCGCATTGCGCCGCACCCGCGTAGGGGATTTTGACCTTAAAGATGCTTGGGCATTGGATCAGCTCGTCGCTTCCCTTGAGGCGGAAGAGCCTGCCTGAGCATTCTACGTCTCCTCTCTAGCGCTGGTGGCCGATAAAAGGAAAGAGAAAATAATTAAGGTTTGAACTTTACGTCTTTAAGCCCGAACTTTGGGTTTCAAACCTCAAAACAGAAATCATGGCAGATCACAGCGAACATTCCAAACATGCGGAGACCATCATCCACAACCACGTGATATGGTCTATGGGTGCCGGCCTGATACCGGTATTGGTGGCGGATATTTTTGCCGTCAGCGCATTACAGCTTGACATGATCCGGCAGTTATGCCGGGTTTATGACGTCAGTTTTTCCGAAACGCAGGGCAAGGCTATCGTGACTTCCCTGACCAGCTCTGCACTGGCACGCATGACTGCCGGCAGCATCATCAAGCTTTTGCCGATCGGCGGCTCCATCATCGGCGGCATTACGGTATCGGTTTTCGCCGGCGCTTCTACCTATGCCCTGGGCCAGGTGTTCAAGAAACACTTCGAATCCGGCGGCACTTTCCTGGATTTTGACCCTGCTCGCCTGAAAAAGCTGTACAAAGAGCAATTTGAAAAAGGCAAGAAAGTAGCCGAACAACTGCGCAAAGACGAAAAAGCGCGCAAGGAAGCCGAAGCCGCCGAGCGCCAGGCCCAGGAAGCCGCGGCCCAAAAAACCGAAGAAGCCTTGCAGTCTGAAGCTGCCCAGGCAAGGAGCGGCCAGGCGGTAGAGCGCCTGAAGGAAATCGCTAAATTGCGCGACGATGGCATCATCTCCGAAGAAGAATTTCAGGAAGTGAAGAAGAAGCTTTTGCTGGATTTGTAAGGGGGGGGAAGTAAAAAGTAAAAAGTAAAAAGGAAAAAGTAAAAAGGAAAAAGTAAAAAGGAAAAAGTAAAAAGGAAAAAGTAAAACGCTGGCGTCCCGGACGAGCGAAGCGAGAGCGGGATAGAGCGAAGCGACATCCCGTCTGAACGAAGTGAAGCGGGAAGGATAAAGGATAAAGAGTAAAGGATAAAGGATAAAGGATAATGGAGCGAAGCGACATCCCGTCTGAACGAAGTGAAGCGGGAAGGATAAAGGGGTTGGCTGAGCTGATGACGCCTTGGCGCTTGTGCTTAGCCTTTGCCAGGCGGCTCCTCTTCGGCCGGGCCTCCAACTTGTTCCTGGATAAAGAACAAAGGGCGGGCTTTCACTTCGTTGAAGATGCGGGCGATGTATTCACCGACGATGCCGAGGTTGATGAGCACCGCCCCACCGATAATTAATTGAGTGAGCATCATGGATGCCCAGCCTTGGATGGTATGCCCCGAGATAAAAGCTGCCAGTATGTATAAGCCATAGGCCAGGCCCAGGAAGGAAATGAGGAGCCCGGTGTAAAAAGAGATGCGCAATGGGCGGGAAGAGAAAGCGGCGATTCCGTCCAGGCCCAGGCGCACCATTTTGCGCAGAGAATATTTGGATTGTCCCGCCGCCCGCTCCTGCGCCTGGTACTCCACGATAGCCTGCCGGAAGCCCATCCAACTGACCATCCCACGGGTAAACCGCCCCCGCTCGGGCAGCATCAGGAAGGCATCGGTAGCCTGGCGGCTCATCAGCCGGAAATCGGCGGCGGCTGGTTCCACCTTGACTTCGGAGAGGTAGCTCAGCAAGCGGTAGAATAGCCTTGAACTCGTTTTTTTAAAATACCCAATGCGCGCATGGTCGATGCGCCGGGTGTTGACGATATCATAGCCTTCCTGGCTCTTGGCTAGCAGCAGCGGGATGGCTTCGGGGGGGTGTTGCAAATCGGCATCCATGGCTAGCACCAGCTCGCCTTTAGCGGCTTTCATGCCTGCCAGCAGGGCGATCTGGTGGCCGAAATTGCGGGAAAAAGAGATGCCCCCCACGCGGCTATCTTGGGCATTGAGGGCCTTTACCGCGCGAAAAGTGCCGTCGGTGCTGCCATCGTCCACGAATACGATTTCATAATCATAGTCCAACTGCTTGAGTACGGCCTGGAGGCGGCGGTACAACAGCTCGATATTCTGCTCCTCATTGAGGCAGGGGATGACGATACTCAGGAGTTGGCGTTTTTCCATGTAATAGCGTTTTATGCTTCAGGTTTTTAGGCGTGGCGAAGGCTCGATATCCTGGCTGGCAAATTCTCCGCGCAGGTATTTGTAGTAGCCGACAACCGCAATCATGGCGGCGTTGTCGGTGCAGTATTCAAATTTAGGGATGTAGGTATCCCAGCCCTTGGCTTGGCCAGTTTGTGCCAGCCTGGCGCGCAGTTCCGAATTGGCAGATACGCCCCCGGCGATGGCGATCTGCTTGATGCCCGTCTGGGCTGCTGCCAAGCTAAGCTTGTTCATGAGGATACTCACGATGCGGCTCTGGACGGAGGCACAGATATCGGGCAGGTTTTCCTGGACGAAGGCCGGGTTTTCGGCAGCCTGCTGGCGCAGGAAATACAAAATGGCGGTTTTCAGGCCGCTGAAGCTGAAATCCAGGCCCGGTATTTGTGGCTCGGGGAAGCTGAACACGGCTTTGCCCTGCTGAGCCAACCGATCGATAAGCGGGCCGGCGGGATAATCCAAGCCCAGCATTTTGCCAGTTTTATCAAAGGCCTCGCCCGCCGCATCGTCAATGGTTTGGCCGATGACTTCCATGTCCAGATAATCACGCACCAGCACGATTTGGGTATGGCCGCCCGAGACCGTAAGGCAGAGGAAGGGGAAAGCGGGTTTGGGGTTTTCAGCAAAGTGGGCCAGCACGTGGGCCTGCATGTGGTTGACCTCGATGATAGGTATGCCCCGGCTCAGCGCAAAAGCTTTGGCAAAAGACAGCCCGACCAGCAGCGAGCCCATCAGCCCGGGGCCGCGCGTGAACGCTACGGCGCTGATTTCCCCCTTGTCCACTCCTGCTTTTTTCAGCGCGAGGTCTACTACCGGAATGATATTAATTTGATGGGCCCGTGATGCAACCTCTGGCACCACCCCTCCGTATATACGGTGTGCATCCTGGTTGGCTACGCAATTGCTCAGCACTTGCCCGTCTTTGAGGATGGCGGCGGCGGTGTCGTCGCAGGAAGATTCAATCGCTAAAATAGTCAGGCTCATATTGTCCTTGGCTGGTTTTGCACAAAGAAAAACAATTAACGGAAAAAAACGATTTGAAAATGGCAGCAATTTCATTTAAAACCAAAACAAAAGAAGACGCCGGCGAGCTTAGCGGGCTGAAGGTAGCCGCTTCCAGCGCTCGGGCTAGTGATGGGAATTGCGTGGTTTCCAAAGGCACGCTGATCGAAGGGGGCTTTGCTTCTTCCGAGAATATCCGCCTGGATGGCCGGGTGAGCGGCACCCTGAAGTGCGAAAAACGCCTGGTCATCGGTGAAGCCGGCCGGGTAGATGGCCAGGTGACGGCTGCCGAAGCCGTTATCATGGGGGCCGTCATGGGTGATGTGGTCATCTCTGGCTCGCTACACTTGATGAATACGGCTAAAATCCAAGGCGATATCACCGCCAAATTCCTGGTGGTAGATGAAGGGGCGACCTACAATGGCAAGTGCCAGATTGGGGGGAAAGGATGATGGATGAGGTGATTATCCTCGCGCGTGGAAACAGCAATGCCAAGAGGATGGCTTCTTAAATCAGGTTGCCTCCAGGGACAACAGGACCCTTTACTTTTTCGTCAGCATGGATTTTGTTTAAAAAATTGATAATCAACTAAAAACGAGGGTTTTTTGCGTTTTTCTCAGTAGAGGGGAAAAACTAAATGGCTTTTTTAAGGCCGCTTTGTTTCCTCATTTCAACTAAATATGGTAAAATTGCCTGCAATTATTACCTAAAAATCTTTATTATTGCGTCAAAACAAACCGAAAAATGAGAATAGTTATCAATTTGGTATTGGCTATCATGATTTTAGGCCTGATTTGGGTGCTCATTGGCAGTATCCGGGAGCCTATTGCTTTTAAGGCCGAAAAAGAAAAGCGCGAGCGGGCCGTCGTGGACAAGCTCATGAAAATCCGCACGGCCCAAGAGGCTTATCGCAACATTACCGGAGTCTTTGCGCCTTCTTTCGATACCTTGGCTCAGGTGATCAAAACCGGGAAATTCATGATTATTAGCGTCATTGGCGACCCCGACGATCCGAATTTCACCGGGGAGATTATCTATGACACTACTTACATCCCCGCCTTGGATTCCATCCGGTCCCTAGGTATCAATGTGGATTCTCTGCGCTATGTGCCTTACGGGATGGGTGAATCTTTTGATATCCAGGCTGACACCGTAACTTTTCAAAGCACCAACGTGCCAGTAGTCGAGGTCGGCGTACGGCGTGCAGTATTCATGGGGCCTTTCAAAGACCCGCGTTTTGCCCGTTACGACAATAACTACGACCCGAAAAGTGTTGTTAAATTTGGCAATATGAATGCACCAAACATGTCAGGAAATTGGGAATGATTACCAGGGATATCACTGAAGATACCTTAGCGAAAAAAAGTGCCAACGCTTATGAACTGTCCATCCTGATAGGGGTGGACAGTTTTGATTATATAGTGCTGGATAGCCAGCGCCAGGTGTTGGCGCTGCGCACCTATTCCTTTGATCCAGGCGGCTTTCCGGCATCAATGGAGAGCATCTTTCAGTCTGATAAATTTCTACACCAAGCTTTTTCTGGAGTCCGCTTGGGGGTAGCTGATGGGAAAAATACCCTGATGCCCAGTCGTTTGTACCAAGAGGCGGAAAAAGAGGCCTACCTGCGGCAGGTCACCGAATTAAGGCCAGAGGATAAAGTGCACGCTGATGTGTTGCCGCAATTGGGCTTGTGTAATGTATATGCAGTGCAAAAGGAGGTTGAAGCTTTCGCTCGCCGGGCATTCCCGGCATGCCGCTTGGCACATCAGATTACCGCTTTATTGCCTGCTCTGCGCCGCCTCGCCGCCCAAGAGGAAGGCCATGCTGTTTTTGCGCATCTTAAAACAGGCTTGCTTCATCTCTTTGTTTTTGAGGGTGAAAATTTGCTTCTGGCCAATACTTTCCCTTACAAAACCGCCAAGGATTTTATCTATTATGTGTTGATGGCGTTTCAACAGCTAGGCCTGAACCCGGAGCAGCAGCAGCTCTGTTTTTCCGGGCAATTGCTTAAAGATTCAGAAATATACAAAGAAGCCTTTCGCTATATCCGGCACATAGCATTTCTGGGGGCGCCAACCGGTTTGCAGCTTGGCCCCCGGCTCAGCCAGGAGCCGGCTTACCTGCACTTCGGCTTGCTCAGCCTTAGCCTTTTATAAACCTTGCTCAGAGCTTCGCCTTCCTGCTTATCATAGCGCTTTAAACCTCTAATTGCTCATGCGTATCATCGGCGGAAAATTCAAAGGGCGGCGGTTTAGCCCCCCAGCAGACAACTGGCCAACCAGGCCGACAACCGACTTTGCTAAAGAAGGGCTTTTCAATATTCTGCAAAACCACTTCGACTTTGCTGAGCTTAAAGTGCTCGACCTCTTTGGAGGAACTGGCAGCCACAGCTATGAGTTTATCTCCCGCGGCTGCCTGGACGTGACGTACGTGGACAAGTTCCAGCCTGCGGTGGCCTTCGTCCGCAAAACAGCGCAGGTGTTGGGCATCGAGCCTAGCCTGCGCATCATCAAAGGGGATGTCTTTAAATTTATGGCTTTTACCGGCGAGCGCTATGATTACATCTTTGCTGGCCCGCCTTACGCACTGCCAACAATCGACGACATACCCGGGCTGGTATTTCAACACCAGCTCTTGAAACCAGGCGGTTGGTTGGTCATGGAACACAATCCCAACCACTCCTATACCGCCCATCCACACTTTTTTCAGGATCGGCATTACGGCAAGACTATTTTTAGCTTCTTCCGTGAAGAGGAGAACGAAGCGTCGGCTTAAAGCGTTTTCGTATGCAAAAAAAGATGCTTATGAAAGGCTGGATTTGTGCGCTTTTGTTCTGGCTCCCATTTGGGGTTAGCGCTCAAGCTGGTTTCTCGGGGAGCTGGCAGGGCTATCTGACGCAGGGGAAAGGCGGCTATGCCTCGAAATACGATTTTGAGCTTTATCTCATACAGCGGGGTGACAAAGTGACCGGGCGCTCTTATGTGCGCCTGGGCCGGGTGTTTGCCGTCATGGAATTGAAAGGGCAAATAAGCGGCGGCGATGTTTTACACTTTACCGAAACCCGCCTGGTTGACTATTGGAAGCCGGAAGACATCGAATGGTGTTATAAAAAAGCCAGCTTGCGGCTAACCGTCAAAGGCAAAAATTGGCAGCTCGAAGGGCCTTGGACTGGACATACCGGCGATGATGAATGTGTGCCAGGCGTGATCGTGCTTTCAAAGCAGGTGCCGCGAGTGTGACAGAGCAGCCTCTGGATGACGGAATTACCCTTCGATTTTCTATCTTTCTGGGGCAGCGGCTCCGGTTGATGGTCCAATCCATTGCGCTTTTTTATGGTGAACGGTTGCCCCCTGAGGATAGCCTCAAGGCATTGCCCGGGATGCGATTCCGGACATTGGCCTTTTTTACCGTTTGCCAAACACTTAAAGGCGTGCAATATCAGGAAAAAATCATACCTTTGGCCGCTTAAATAGCCCTTGCGCGCAATGAATATAACCGAACTCATACAGCATCATGTAATCAAGGGGATGAAAGCCCTTTATCAGGCAGAAATCGCCCCTGGCGACGTCAGCATCAATAGCACGCGGCGGGAGTTTGAGGGGGATTATACGGTAGTGGCCTTCCCCTTTGCCCGCCTGGCAGGTAAAAAACCGGATGCGATAGCCGAAGAGCTGGGGCAATTCCTGGTACAGGAAGTGCCCCAGATAGCCAAATACAACGTGGTGAAGGGCTTTCTGAACCTCTCGCTGAGCGATGCCTTCTGGCGGGGATTCCTGGCGGGCATTTACCAGGATGAGAGTTACGGCAAGCTGCCCGCTCGGGGGCAGAAAGTGCTGGTCGAGTTTTCTTCGCCCAATACTAATAAGCCGCTGCACCTGGGGCACATCCGCAATATTTTGCTGGGCTGGGCAACCTCCAAAATCATGGAGGCGGCCGGGTATGAAGTGATCAAGGTGCAGGTCATCAATGACCGGGGCATCGCGATTTGTAAAAGCATGCTGGCCTGGCAAGAATACGCCGATGGTGCCACGCCCGAATCGACTGGTTTGAAGAGCGACCACTTTGTGGGCGACTACTACGTCTTATTCGAGGATAAATTCAAGGCAGAATACCAGGCCTGGCAGCAGTCGGAGCAAGGGCAGGCTGTTTACCGGGAAAAAGCCCGGCCCGAGCAAAGCTCGGAGGATTTCTTTAAGGATTTCAAAAATAGCTATTTCAACGACTACAGCACCCTGGGCGCGGCAGCCAAAGCCATGCTGCTCCAGTGGGAAGCCGGCGAACCTGCCGTCATCAGCCTGTGGAAACGGATGAACGCTTGGGTCTACCAGGGCTTCGACACCACTTATCAACTGCTGGGGGTGGACTTTGACAAGCTCTACTACGAATCGGATACTTACCTGCTCGGTAGAGATGCGGTGGCCAAAGGCCTGGGCGAAGGGGTGTTTTACGAAAAACCGGATGGCTCGGTCTGGATAGATTTGACGGAAGCCAAGCTCGACCACAAAGTAGTCTTGCGCAGCGATGGTACTTCCGTCTATATCACTCAGGACATCGGCACTGCCCAGCAGCGCTATGATGATTTTGGCGTGGATAAAATGGTCTATGTCGTAGCTAACGAGCAGAATTACCACTTCCAGGCATTATTTGAAACCTTGAAGCGCCTGAAAGCCCCCTATGCGGAGGGGTTGTACCATTTGTCTTATGGCATGGTAGATTTGCCGACGGGCAAAATGAAATCCCGCGAAGGCACGGTAGTGGATGCTGATGACCTTATCGCCGAGGTGATTGGCGAAGCCCGTCAAAATACGCTGGAGCGGGATACGATCTCCAGCTTGCCGCCCTCGGAACAGGAGGCCATCGTCCGGCAAATCGGCATGGCTGCGCTGAAGTTTTTTATCATCAAGGTGCACCCGCATAAGCGCATGGTTTTTGACCCTAAAGAATCCGTAGATTTGCAGGGTCAGACCGGGCCTTATATCCAGAATGCTTACGTGCGGGTATGCTCGGTTCTACGTAAAGGAGGGGAGCAAGACCTTACCCCAGCAGTAGCATATCAGCAGCTAGAAACTCAGGAAAAAGAGATCGTCGCTCAGTTGTATGCCTTTCCGGAAATCATCAGCCAAGCCGCTTCGGAATACGACCCTTCGACGGTAGCTAACTATTGCTATGACCTGGCCAAGGCTTATCACCGCTTTTACCATGACTACAGCATCTTGAATGCCGATACGGCCCCAGCCCGTGCTTTCCGCCTCCAGCTGAGCCAGGCAGTGGCTAACGTGCTTAGGCATGGCATGTACTTGTTGGGTATTGAGATGCCGGACAGGATGTAGAGCTGGTGTGATAGCTCGGGTTGACTGGGCGCAGTATATGGCTGGGAAGAGCCCGGGGCTTGACGTGCTATCAGCGATGCCTAAGTTGCCAGCCGGGTCGAATAGCCCTGTAATAGCTGGGAATTTTTAAGAGAAAGCTGATGTTAGACAACAATCATTCACTAATAGAAATCAATCCATGAGCGAGCTCGCGAAAACGGGAGAAAGCAAAGAATCCTTGAACTTTATCGAGCAGATTATCGAGGAGGACATCAAAAATGGCAAGCATGGCGGCCGGGTGCATACCCGTTTCCCGCCGGAGCCTAATGGTTACTTGCACATTGGGCATGCCAAGGCTATCTGCATCAACTTTGATATCGCCAAAAAATACGGCGGCAAGACCAATCTCCGCTTCGACGATACCAACCCCACTACCGAAGAGACGGAATATGTGGACAATATCAAGCAGGATATCCGGTGGCTGGGTTTTGATTGGGATGATCGCGAATATTATGCTTCTGACTATTTCGGGCAGCTCTACGAATATGCCGTTACGCTCATTAAAAAGGGAGTGGCCTATGTGGATGACTCCAGTGCAGAAGAGATCGCGGCGATGAAGGGTACGCCGGCTACGCCTGGCAAGGAAAGCCCCTATCGCAGCCGTTCTATCGAGGAAAACCTCCGCCTTTTTGAAGGCATGCGCGCCGGCGAATTCCCCGACGGCTCACGCGTATTGCGCGCCCGGATTGATATGGCCTCGGACAATATGCACCTGCGTGATCCCATCCTCTACCGCATCAAGCGCGACCATCACCACCGTACGGGCGATGAGTGGTGCATCTATCCGATGTACGATTTCGCCCATGGGCAGTCTGATTCCATCGAAGGCATTACCCACTCGCTTTGCTCGCTGGAGTTCATCCATCACCGGCCTTTGTACGACTGGTTTATCGAACAGCTGGGGATATTCCCCTCGCGGCAAATCGAGTTTGCCCGCATGAACGTCTCCTACATGATCACCAGTAAGCGCAAGCTGCTCAAGCTGGTGCGCGAGGGCTTCGTCAGTGGCTGGGACGATCCGCGCATGCCTACTATCTCGGGGATGCGCCGCCGCGGCTACCCGCCATCCGCCATCCGCATGTTCTGCGACAAAGCTGGAGTGGCCAAGCGCGACAACCTCATCGAAATCAGCTTGCTGGAGTTTTGCGTACGCGACGAGCTCAATCGCACCGCCCCCCGCGTGATGGGGGTACTCGACCCCCTCAAGGTGATTGTGACCAACTATCCGGAAGGGCAGGTGGAGCAAGTCGAGATTGAAAACAACCCGGAAGACGAGCGCATGGGCAAACGCAGCATGCCTTTTTCGCGTGAGTTGTATATTGAGCGCGAAGACTTTATGGAAGACCCGCCCAAAAAGTATTTCCGTATGGCACCCGGCCAGGATGTACGCCTGAAGGCGGCTTACATCCTCCGCTGCGAGGGTTTTACTAAAGACCCACAGACCGGTGAGGTGATGGAGGTCCATTGCACGTATTATCCCAACAGCCGCAGCGGAGAGGACACTTCTGGCATCAAGGCTAAGGGCACGCTGCATTGGGTGTCTGCTCCTCACGCCAAGCAGGTGGAAGTGCGGATGTATGACCGCCTTTTCACCGACCCGGAGCCGGATAGCCACGAGGGCAAAGACTTCATGGAGTTTTTTAACCAAGATTCCCTCAAGGTCATTGAAAACGCCTATGTGGAGCCTGGTTTGTCGGATGCCGCCCCCGGTGCCCCCTTCCAGTTCCTGCGCAAAGGCTACTTTTGCGTCGATTTGGATAGCAGCCCGGAAAAGCTGGTCTTCAACCTCACGGCTCCGCTGAAGGATGCCTGGGCAAAGGAACAGAATAAGTAGTATCTGTCTTTATAGCCCGATAGCAGCCTTACGCTCGGCCCCAAAATCCTCATTTACGGACACGAAGCGTGGGATCAAGGGCCCCGCGCTGAAGTCCTCCGGTTTTGGGGCCGTGGCAAGCCTTGCTCTCGAACGGTAAAGACCAGGCATTCGACTCAATAGGCAGGCACTAAGTAAGCCGGGCATTGCCAGTTAGATCTGCTGCCTGGTTTTTCTCTTGGGCACCTGGATAATAGTACGAAAGGACAAAGCCCATTCGGCGCTTCCGCGCTGAATGGGCTTTTGCATGAAGGTATTTTGATGGGTTTTCTTTCTAGGTTGTCAGCGGGGCTTACCTCCACCAGCGGCGGATGAGTACTTGGCGCGTATTGCCGTTCGGCAGCGTCATCGTTGCGATGCGGTCGCATTCCCCGTCGCCATAGTCAATCGACCAGCTCAGGTTATTGGCGCTAATCGTGCGCACGCCGCTCACGATCCACGGGCAGTTTTTACGCTTGATGAGCGGTATCGTGATTTCAGCGGAGTAAGCATTGCCCTGGCGGTTGATGCCCGAAGCGTTGCCCGTGATTTGCAGCACGTTATCGATGACTGGCAGGGTGTTGTGCCCCTGGATCATGGTGATGGTATGGCTGGCGTTCCAGCTAATGGTTTCCCCATCGGGGAAAATGATGCTGGCATTTTCTACCGTACGGAGCATGGTCGGTTGGCCGTTGGCATTGAGCCCCTGGTTGACGAGGGTCTTCACGCCCTGGATCTGCGCGTCGTCAACGAAGAAATTGTCAAAAGTGACCGTGCGGGTAGCGCCTGGGATGCGCAGCGAGTCGCTCAAGGTGACGATGATGATGCCCCGGCGGGTGCGTCCGTGCAAACCCGTGCAGCCGACGTCGCCGTAGTCGATGGTGATGGTGCGCGGGAAGCTGCCATCGTTAGGCGTAATGGTTATGGTGGGGCAATTGTCGGACGGGTCGCGGGTTTCAATTTGGAAATCTACCTCATCCTCAGTATCCTGAAAGAGATTCATGGCGGTGAGGGCGTCCTCGCTAGTCGTCAGTTCGGGATTGTCGGGGGTATCGGCTTGGTTTTTTTCGCAGGCGGTCGTCATCAATGTGGTGAAAACCAGGATAGCGGCAAAGAGCCAGAAATGCTTTTTCATGATGTGGCAATGTTTTTGGGGCGACAGATTGTGCCGTAGCAGCAGGGCCACTTTCAATCGCCTTTGGTTGATAGATTTTTGAATGATAACAGCAGCATTTGCGCGCGCTGTATTCCGCAAGCGCTGCCCGTCCGGGAATACACTTAATAGACGATGGGCCCAAGCGAAGGTTTAAAGGGGGGTAGAAAAAAACTGCTACAAACTTTCGGGCAAAGGGTTTATCTTTGCCCAAGTTTATGAGCAAAGGAAGACTAATCATCGGAAAAGAGCGCTTTGCGCTGACCATCGAGCGGCTGTGCCATCAGTTGATTGAACAGCACGGTTCCTGTCGGCATACCTGCCTGGTGGGCATCCAGCCGCGGGGGGTGCAGCTCGCTGCCCGGCTCCATCGGCGTTTGTGCAACATCCTCGGCAAAGAGGATATCCTCTTCGGCAAGCTCGACATCACCTTCTACCGCGATGATTTCCGCACGCGGGAAAAGCCGCTTAGAGCCAGCAAGACCGAAATGGAATTCCTGGTGGACGGCTTGCGCGTGGTGTTGATTGATGATGTTTTATATACCGGCCGCACCGTACAAGCGGCGCTCACCGCTCTGAACCACTACGGCCGGCCCGAACAAGTGGAGCTGCTCTGCTTGGTAGACCGCCGATTCAACCGCCATCTACCCATCCAGGCTGATTATACCGGACTGACGATCGATGCGCTGGATCATGCCTATGTCCGGGTAGAGTGGTCAGATAGCGAAGGCGAAGACCGGGTATTGTTGTTTGCAGATAAAAAGGAAGCAGAAGGATTATAAATGGCTACCCTACAACAACTGAGCACAAAACACGTCCTGGGTATCAAATACCTGACGGAAGCCGACATCCGGCTCATTTTTGAAACGGCGCAGAGCTTCAAGGAAGTACTCAACCGCCCAATCAAGAAAGTGCCTTCCCTGCGCGATGTGACGGTGGCCAACCTCTTTTTTGAAAATTCAACCCGTACCCGCATCTCTTTCGAATTGGCTGAAAAGCGCCTTTCGGCAGATATCGTCAACTTTTCGGCTTCATCCTCTTCAGTGAAAAAAGGCGAGACGCTGCTGGACACGGTCAACAACATCCTTTCCATGAAGGTGGATATGGTGGTGATGCGCCATCCGGCACCGGGGGCCCATCATTTTTTGGCGCAGCATATCGACGCAAATATCATCAATGCTGGTGATGGTGCCCACGAGCACCCCACTCAAGCCTTGCTCGACGCCTTCTCTATGGAAGAAAAAGTGGGCGACCTGGCGGGCAAGAAGGTCTGTATCTTCGGAGATATCCTGCACTCCAGAGTGGCCCTGAGCAATATCTTTTGCCTCAACAAGCTGGGGGCTAAAGTTCGAGTCTGCGGCCCTCCTACCCTTATCCCCAAGCACATCGGCGAGCTGGGCGTTGAAGTGTCTCATGACTTGCGCGATAGCCTCCACTGGTGCGATATTGCCAACGTGCTGCGCATCCAACTGGAGCGCCAGGAGATTTCCTACTTCTCCTCCTTGCGGGAATATGCCCAATACTATGGCATCAACCGAGCCCTGCTCGACAGCCTGGACAAGCCTATCGTTATCATGCATCCTGGCCCGATCAACCGCGGGGTGGAAATCACTAGCGATGTGGCGGATTCGGAGCACTCCATCATCCTGCAGCAGGTAGAAAATGGCGTTGCCGTGCGAATGGCTGTGCTGTACCTCCTGGCAGCAAATCGCTAGGCTCGTGCCTGTATTTAAATTCCGATAGCTGTGTTGCGCTCGGCCCAAAATCCTCATTTACGCCCACAAAGCGTGGGATAAGGGCCCCACGCTGAAGTCTCCGGTTTTGGGCCTTCGCAAGCCTTGCTCTCGAACGCTAAAAGCCAGTCACTAGACTAGGGCACTCCAACATATTTAAGTGAGGGCTTTTAGCGTTTTACTTCCCGCATCCGCTGCTGCATATTACGGGCGGAAATAAAAAATGGGCTTTTATTTTAGGATGTAAATCCAAAAGCGCTATATTACATGTTAAAACCCAAACCGCTATGAAGTCAGTCCAATTGATATGTCTGTTTATGGCTTTTTTGCTGCCGCTCCAGATGTCGGCACAGTGTGAGAGCCAGATCGTCGAAGACCGGGTCATCGAGGGGACGCATACCTTGCGCACGATGAACCAAACCCTGGTCGTGCGGGGTAATTACACCTACAGCTTGGAGCTGATCAGCGACAAAAAAGGCATTACTGCCAAGGTGTATTCCAAGGCCGGGGTGGAATTCAATCAGGATGACGAGATTATCTTTATGGATGATAATACCGTGCGCCGGGCTTATCGGTTTGTAGGGGCGCTGGAGGTTTCCCAGGAAGGGGCTACGCCGGTTTACACCAATATACTACAGCTTGACCTGGCTGCGATACAGTGGTTTGCCAGCGTGGGCATCAATACCATTTACATCAAGAACAACATCTCCAAGGAGATGCGCAAGTTTACGATCAATGACAGCCGCAAGGCGGAGTTTAGCCAATTGGTGGCTTGCTTCAATCAAAGGCTGGACAAGAGTAAGGTCAACGATGTGGAGTTGACAGGCAACGAGATCGTCGTCGCCCCATCGCCCAAATCGACAGGGACCGCAGCTGCGCCCGCCGCGGAGGGTAGTAAAGCACAGCCTAAGCCCGCCGCTAACCCCAATAATGATGCGGAAGTGACCGAACTACGGGCCGAGCTCCAGGCGGTAAAAGAACGTTTGAGGGGCGAGATTGAAAC
Source organism: uncultured Phaeodactylibacter sp. (assembly GCA_964432875.1). Classification (GTDB taxonomy): domain Bacteria; phylum Bacteroidota; class Bacteroidia; order Chitinophagales; family Saprospiraceae; genus JACJYE01. The sequence continues at coordinate 25,043 of CAYSPJ010000026.1, read as the reverse complement.
AGAGAAAAAGCGCGGCGAGGAAATAAAATCCCGTTTGCAGCAGGAGGTCGCCCAGGCCCAGGAAAATGCCGCAATGCAGAAGAAAAAGTTTGCTGATGAAGTAGTGGAAGCGCGCCAGAAGTCGCAGGAAGAAATCAATGCTTCGCGCGAACAGCTGGCCACCCAGATAAAAGAGGCTCGGGAGCGTGCAGCCGGGGAGATGGAAAAAATCACGATGGATGTGGCAGAAGCTCGGCAGCGCGCCAATGAAGCGATCCAAAAGGCACAGTTAGAATCGGCACAGGAAGTAGCCGCCACCCGCGAGCGCGCGGCGGCGGAAATCAAAGCAGTCAAGGAAAAACTAGAGCTGGCCAAGCTGGAATACGCTGACGAGATAGCTACGGCACGGGAGAATTCAGCAGCGGAGCTCAAGCGCATCCGCGAAGACGCCGGCCGCCTGGTACAGGAAGCCCGTGAACAGGCTAAAGAGGAACGGGAACGGACGGTAGAGGAGGTCGTATCTTCCAAGAACACGGCTGCCAGCCAAATCCTGAAAGCTAAGGAGGAGGCAGCGGAAGAAGTGGCTAAAGCGCGGGAGAATGCAGTGGTGGAAAAAGAGCGCCTGGCCTTCGAGGTGGCTGAAACGCGCCGCAAGGCCGCCGAAGAGCGGGCGATGATTGCCGAGGCTTCGGCTTCCGAGATCGCCAACCTTCGGGAAAATGCCTCGCGGGAAAAAGAAGCTTCTGCTCGTGAGGTGGCTGATGCGCGCAAGCGCGCCGCCGAAGAGGTGGCCCAGGCCAGAGAGCAAGCAGCGGTAGAAAAAACCAAGGCCCAGCAGGAAGCCGAGTCTGGCAAAGCGCAATCTGCTGCCGATGTGGCTGCTGCCCGCGAGAGGGCCGCGACGAGCATCCAGGAGATCAATCAGCAGGAAGCGCAAAAAGTAGCAGAAGCCCGGGAGAAAGCTAGTGCCGAGAAACAAAAAATCGTGGAAGAAGTAGCTGCTGCCCGCGAGCGCGCGGCCCAGGAGCTGGCTCGGGTGCAGGAAGAATTAAAGCAAGCGGTAGCGGCGGCGAAAGCCAAAGAGGAAGAAATCAAGCGGCAATCAGCCGAAGAGGTACTGGCTGCCAAACAGCGCGCCCAGCAGGAAATCGAAGAAGCGCGGGCTGCTGCCGTGGCTAGGGTCGAGGAAGCCAACAAAACCGCTGGCCAAGCCAAAGAGCAATACGCTACCGAAGTAGCCAAGGCTCAAGAGACCGCGGAGAGCCGTATTCGGCAGATCCAGGAGGAGGCCACTAAGGCCGTAGCGGATGCCCGGGCTAAAGAACAGGAAATCAAAAACATGACGGCCGAGGAAATCGCCGCTGCCCGGAATAAAGCTGCCGCCGAGCTGACTGCCGCCCGTGAGCGTGCCGCCCAGGAAATCGGCAAGGCGCGCGAGCAGGCTGAACTGGCACGGCAAGAGTCTGCCAACGAAATCGCCGCAGCGCGCCAAAAATCGGTGGAGGCGGTATCGCAAGCCAAGAAGGAAGAAGCTGAGGCCGTGCGCCTGGCCAGGGAAAACAGCAGCAAAGAGCGCGAACAATTGGCTACTGAACTGGCCGGTGCCCGCCAGCGTGCTGCTCAGGAAATCAGCGGCGCCCGCGAACAATCAGCCAACGAAGTGAAAACCGCCCGCGACCTGGCGGCCAAAGAAAAGGAAGCCCTGGCCATACAAGTACTCCAGGTGCGCGAGCAATCCGCTGAAACCATCGGCAAGGCCCGGGAAGCGGCAGCCCAGGAAGTAGCTGCGGCGCAGCGGCAGTCTGCTGAAGCCGTAGCTCAGGCAAAGGCGAATGCCGATGCCCGCAAAACGGAATTGGCTAATAGCGTGAAAGCCGCCGAGGTCAAAGCTGCCGAAGAAGTAGCTGCCGCCCGCGCCCGCGCCCTGGAAGAGGTAGAAAATGCCCGCAAGCAATCGGTGGAAAAGCGGAACGAATATCTGGCCCAGGCCGAGGAGGCCCGCAAGCAATCTCTGGAAGATATCAACCTGGCTAAGAAGGAATCTTCTGAGGCCATTTATGATGCCCGCCAACAGGCCGTACAGCAGATTACAAAGGTCAAGGAGGATACGGCCGAAAGGATTGCGGCGGAGCGCAAGCTTTACGAGGACGAAAAAGCTAAAATCGCCCGTCAGATCGCTGAAGACCGCAAACAGGAGGAGGAAGCCCGCCAGCGTTATGATGCCGCTCAAAAGCGCTTGGCAGAACTGGAGAGCCAAATCAAACAGGCGGAAGAAAAACTGCGGCGCACTCAGGCAGAAGCTGAGAAAAAAAGCAATAATTAGCCTATCTTTGCGCGCTTTGTTTTTGAAAATAAAAATTCAAAAAATGATGAGATTATTTGTTGCGTTCACTTTCTTCGCTCTTTTTGTAAGTCAAAACGCTTTTGCCCGCCCGGATGCCGAAGCTTACCAAATCCGGGTGAAGCTGGAAGGCTATAGTGAAACCGAACTCTACCTCGGCTACCATTACGGCAATAAGCAGTATTTGCTCGACACGGCGAAGGCTGATGCCAAAGGCTTTTTTACTTTCTCTGGCGAAGAACCCCTCAAAGGCGGGGTTTACCTCATCGTCATGCCGCCCAACAACAATTTCTTTCAGTTGCTCATAACCGCTAAGGAACAGAATTTTACCGTTTATGCCAATGCTCAAACGCCCACCCAGGGCATCCGCTTCGAAAAAGCTCCGGACAATACCGTGTTCTACGGCTACCTGAATTTCTTGGATGAGATGAAGCCCCAGGCCGATAAGCTCAGCGAAGAGATGGAATTGGCTGGAGAGGATGAGGGCAAAAAGAAAAAAGTAGAGGAAAAACGGGCTGAACTGGATAAGACGGTGCGGGCTTACCAGGATAAACTCATCAAGGATCATCCCAACACGCTCACTGCCGCCATTATCCGCGCTAATTTACCATTGGATATGCCCGAGTTTGAAGGCAGTGAGGAAGAACAGCAGATCAAGCGCTGGCGCTTCTCTCAAAAACACTATTTTGATAATATCGCCCTGGACGATGAGCGCATGCTGCGCACGCCTTTCCTCTTTCAGCGGGTGGACCAATACGTCCACAAGCTGAATGTGCAACATCCTGATACGATTGCCAAAGCGATCGGCCAGGTGTTGGAAATGATGAGGCCCGCCGAGGAAAACTTCAAGTACTACCTGATCCACTTCCTCAACGAATACGCCCGCTCCAATATCGTCGGCATGGACGCCGTCTATGTCTATCTGGTCAATGAATACTACGCCAAAGGGCTGGCCCCCTGGACGGACGAAGAGCAGTTGGAGAAAATCATCGAAAATGCCAAGTCGTTGGAGCCGCTGCTCATTGGCAAAAAAGCGCCCAACCTGCTGCTAGAAACCCGCGACGGCAAACCGGTAGAACTACACCAGGTGGAAGGGGAGTACACGGTGCTTTACTTCTGGCGGCACGATTGCGGGCACTGCAAAAAATCGACGCCTTACCTCAAAGATTTCTACAACAAGTATAAAGAGCGCGGCGTACGCTTAGTGGCTGTCTGCGGCAAGTTTGGCGACGAAGTCGGCGAGTGTTGGAAGTACGTCGATGAAAACGAAACCCATGATTGGCTCCAATTGGTGGATCCCTACCACCGCAGCCGCTTCATGACGGTTTACAATATCAAAACCACCCCGCAGCTCTACATCCTGGGCCCCGACAAGACCATCCTCTCCAAGCGCATCGGTGCCGAACAACTGGAGGAGGTGATGGATAAAATCATCGAGATGCGCCAGCGGGAGAATGCAAAAGGGTAAACCCCGCCCTGTCTCAAAAGGTAAGAGGCCTATAGCGCCTGGCTTGCCCTCCCAGCTGAACAGCGTGAAGCGGGAGGGCAAGTCAAGCGCTGTTTTTTTTCACCTGGAGGCTGAAAACCATCCGAGGCGCTAAACTGCCCAGCAGATGAACGCGCCGCGCTGCTCGCTCTGCTCTCTCCAAGAGCTAAACCCGCTCAAGTAACCTTCATGTTGCGTACCATGCGGTTCAGGATGCCGGGGAAGAAGCGCTTGAGGTAAACCGCCAGGGTTTCCTTGCCCCCGATGAGCGCCTCCCCTTTGCCGGCGGCGATAGCTCGTAGCGCCTGGCGGGCAAAATCGGCAGGGTGCAACCCCTGTTGGGTGGAATCCGGCAAGTTTTCATACTGCTCCCCCTTCCCCCGTAGCGCATTGTGGGAGATGTTGGTGTTGACGTAGCCGGGTACCAGCAGGCATACCTTAATATTATCATCGTGGATTTCTGCGCGCAGGCAATCGAAGAAGCCATGTAGGGCGTGTTTGGAAGCAGCGTAGGCCGAGCGCAGTGGGGTGCCGATCTTTCCCATGATACTGGTGATGGCCACAATTTGCCCGGATTGCTGTTCTAGCATGAAGGGTAGCACTGCTTTGGTGAGTGCCACCGTCCCCAGGTAGTTAACCGCCATGATTTTCTCATCCATGGCAAAGGGGGCATCTTTGACCAGCGCCCTTTGGGTAAGGCCGGCATTATTGACCAGGATGTCCAGCCGGCCAAAGTGAGCCTTGGCTTGTTGTGCCAGCGCTGGCAGCTTATCGTATTGGGTCACGTCTATGGGCAGGATGAAGGTAGCGCTGCCCATGGGGCAGTTTTGTTGCACCCGGGCAAGCTCTGCTTCGTTGCGGCTGGAGAGGATCAGTTTTGCGCCCCGGGCGGCAAAAGCATAAGCAAGATGTTCGCCGATGCCGGACGAGGCGCCAGTAATCCAGACAACTTTATCTTTGAATTGCATTCTTTTTGTTTTACAGTTAAGAATATGCCGTAAATTTCCGTTATTTGGAGCAACTAAAAAAGAATGCCGCGAAGATGAAGACCGTTTATTTTGTCCGCCATGCTAAATCCAGTTGGGAGAACTTTGGATTGAGTGATGCCGATCGCCCCCTAAACCAGCGTGGGCTGCGGGATGCGCCCTTTATGGCCAAGTTGATGCGGGGCCGCGGCGTACAGCCCGGCCTGCTCATCAGTAGCCCGGCCGTGCGGGCATTTACGACCGCGAAGATATTTGCCGATACTTTGGGCCTATCAGAAGCGCAGATTCAGCAAAACAAAAAAATCTACGAAGCTTATCCGGAGGATATACTTGATGTCCTGCAGGAGTTGCCCGATGAATATGAGGTGGTATTCCTCTTTGGCCACAACCCGACGCTGACCAGTGTGGCAAATTTATTCTCTGATGAGTATATCGTCAACATCCCTACCTGCGGGGTCTTTCGAGTAGATGCTGGGGTGGAAACCTGGGCTGATTTCCGCGAAGGCAAAGGGCGCCTCGTCGAATTTCATTACCCCAAACAATACTTCGACTAATGCGCTATCTGATCTTATTAGGCTGTTTAGCCTTGTTGGGTTTGCAGGTTTCTTGCCAGCCCCGACCGGTGCGCCTGCCAGTAGAAGAGGACAAACTCATCCTCATGCTGGCTGACGTGCACGTGGCCGAGGCCGCCCTACAGGGCTTGCTGGGGCTTACCAAAGACAGCATGGCTAATGTGTATTACGACCAAATATGCAGTATACATGGCGTGGATCGCCTGCTACTTGACTCGGCCTTGCAAATTTTGCAGGAAGAACCCGAACGGATGGAACAGATTTATGCCGAAGTGATGAAGGAGATGGAGCGCTTGGATGCTGCCCTTGGGCAGTAGGGGTGAGAGTTAACATATTCTTAAAGTAGGATAGCGCTGCCAAACGGCGAAATGCCTTACTTTTGATAGTTTATTTTCAGCTCCGCTTTCAAGCCGGGCCTGCATCCTTAATAATAAGCACATGGAAACAGCAAAAATCCTTGTAGTGGACGATGAGCCGGACATACTGGAGTTCCTGCGCTACAATCTGGTTAAAGAAGGCTACGAAGTATCTACTGCCAACCATGGGGAAGAAGGCATTAAAAAGGCTCAGGAAGTCAAGCCCGATTTAATCATCCTTGACATCATGATGCCCAGGATGGATGGGGTAGAGGTCTGTCGCCATTTGCGCGCCATGCCTGAGTTCAGCCGCACGGCTATAGTCTTTCTGACTGCCCGGGAAGAGGACTACTCCCAGATCGCTGCCCTTGATGTAGGTGGCGATGACTACATCACCAAGCCTATCCGCCCCCGGGTTTTCCTTAGCCGCATCAAGGCCTTATTGCGCCGTTCAGAGCGCGCTGAGGACGCCCTGGAAAAAGAGGGCGAGCAAATCAGCATCGGCGGGCTGGTGATCGATATGGATCGCGTAAGCGTGCACAAGGAGGGGCAGGTGATAGAATTGGCTAAAAAAGAGTTTGAGTTGCTTTACCTGCTCGTCTCCAAGCCAGGAAAGGTCTTCTCCCGGCAGGAAATATTCAATAAGGTTTGGGGTACTGACGTTATAGTAGGCAATCGCACGATTGACGTCCACATCCGGAAATTGCGGGAAAAAATTGGCGAAGAGTATATCAAAACAATCAAAGGCATAGGCTATAAGTTTGAGTTTTAAACAGATGTTGAAGAACCCGACACCGCAACATATCGCAGTCTTTATCGCCCTATATATCACTGTATTCACCTTGATAGCCTGGGTGTTGTTGGCGATGGCCCATTATCGGGATATGCTGTCCTGGGCGCTAATGCTATTGCTGTTGAGCGTGACCGCGTTTTCCACTGCTTATCTGGTTACTATTTATTACCTGCGCAAGTATATCTACCGCAAAATCAAGGTCATCTATAAAACCATCCATAAGCAAAAGCTCCAGCCGCAAGAAAAAAGCAAGGTCATCGATGTGCGGGTCAATATCATTGATGAAGTAGAAAAGCAAGTGGCCGAATGGGCGGAAAAGCAGCAGGAAGAGATTGACCAATACAAAGCCTGGGCCGAGTACCGCCGCAACTTTATCGGCGACATTTCCCACGAGCTTAAAACGCCAATTTTCAATATCCAGGGTTATTTGCACACCCTGCTCGATGGCGCCATCCACGATGAAAGCGTCAATATGATGTTTATGACTAAGGCGGCCAAAAACCTGGAGCGCCTGCACACTATCGTCGAAGACCTGGAGGCGATCTCCCGTCTGGAATCTGGCCAATTAGCGCTGGAGATGCAGGCTTTTGACATCAAAAAGCTTTGCGAAGAAGTCTTTGAAGAGCTTGAAATCAAAGCTGCTCAGCGAGACATCACCCTGGAATTCAAAGACGGGGCCTCGCAAAGCTTTAGAGTGCTGGCCGATCGGGAGAGCATCCGGCAGGTATTGACCAACCTCTTGAATAATTCCATTAAATACGGCATTGAAAAAGGGCGCACTAAGGTCGGCTTTTACGACATGGATAAAAACGTGCTGATCGAAGTGGCCGACAACGGCATCGGCATCCCCAAAAGGCATCTCGACCACGTTTTTGACCGCTTTTACCGCGTAGACAAGAGCCGCTCGCGGGAAGCCGGCGGCTCGGGCCTGGGGCTTTCTATCGTCAAACACATCATCGAGGCACATAAACAAACCATCAATGTGCGCAGCGCGCCGGAGCTAGGCTCCACTTTTGGCTTCACACTCCAGAAAGCCTGATGGTTTTTTGCCACTATCTGCTATCTTTGCGCCTCGATTAATAACACGACAGCATGATCAACGTATCCAATATAGCGGTAAAATACGGAGAACGGGTACTCCTGAACAATATCAACCTGACCATCGGCCCGGGCGACAAGGTAGGCCTGGTGGGGCGCAACGGGGCAGGCAAGTCCACTTTGCTCAAAATAATCGCGGGCCATATCCGGCCAGATGAAGGGCAGGTGGCGCGCCCCAACGAGAGCACCCTCGGATTCTTGCACCAGGAGATGGAGCTGCCCAAAGGCAAAACCGTGATGCAGGAGACGCTTACGGCTTTTGATGAAGCCAGGCGGCTCGAGCGGCGCATCGCTGAAATCAATGATGAGTTTGCCCACCGCACCGATTACGATAGCGCGTCTTACCTCCGGCTGCTGGAGGAGTTTTCGGAAGCTAATGACCGCTTCCTGTTGCTCGGTGGGCCATCCATGGAGGCCGATGTGGAAAGGGTGCTCAAGGGGCTGGGTTTCAAACAAAAAGATTTTGGCCGGAAAACGGATGAGTTCAGTGGGGGCTGGCAGATGCGTATCGAATTGGCCAAAATGCTGCTACAGCGCCCCGATTTCCTCCTGCTGGACGAACCTACCAACCACCTCGATATCGAGTCTATCATTTGGTTGGAGCGCTTTTTGAAAGATTATAATGGGGCCGTCATCGTTATTTCCCACGACAAGCAATTCCTCGATAATGTCACTTCTCGTACCATCGAGGTAGAGCTGGGCAATGTTTACGATTATAAAGCAGCTTATAGCAAATACGTAGCCTTGCGCGAAGAGCGCCGGGAGAAGCAAATGGCGGCTTATCAGAACCAACAGCGCGTCATTGCCCAGAAGGAGCGCACCATCACCCGTTTCATGGCAAAGGCCAGCAAGACGAGCATGGCTCAATCCATGCAAAAACAGCTCAATAAGATGGAGCGCGTCGAAATCAGCGAGGAGGATACGGCTACGATGAACCTGCGTTTCCCGCCGGCCCCGCGTTCTGGCCAGGTCGTGCTGGATGGCAAAAACCTGGTCAAATCCTACGGCAACCTGTTGGTGCTCGATGGGGTGGATATTAAATTAGACCGGGGCGACCGCGTGGCTTTCGTGGGGCAAAATGGCCAGGGCAAGACGACTTTGGCGAAAATCATCGTCAACGAACTAACCCTGAGCAGCGGGCAGCTGGATTACGGCCACAACGTGCAGATCGGCTACTACGCCCAAAACCAATCCGATACCTTGCAATCGAAGCTCACGGTATTGGAGACCATGGAAATGGCTTCCCCGCCGGAGATGCGTACCCGCTTGCGTGCCATACTCGGTGCCTTTATGTTTAGCGGCGAAGACGCGGAAAAGAAAGTATCGGTCCTCTCCGGAGGCGAGCGCGCCCGCCTGGCATTGGCTTGCCTGCTGCTGCGCCCCTTCAACCTACTGGTACTTGACGAACCTACCAACCACCTGGATATGCTCTCCAAGGATGTGCTCAAACAAGCCATCCAGGATTATGACGGCACCCTCATCGTCGTCTCTCACGACCGCGAATTCCTTAGCGGGCTGACTAACCGCACCCTTGAGTTCCGCGATCGCCAGCTCCACGATTACCTTGGCGATGTGAATTTCTTCCTGGAAAAACGCGAATTGGACAACATGCGCGAGGTCGAGCTTAGCAGGCCTTCAGGCAATGCCGCGGTTAAAGCAGCCCCTAAGCCAGAGTTGAGCTATGAGGAGCGCAAGCGCTTACTGCGCAACCTGAGCAATGCCGAGAAGAGGGTGGAGCGCCTGGAAAGGGAAATCGCTGTGCTGGAGGAGAAGATGCAAGCGCCCACTTTCTTTGGCAGCCCTGATGCGGAAAAAATGACTCAGGCTTACCACCAAAAGCAAAAAGAGTTGGAAGCGGCTCTGGAGGAATGGGAAGAAGCACAGATGGCGGTGGAGTAGGGGAGAGAGCATGGCCTACCCAAGGAGGGGCCACCTGTTGGCTGGCGATTTCACTTCACCTCAAAGGCGTTTCCCACAACCATCTCGGCCCTGATATGTTTCATTGATTTGCGAGGATAAATGAAATAAAACTGCTGGAATGAAAGATATCAAGACGCTTGCGGCGTTGAAAAAAAGCGGCTATGTGCCCCGTTCGGTCAAAGAAGAGCTGCGCGCCAACCTCATCAAGAAATTAAAGAGCGGAGAAAAAATATTCAGCCGGGTCATCGGCTTCGATGAAACCGTATTGCCCGACATTGAACGGGCAGTGCTTTCGCGCCACAACATCCTGCTGCTTGGGCTGCGTGGGCAAGCCAAGACGCGCATCGCCCGCACCCTGGATAGCCTGCTCGACGAATACATCCCCATCATCGCCGGCAGCGAGCTCAACGACGACCCGCTGAACCCCATCTCGCGCTATGGCCACGATATGCTGGCCGAACATGGCGACCAGACCCCCATCGAGTGGGTGCATCGCAGCCAGCGCTATGTTGAAAAATTGGCAACCCCTGATGTGAGCGTGGCCGACCTGATCGGGGACGTGGACCCCATCAAGGCCGCTAGCCTGAAACTGCCTTATTCCGACGAGCGCGTCATCCACTTTGGGCTAGTACCCCGCGCGCACCGCAGTATTTTTGTCATCAATGAATTGCCCGACCTCCAGCCGCGCATTCAGGTCTCTTTGTTCAATATCCTGCAGGAAGGCGATATCCAGATCAGGGGGTTCAAACTGCGCCTGCCGCTTGATATCCAATTTGTCTTTACGGCCAACCCCGAAGACTACACCAACCGCGGCAGTATCATCACCCCGCTGAAAGACCGTATCGAGAGCCAAATCCTGACCCATTACCCCAAGACAATCGAAATTGCCCGGCAGATCACCCAGCAGGAAGCCCGGCTGGCCGATGCGCAGCGCGCCTGTATTGAAGTGCCTGACCTGCTGCAAGTCTTATTGGAAATGATCGCTTTTGGAGCACGCGATAGCGAGCTGGTAGATGATAAGAGCGGCGTGTCCGCCCGCCTGACTATTTCCGGCTACGAAAACCTGGTCAGCACTGCCGAGCGGCGTATGTTGCTCAATCACGAAACTAAAGCCACTGCCCGCTTGACCGATTTCTGGGGGGTAGTGCCGGCTATTACAGGCAAGGTGGAACTGGTTTATGAAGGCGAACAGGAGGGCCCCTACCAAGTGGCGATGGCTTTGTTGAGCAAAGCGATCAAGACCTCTTTCCTCAATCATTTCCCCAATCCCGACAAGCTCAAGAAAGGGGTGCAAAAAGACCCTTACGGCACCATCCGTGCCTGGTTTGCAGCTGGCAACGAACTAGAATTGCTCAACGATGCCAGCGAGCAGGACTACCGCCGTGCCCTCGACCGGATTGCTGGCTTGCGCCAACTAGTGGAAACTACTTTGGAACTGAAAGGCGATGCGGCTTATACCTTCATGGAATTAGCGCTGCATGGCCTGGCGGAGCTGGAGGTACTTAACAAAGACATCCTGGAAGGCAGCCAATCCTTCCGCGACCTGCTGGCCAATATGCTTGGCGATGATCTATTTGATGACGAGGACGAGTACGACAACTGATGGTAAAAAAGCCCGCTTAGTTCTGGGGTTCATCATTTTTTCTTATCTTTAGCGGCCGACCCTGCCGGGCAGGGGGTAATCATTTATTTACCACCACAATGGGCTTATTATGCTATTAACCATCAATCCTCACAACCCCGAGGGGCGAAAAATACGCCAGGCCGTGGACATCATGGAGAGCGGCGGCGTGATTATTTATCCCACGGACACAGTCTACGCTCTGGGCTGTGATATGCTCAACGCCAAAGCCGTAGACCGCATCTGCCGGCTGCGCCAGCTCGACCCCGTGAAGGCCAATCTCTCCATCGTCTGCCGGGATATCAGCGAGGTGTCAGAATTTACTCAGCAGATCGACAATCAGATTTTCCGGGTGATGAAGAAGAACTTACCTGGCCCTTTCACATTTATCCTCAACTCCAACAACCAGGTGCCCAAGCTCTTCAAAAACCGCAAGCGCACCATCGGCATCCGCATGCCGCATAATAATATCGCCTTGGCGTTGGTGGAAGCCCTCGGGCACCCTATGCTCACCGCTTCCCTCAAAGCGGATGATGAGGTGCTGGAATACCTCACCGACCCCCTCGATATCCATGAGGCTTACCAAAAGCTCACGGACCTGGTCATTGATGGCGGCCCCGGGGGCAACCTGCCCTCCACCGTGGTAGATTGCACTGGCGCAGAACCTCTAATCATCCGCGAAGGAGCAGGAGACTTGTTGCTGGGATGATGCCCGCCACCTGAAACGCCACTGCGGTGTATTATTTCCTCCTAAATGTGGATAAAAAGGCCGGCTGGCCTGATAGCATCCAATCCGAAATGTTTACTTTTGCGGGTTATGAGATTGAAGCAGTTGGAAATTAAGGGGTTCAAGAGCTTCGCCAATGAAACGGCGATCAACTTCGAGCAAGACGTAATCGGCATCGTCGGGCCCAATGGCTCGGGTAAATCCAATATTGTGGATGCCATACGCTGGGTATTGGGCGAACAAAAGAGCCGCGAGCTCCGCCTGGACCAGATGTCGAGCGTCATCTTCAACGGCACTAAGCGCCGTAAGGCCGGCGGCATTGCCCAGGTATCCCTTACTTTTGAGAATACCAAAAACCTGCTGCCAACCGAGTACCACACCGTCACGATCACCCGCATGTTGTACCGCAGCGGGGAAAGCGAATATCGCCTCAACGGCGTGCCCTGCCGTTTAAAGGACATTACCTCCCTCTTCCTAGACACTGGCATCGGCTCAAACTCCTACGCTATCATCGCCCTGGGCATGGTAGATGATATCCTCAACGATAAAGATAACTCCCGCCTGCGCATGTTTGAGCAAGCCGCCGGGGTGTCAAAATACAAAGTCCGCAAGCGCGAAACCCTGGCCAAGCTCAAAAGCACTGCCGAAGACCTCGACCGGGTAGAAGACCTCCTCTTCGAAATCGACAACAACCTGAAAGCGCTGGAGAAGCAGGCCAAGCGCACCAAGCGCTACTTCGAGCTCAAAGCGCAATACAAGGAGTTGAGCGCTCAACTGGCAGTCTTGAAAGTGGAAGCACTGAAGCAACGCCAGAATGAGTCCCGCGCCAAATTGGAAGCCGAAGAACACCGTTATCGCGAACTGGAAGTGGGGATCAATAAGCTGGAGGCCGAGTTGGAATCTGGCCGCAAGACCAATCTGGATCAGGAGAAAACCCTTTCCGACCGCCAACGGGAGCTCAATAAACTGGTAGGCGACATCCGCGGCATGGAAAACGACAAGCGGCTGCACCTCCAGAAGGAACAGTTCCTGTCGCAAAACCAGGCCAAGCTGGCCGAGGAAATCAAAACGGCCCAGGCGCGCATCCGGCAGTTGGAAGAAGATATTGAGTACTACCGCTCTGAGCTCAATGCCGAAAAGCGGGTGGAGATCAAATTGGAGGAAGAACTGGCCGGGGCGGAAGAAAAACTGGCTTTCACCCGGCAGAGCCACGGCGAGCTGAAAGCCGGGTTGGACGAAATCGTCCAGGGGCAGCAAGCCCTCGAACGCCAGGCCTTCGAACTGGAAAAGCAGAAAGCCATCAACGGCAACCAGGCTGAAAGCTACCGCCAAGACCTCAACCGCAGCCAGCAGGATATCGGACAGCGCCGCAATGACCTGGTCGGGCTGCAAGAAAAAATGGATGCCCTGGAGACGGAGCAGCAGGCCCAGTCAAATGCCCTTGCCGCCCTGGAGCAAGCCGAGCAGCAACGCCAGGACAACATCCGCCAGGCAGAAGCGGAACTGGAAGCCCTCACCCAGAAAGTCACCCGCGTCAACCGCGAGCTGGATGCCAAACGCAATGAATACAAACTGACCAAGAGCATGCTGGAAAGCCTGGAAGGCTTCCCGGAATCCATCCGCTTTCTGCGCACCGCCAAATCACCAGACTGGGACGTCGAGACGCCCCTGCTTTCCGACCTCATCTACGTGCGGGAAGAATATCGGGTCGCCATCGAAAACTATCTGGAGCCCTATTTGAATTATTACGTGGTCAAAAGCTTGCCCGACGCCTACAAAGCCGTGCAACTGCTGGGCAATACCCAAAAGGGCAAAGCGAACTTCTTCATCCTGGATGCCTTCAATGGCTACCTGCCGCCCATGGCCTTGCTGCCCGATACCCTGCAGGCCATCGATCTGGTGGAGACCGACCCGGTTTATCGCAAGCTCTGTAGTTATTTGCTGGAAAACGTGCTGATTACTGAAAAGGACGAAGTGCAGGAACTGCCGTCCGATAGCAGTTATGTCTTGCTATCCAGGAGCGGGCGCTTCATCCAACGCCGCTACAGCCTTTCAGGTGGCTCCATCGGCCTGTTTGAGGGCAAGAAAATCGGGCGCAAGAAGAATATGGAGGTGCTCGATGCCGCCATCAAACGACTGGAACGCGATGAGAATAGCCTCTCGACAGAGTTTTACAACCAAAAATCAAAAATAGAAGCCCTCAAGAAACAGGGCACTCCCGCTCAAATCCAGCAGCAGCAAGCCGTGCTCAACCGCCTGATGCAGGATAAAGCGGCTTTGTCTACTCGCCTGGAAAACTTTGGGGCATTCCTCAAAGAAGCCGACGAAAAACAGGCCCGCCTGGAAGCGGCCATCGGCCAGCTCAATTTGGCCAATGCGGGCATTGAGCAGCAACTGGAGGAGAAAAACGCTGAAATTGCCGCCCTCAAAGGGAAAATCGCCAATACTGATGTCAATTACCGGCAGATAGCGGAGCAGATGAGTGAGGCCTCAACGGCTTTCAACGATAAAAATATCCAGTTTATCCGCCAGCAAAACAAAGTCTCTACCCTGCAGCGCGAGTTGAGCTTCCGCGAAAAGCAACTGGAGGAAGCCCATCAAGTGGTCATCAATGATAGCAAGGCCCTCGAAAGCAGCGCTGGCGAAATCATCAGCTTGCAAGAACTGGTTAATACGCTGGAGATTGAATTGCAAAAAGCCTATAGCGAGCGCCAGGAAAAAGAAACCCTCCTGACCCAGGCAGAGCAACACTACTTCCAATCGCGCAGCGGCATCAATGAATTGGAGGATCAACTGCGCCGCCTGCTCAAGCAAAGGCAAGATAGCCAGGTGCTGCTCAACAACCTCAAGGATAAGGCGAGCGATATCAAATTTGAAATCAGCTCGGTGGCGCAGCGCCTACGCATCGAATTCAACCTGGATATCAATGAGGTGCTCAAGATGGAGCTGAAAACGGAGGTGCCACCGGAAGAGCTCGAGCTCCAGGTGGAGCGCTTGCGCGGTCGGCTCGAAAACTACGGTGAGATCAACCCGCTGGCGGTCGAGGCCTACGACGAGATGAAAGAGCGCCACGATAGTATATCCCTGCAACGCGACGACATCCTGCAGGCGAAATCAGACCTGGAGGAGACTATCCGCGAGATTGACGAAACGGCTACCAGCCAGTTCCTGGAAGCTTTCGAAAAGGCCCGGCTTTACTTCATCGACGTCTTCCGCAGCCTCTTCACCGAAGACGATACTTGCGATCTCATCCTCCTAGAGCCAGAAACCCCGCTGGAGTCTCGCATCGAAATCGTGGCCAAGCCCAAAGGCAAACGCCCACAGACGATCAGCCAGCTCTCCGGAGGTGAAAAAACATTGACCGCTACGGCCTTGCTCTTCGCCCTCTACCTGCTCAAACCCGCCCCCTTCTGTATCTTTGATGAAGTAGATGCACCTCTGGACGATGCCAATATCGAGAAGTTCAACCGCATCATTAAAAAATTCTCCAAAGACTCGCAGTTTATCATCGTCACCCACAACAAGCTCACGATGGCAGCCGTGGATACCATCTACGGCGTTTATATGGCCGAACAGGGGGTATCCGGTGTTAGCCTGGTAGACTTCCGCGATTTTGAACATACTGGCTCATTCGTGATGGCCCAGGAAGGGGGCTAATGCCGCCACATCAAGGCTCATCATGGCTGAGCGGAGGCACTTTTTGCCTACAGCTTAGTTGCTACCCAATCTCAAGCTGGTCAAACCCCTGCGGCAACTTCAAGTGCAGCGTGCCGTCTTTTATTTGCCATTCCAACTCCTGGCCATCAGCAAGGCAATAATTGGGGGGGAAAGGCAGGCCGAAGAGCAAGAGCAGGAAGTGCTCATAAGCCACGTAGAAACTGCCCTCGCGTTGTTGGTTCAGGCTCAGTTTGCCCTCAGCTGGCTGCATCCGGAAGTGGCGCTGAGAGTAATCACCCGATTGGTAGCCGTAGCCTTCGCCAGCGTCTTCGTAGAGTTGGCTGGTACCGCTACCGTAGTAGGCACGCAGGGTGATCGCCTCAAATTGCTTTTCTCCGGTGTACTGCTGCACCGGATAGTTGGGGATGACCGCTCCGGCTTTGACCATGAGGGGTATGCGGTTAGATGATACTGGCAGTGCCAACTCCTGCCGGCCTTCATAGTGGATGCCTGACCAGTAATCATACCACTGCCCAGCAGGGAGATAAGCTTTCATCTCTTGTAGGCCAGCCTCTAGCACAGGCATCACCAGCAGGTGGGGCCCGAAAAGGAACTCGTAGTCCCGGAATAGGTTCTCCACATCGGTTTGGTCGTAGAAAAACAAGCTGCGGATGGCGGGTTGTCCGGTGTGGCAGTGCTGTTGGAAGACGGAATAAATATAAGGTAGCAGCTCGTAGCGCAGCTCGATGGCCTCTTTAGCCAAGCGGGTGTATTCTTGTCCAAACGACCAGGGCTCCTGGTCCATGCGGTTGGTAAGTTCTGCCTCATGGATGGCCTCGGCCTCGGCTTCGGCTGCCCCATCCACATTATTCCCCATGGAGTGTACGCGGAAGAGGGGGTGGAATACGGAGAGTTGGAGCCAGCGCACAAAGAGCTCGCCATCGGGCTGGTCTTTAAAGCCGCCAATATCGCTGCCGACGAAGGAGAAGCCCGAGGCGCTCAGGCGCTGGCATTGCAGGTTGGCCAGGCGCAGGTGTCCCCAACTGGCCACGTTATCGCCCGTCCAGGCGGAAGCATAGCGCTGGCCGCCGCTGAAGGAAGCCCGGGTGAGGATAAAGGGGCGCTTCTCCGGATTGAGCTGCTTGAGCCCCTCTTGCGAAGCCCGTGACATCTGCTGGCCATAGATGTTGTGAGCCCTGCGGTGATCGGAAGGCTGCCCGTCAAAGGCATGGATGACATCGTCGGGGAAGGTCGCGCTATTCACTTTGAATACCGCTGGCTCGTTCATATCGTTCCAGAATCCGCTGACGCCCTGCTCCAGGTAGAGCTGGCGGTAGAGCTCTCCCCACCACTGGCGTACTTCCGGCCGGGTAAAATCCGGGAAGACGCAGTCGGGGGGCCAGACCGGGCCGCGCATCAGCTCGCCTGAGGCACGGCGGCAGAAGGCGTCGCGCGCCAAGCCCTCGCGATAGACGTGGTACTGGGGGTCGATGCGGATGCCGGGGTCGATCATGACTACGGTCTGAAAGCCTTGTTTTTTCAAATCGGCAATCAGCGCAGCGGGTTGGGGGAAGTGCTCCGCGTCCCAGGTGAAACAGCGGTAGCCATCCATGTAATCTATGTCGAGGTAAATCGCATCGCAAGGTATTTGCCGCTGGCGGAATTCGCGGGCTAGTTCATAGACTCGGCTGGCAGGGTAATAGCTCCAGCGGCACTGGTGGAAGCCCAAGGCCCAAAGCGCGGGTAGCTCGGGGGTGCCAGTCAGCCAGCTGTAGCCTTCTGCCACCCGCATTAGCTCCGGGCCGTAGAGAAAGAAGTAGTCCAGCTCACCGCCTTCAGCCCAAAAGGCCATTTGTCCATTGGAATCGGCATCAAAGTCGAAATGGGTGCGGTAGGTGTTGTGCAGGAAGATGCCGTAGCCGCGCCCTTCGCGCAGGCCATAGTAAAAGGGGATGCTGCGGTAGAGCGGGTCGGTATCGGTTTGGTAGCCGAAAGCATCGGTATTCCAATTTTCCAGCTTCATCCCCCGCAAATTCATGCGGCAGGACTTGTCGCCCAGCCCAAAATAGTACTCGCCTTCATGCACGGCTTTAGTGATTTTCACCATGTCCACCCCTTTATGGATGGTGCGCCGCCCGTAAAAGGGAGCCGCATCGGCGCAGATCAATTCCTTGCTTTGCGCATCGAGCAGGCTGACTTGCAAATCGGCTTTGCTGATGCGGCAGAGCAACTTTTCGGTCTGGATGTAGTAATGCGCTTCGTCCCCCCAAAGCATGGTTGCCGGGATGCGCGGCCGGCCGTGCGGCAGGAGGGCATAGGAGAAATCCCGCTCGAACTGTCCTTCGAGGGCATAACGGAAGCGGAAAATGTCGGCCTGCACCACTTCGACTTTCAGCGCCATCCCGTTGGCGCATTCATAAATAAAGATGTCGTCCTTTTCCTGGAAGTGCTGGACTACGGTATCGGGCTGGTAGGTATAGTACACATCAGGGTAACGCTCTCCGGTCAGTACCTCTTTTTCGTTGATAGGGGCGGAAGTATAGTGTTTTGGCATGTTCGCATTGTTTTTTGTCAGGGCAAAGAAAAGGAATTTTAAGCGATTAAAGCACAAGCTTAGGCCTGCGACAGGCTTTTGAGAAAATACCCGGTTGCCTGGCGGAATGGCAAAGTGTCTATTCCATAGGGTAGGAAATGACCTATCTTTGCCGGGCAAAAGCAACTGCGCATGGAAAACCAACATCCCCCCTTTGATGAGTCTCGCTTCAGCGAGCTGATCGAGTATTACGAGCGTACGCGCTTCGACTACCATATCGCCTGGACAGGGCGGGAAGATCTGGCGGTACATTTTGGGTTTTACGACCAAAACGCCGACAAGCATGCCGATGCCCTGCAAAACACCAATCGCGTATTGGCCGAGTTGGCAGAGGTGCAGCCCGGCGAGCGGGTGCTGGATGCAGGCTGCGGCAAGGGCGGCAGCAGCCTCTGGCTGGCGCGGCACCGGCAGGCTGAAGCGGTAGGCATCAGCCCGGTGCCCAGTCAGATCGCTGAAGCGCGCCAACATGCCCGGGCGGCGGGCCTGGATAGACAAGCATCATTTCTACAAGCCGATTATTGCCATACGCCTTTTGAGGACGAGTGTTTCGACGTAATCTGGGCTTGTGAGAGCCTCTGCCACGCCCCGGAAAAGGCCGCATTTTACCGCGAGGCTTACCGGCTGCTGCGTCCCGGCGGGCGGTTGGTCATTGCTGAATACACCCGCATCCGACGGCCCCTGCCGGAAAAAGGGGAAGCACTGTTGTTGTCCTGGCTCAATCGTTGGGCCATACCCGACATCAATACCGCTGAAGAACATCGTACTCAAGCCGAGCAAGCGGGCTTCCAGGAAGTGCAGATCCGGGATTATACGCCCTATGCCTGGGTGTCGCTAAAAAACTTGCACAAAATCGCCCGACGCTGGCTGTGGGCCAATTACTTGCTCTACGGGCTGGGCATCCGCTCGCGCGCCCAGCATCACAATATTATTGGCAGCATCCGGCAATTCCAGGCTTTGCGGCGGGGCTGGTGGTTTTATGCAACGATCACTGCCCGCAAGTACTAGCTCAAGGGCGCAAAAAGAACCCATACGGCACGCTTTGTTTTGCAAATTTGCCAAATAGTGGTATTATTGCCGAACGGCCTAAACACACCGGAGGCAATGCAAAGATTAAACGCCCTGGTATTCATCGCATTAGCCGCGCTCTTTGCCTGTGGGCAGGCGGAAAAAAGCGGCAAAGCACTCCCCCCCCAAGGCGAGCCGGCTACTTTTTTACCTGAAGATGACGGCGAATCTTTCGAATACACCCAAAAACGAGACGGGCGCTTACTGGGTGGTCCGCGCATGCAAGAGGTGTACGAACTCAGCCGCCTGGATACTATTGTTTTGCCCTTTATTGACGGCGATTTGGTGGAAGCCCTGGATTACAACCTGAAATTGTTGGAGATGCAAAGCGCGGGCAGAAACCAGCAAGTCGGCAGCTTGCGCATCAATCAAGATGAGCTCAAGGAGACCATCCGGGTATTGCGGGCCTGGCAAATGACGTTCCCCATGGGCATTCAGGATCAGTTGGAAGCCTATCAAATATGGGGCAACGACCGCCGCGGCAACGTCCGTTTTACGGGCTATTATACTCCGGTGTTAGAAGTCGCCCGTAAGCCGCAAGGGCGCTTCCAGCACCCTGTCTACAAACGCCCATTGGACTGGGAGGGGGAACTGCCTACCCGTGCTCAGATTGAAGGGGAAGGGGCGTTAAAAGGCATGGGCTTGGAGTTAGCCTATGCTTCCGATAAAGTCGATATTTATTACATGCAGGTGCAGGGTTCTGGTTTTGTGGAATTCCCCGATGGCACCCGTGAGCTTTTCGCCTACAACGGCACCAACCGCCACCCTTACCGCAGTATTGAAAAATTCATCATGAGCCGCGAGGATATACCTCTGGAGAACCTCTCCATCGGCGGCATCCGGCGCTATCTCAAGCAGCATCCAGCGCTGTTGGATACGGTGCTCTTCTACAATCCTTCCTATACCTTCTTTGCCCACCGGCGCACGGAGCCCAAAGGCGCCGGCGGCGTGCCGCTTACTGGCCAGTATTCGATCGCTGTTGACCGCCGCTATATCCCGCTGGGCAGCTGCCTGCTTGCCTCCTTCCCGCGATTTGATCAAAAAACGCAGCGCGTCATCGGCTATGACTACCGCTTTTTCGTCGCCCAAGATGTTGGTGGAGCCATTAAAGGCTCTGGGCATATTGATGTCTATACCGGCGTGGGGTCGCAGGCTGCCCGACAAGCCGGCCGCACCAACAGCTACGGTCGCCTTTGGCTTTTGTTGCCCAAGCAACCTAAGGCTTATTTTATCGCTTATTGAACCCACCTGAACAGGCGCTTATGAGCATGCGCATCCCACGGTCCACCCCTCTTTGATTTTTGGCACATATTTTGTATTATCTTAATATGTGAGGCGAAAGAAAAAAACACATGCGAATGTTATTTAATTTAAATAATAATTTAATATGTTTGCAGCTATCTATCATACCATTTTTACCCCCCGTTTTTGAAATTTCCTGAGCATCAGTCATGTATAGGGGGAGAGGCCCCTATCTGAGGGGATGCTTCATGAGTATATTTTTTCCCATTCATAACAAACTAGTGTATTATGCAACCCTTAACAAACACACATTCTGGCCGTTGCGGCCCCCGCTCGAGCCTTGGTGCGCTGAGCACCCTGGCAAATTTCCGCTACATCTACACTTTTGCGGATAAGAGCTAAGCGAAGTACCACATATTGTCAAGCAAGCTTGGCTGGCTGAAAAAGCCAGCCAGGCCTCGCATTTCCTGATTTGCAGGCTGCGGCGCTCCCCAGGGGAGCTGCGGTAATGGCCGGCCTATGCCACCATTGTCCGCAAACGATTTAGCGGCCTGCCAAATGGCATGGGGATGTAATGGGCTTGCCTTGCTGGCATTCGACCTGGAAACAGTGCAGGCACTGGCTTTCCTCTGCTAAAGTATTGCCCTTTGCGGGCGTGTATCCTTCCAGCCGCAGCCGGCTGGGCTGGCAAAGTATTACCCAAACCACAACAAATCTAAGATCATGGCACAAGCATCAAAAACTCCCCATAAAATAGAGAGCATCATTGTATTCGTCATCCTACTTATTGGCCTGGTGGGCGCATTGAGCATATTTTCCGGTTCGCGAGAGAAGCTTTCAGATCCTGGGCAGACGCTGGAAGGGCCGCAGCCTGCCTATCAGGTCATGCAGCAGGCTACGGAGGCAGCAATCATCCGTTAAAGGCTAGCTTTTAGGCTCTTAATAGCTGTTTTTGGCTGGAATCCCGGATTTTTTGCGTTTGCGCTAATCAATTTGACCCTTTTATTGTTTAAGAAAGTTGTCATTGAAAGCACAAAAAAACAACGGGTATGAACCAACTTAAGGCCTTATTGGAGCGTTCGGCGTTCGGCGTGTGCAACTATCTGGGCGAGAAGATGGGCATCGCCTCGGCCAGGGTGCGCGTCTATTTTATCTATCTCTCCTTTGCTACGCTGGGCTCCCCTATTTTACTGTATTTATTTGTGGCCTTCTGGCTCAATATAAGGGACTACATCCGTCAAAAGCGCTCTTTGATTTGGCGCTGAGCAGTATTACTGCCCAAAGACGTATTGAATGATGTTGGCGCCCATGCGCAGGGCTTGCATGCGCACCTCTTCCGGGTCGTTGTGCACGGCCTGGTCTTCCCATCCGTTGCCCAGGTCGCATTCATAGGTGTAAAAACAGATTAGGCGGCCTTCCCAGAATAAGCCGAAGCCTTGTGGCGCCTTGCCATCGTGTTTATGTATCTTGGGCAGGCCATTTTTAAACTCGAACTTCTGGCGATAGATTTCGTGTTCGAAGGGTAGCTCGATAAAGGCTAGTTCGGGGAATACTTTTTTCATAGCCACTCTAATGTAAGGATCCATGCCATAGTTGTCGTCGATATGTAAGAATCCGCCGGCGATGAGGTAATTGCGGAGGTTCTCCGCCTCGGCATCGGAAAAGATGACGTTGCCATGCCCGGTCATGTGCAAAAAGGAGTAGTTGTACAATTCTACGCTACCTACCTCTACTTCACCATAATCCAGATCGAAATTAGTGCCCAGCTGCTGATTGCAAAATCCAGCCAGGTTGGGCAATGAAGTGGGGTTGGAATACCAATCGCCCCCTCGATATTTCAGCAGGCCGATACGCAGTGAAGGGGGTTCGGCAGCTTGGCTCAAAGGCAATGCCAAGAAACAGATGGCAAAGATGGCTGACAGCAATTGCTTCATATAGAACTAGCTTTTAAATTATTCATTCAACAAATTTATGGTATGGCAAGCCACCAGCCCGGCGGTCTCGGTGCGTAAACGGCTGGGGCCGAGGCTCACAGGCAGAAAGCCAGCTTCCTGGCTAGCTTGCACTTCAAGGGTGCTGAAGTCGCCTTCTGGCCCTATGAGGATGCAAACGTTTTGAGGGGGCTGGTAGTTGTGTTTCAGGTGTCCTTTGGTGTCCGGGCCCAGGTAGGCGATGAATTTCTGCCCGCTGGTGAGGCGCTGGAGAGCCAGGAATGGTTTTATGGCGGTGAGTTCGTTCAATCGGGGCAGGTAGGCTTTCAGCGATTGTTTCATGGCGGAGAGCAGGATTTTTTCCAGGCGGCTATTGCGGACCTGCACCCGCTCGGAGTGTTCGCAAGCCAAGGGGGTTATCTCGTCGATCCCGATTTCAACCGCTTTTTCCAGAAACCACTCCAGCCGGCTGATGTTTTTGGTGGGGGCGATGGCCAGATGTAAATGGAAAGGGCGCCGGCCGTACTCGTATTGGGCTTCTTCAATCCGTGCCAGGCAGTTCTTTTTGCCAATTTCCTCAATGACAGCCCGGTAGAACCCGCCTTGGCCATCAGTAGCGTAAATCACATCTCCGCTTTTGCGCCTTAACACCTGAAAGCAGTGGTGGGCTTCTTCTTCGGCTAGCTGGAGGAAGCCGTCATGGATAGTGGTGGTATAAAATAAGTTCATTGCTTATGCCGATGTTTTTTATTTACCTTTGCGTGCCTTTGCGCAACAATAGGAAAATTAATCGTGTTTTCTAGACTTGAATGAAATTAAAAACTAATTTTCAGATATACTATAGCCGCTTATGGATTATGTGATCATGGCAGGGCAACTCATGCTGAGCCTTTCTATCCTGATTGTCCTTCACGAAATGGGGCATTTCCTGCCAGCCCGGCTTTTCGGTACTCGTGTCGAAAAGTTCTACTTGTTCTTTGACCCCTGGTTTTCCCTTTTGAAATATCAGAAAGGCGATACCGAGTACGGCATCGGTTGGTTGCCTCTGGGCGGTTATGTCAAGATATCCGGCATGATAGATGAAAGCATGGATACGGAGCAGATGAAACAGCCTCCTCAACCATGGGAATTCCGCTCTAAACCAGCATGGCAGCGCCTCGTCATCATGTTGGGCGGCGTGACCGTAAACTTCATCCTCGGCTTTTTCCTCTTCGGCATGGTACTGTGGGCCTGGGGAGAGGAGTTCTTGCCGAATGATCGCCTCCAATATGGGATTTATGCCGATTCTTTAGGCCTGGAAATAGGCCTGCGCGACGGGGATAAAATCTTGGCCATCGGGGATAAGCCTTTCGTTAAATTCAATGACCGGGAGCTGGTCCGGGAGATTATCATCAACGATGCCAGCACCATCAAAGTCTTGCGGGATGGGCAGGAGCAGCAATTGCCAATCGACCCTAAGTTTATCCAAATCTTGTCCAGCCATGAGAGCAAAAACAAGATGCTGTTCGGCGCTCGTACGCCCTTCATCGCGGCACAATTACTAGAGGGCTCGCCTGCCGAAACCGCTGGCATCAAGCCGGAAGACCAAATCCTTGCCTTTAATGATCAGCCTACTCCTTTTTTCAATGATTTCTACCGCCTGGCGCAAGAGCATAAAGGCGTGCCGGTGACCGTCACTGTTTTGCGTGATAAAACCGATACCCTCACCTTGGACATGGTTACCAGCGAAGAGGGCAAAGTAGGTATATACCCCTATTCTGCCGCATACTTTTTTGGAACTCAACGCCAGGATTATTCCTTGGCTCAAGCTTTGCCAGCTGGCTTTTTTAAAGGGGTGGGCTTCCTCAACGACCAGTTGAAAGCTTTCGGCCAGATGTTCCGCGGCCGCATCAAGGCATCCGAAAGCCTGGGCGGTTTTGGCACTATCGGCTCCATGTTCGGCAGCACCTGGGTGTGGGAACATTTCTGGCGCATGACGGCCATCCTCTCCCTGATCCTCGCCTTTATGAACTTACTGCCCATACCCGCCCTGGATGGCGGCCATGTGATGTTCCTCCTCTATGAAGTCGTCACCGGCCGCAAGCCTAGCGATAAATTCATGGAACATGCTACTATGGTGGGTTTCATTATTGTCCTGGGCTTGGTCGTTTACGCCAACGGGCTGGATATTTTCCGGGCTTGGTTCAGTAAATAGTGTCTGTCTTTATAGTCCGATAGCTGCGTTACGCTCGCCCCAAAAATCCTCGACTTCAGCGTAGGGCCCCTTACCCCACGCTTCGTGGAGTAAACTCCGGTTTTTGGGCTTCGCAAGCCTTGCTCTCGAACTCTAAAGCTCAGACACCCGATTAAATGGACAGACCTTAAATAACTTTAAACAAAAGCCACTGGAAACTTTTTTGCCTTTTTGACGATTTTTCTCTAAGATTTTCTTGCAGCATAAAGGAATGATTCCTTACATTTGCATCCCGAAAACAAATGAAGCCGGCTAAAGGGCCGGGCACCAAGTTGAAATTCGACTCTTTTTATACCAGCCAGAGTGGCGGAACTGGTAGACGCGCTGGACTCAAAATCCAGTGATGGCAACATCGTGTGGGTTCGAGTCCCACCTCTGGTACAGCTTTAGCAAAGCGAGGTGGGGCGAGAAGTTTATCCCGCTCTTTAGCAAGCCTCGGAGCG